>JAUSIT010000016.1 GCA_030647965.1 Nanobdellota archaeon | reverse complement strand
GATAAGCTCATAACACAAGGGTTTATGTTTAGCAGAACCCGCAGTGTTCCCGGTTCGAATCCGGGTAGCGGGATTTGGAAGTCTTGGAGAGGTCTAAAACCCTAACTGTATAACTTTTTACACCCCTCTCTCCGAGGCGCTCATTTAGTTTTGGCAACAAACAATAACATTTATAAATAATGGTATATTAAATTACCATATGGTAGAAAATATTAACAACATAAATTTAGATATTATTGGTTTGTATAATAATAACTATCTGAATCAATTTCATATAAGGCAGATGGCTGGTTTGGTGGGGAAAAGCCATGTTGGCCTGTTGCCTCATTTAAAAGAATTGGAAAAAGGCAAGATCCTTATCTCAAAAGAAGTTGGAAAAAGCAAAGTCTATTCACTTAATTTAAACAATAATCAAGCAAGAGAATTTCTGTCTTTCAGCGAAAAGAAAAAATCATTGGAGTTGCTGAATAAAGAATTTTTTCTAAAAAAAATTTATGAAGAATTTATCAATCTTGACTTAGATGGATGCTTAATTTTATTTGGAAGTTATGCATCCAAAACTCATTCAGAGAAGAGTGATATTGATTTGATCTATCTCGGGCACATAAAAGAAAGTGAAAAGAAAAAAATAAAAGATTTAAGCAAAACTTACAATAAAGAGATTCATTTAGTTTCAATGGGATTAAGCCAGTTCAGAGAGCAGCTATCTAAGCAAGGAGCATTAGCCAAGGAAATTGTTCACAATCATATAATTTTATATAATCACGACTTCTTCATAAATGAGGTTTGGAGATACTATCATGAAAAAAGAGAAGAATGACTTTGCATTTTGCTTTAGGAAAATAGGCGGCCTAAATCTTATTTTTCCGAATGAAAATCTTGTAAATGTATATAAACAGAAATCAAAATCTGCTTTAAATATGCTTGATGCTGCAAAAGAAAAACAGGAAAATGATTGGATTCTTGATACTTCTTATTATGCAAAATATTTTATAGTTTATGCATTGTTTATGAAAGTTGGAATAAAATCAGAAATACACGATTGCACAATTTTTGCATTAAAATCTCTTTTTGTTGATTTAAGTATTATTAATAAAGAGATATATGAAGAATTATTGAAATCAAAAGAACTACGGGTTGGTTCACTTTACTATGATAAAGATTTTGGTGCAGACGAAATTCTTAAGAGGGCTGAGATAGCCCCAAATTTTTGTTTGAAAGTTGAAGCAATTATAGATAATCTCTCTAAAGAAGATATATTCAAAGTAAGAAAGAAATTTGAAGAATTAAAAGACAGATTTAACCAATAACACCTATTTTCTAGAGACCGCCCATCTTTTTACACCCATCTCTCCGAGGCGTAACCGACTTTTTATTTAAGTCTCAAATTTATTTTTGAGCCGATTATAAAATCCTACTTTCAGCTAACAAAAGCCTTAAAAATTTGAAATAACTTGATAAAATATGGCTAAAGAGCAAATAAAAAAAGAGGAAAATAACAAGAATATTGAAGAGATAAAGCAAAAGATAGCTCCTGTTTTAAGAAGATATAAAGTAACAAAAGCAGGAATTTTCGGCAGTTTCGCAAGGGGAGAGCAGAAGAAGGGAAGTGATGTTGATATTTTAATAGAGATAGGAGATTGGGCAGGGTTATTAGCCTTGGCAGGATTAAAAATACAACTTCAAGAAGCAATAAGAAGAAAAGTAGATATTGTAGAATATTCTTGCATAAGAAAAGAGTTAAAAGATAATATTCTAAACGATGAAATTCCTATTGAATTATAAAAAGAGATTATAAACTATTCTTAGATGATATGAAAGAATGTATTTCTTTTATCGAGGAATATACTAAAGGACTATCCGAGGAAGAATTTTTAAAAGATGAGAAAGTCCAAGATGCAGTTATACGAAGAATTGAAATAATCGGAGAAGCTACAAAGAATATTCCTATGTCTTTAAAAGAAAAAAACAAACAAGTTCCATGGTTTAAAATTTCAGAATTTAGAAATTTGATAACCCATTTTTATTATCAAACCAGCCTTAATAGAATTTGGAAAGCAGTTAAAGAAGATATTCCGATAATTAAAGAAGGCTTAAAAAATATTCAACTGGTTTAAATAAAACTAAATAAAAAGTAAATACTAAATGACAATAAAATCAGTGTCTGTTAAGTTCTAGCATTAATAGCAAAGAAATTCAAGAAATTGCCCACCTTTTTACCCTCCTCTCCGAGGCGTATATCTTTTTACATCGAAATGCTGTTATTATAAAAGAGTAACAAAACGAAATATTTATAAATACATATTCTTAGACTAAATTATGTTAGAAGATTTAAGAGCAAAAATTTCAGAAATTGGAGAAAAATATAGTAATGCAAAAACTGAATATAATCAAGATAAAGTATATGGAAAAATACAAGAAGGCATTGAGGCAATAGAAAGAATAAAAGCTCAGGCAAGCCAACTTGAAGCACAGGTTGCAGAAGGGAGCAGAGTATTGGAAGGAACACGAGTTTTACTAGGAAAAGAAACATCTGATTCTCAAGAAAGAAACAAACAATCTTTAACAACTTTAGCAAAAATGTATAATAAAAACTGCGGATTGTTAGAAAGAGTTATTCTTTATGTTCATGGAAATAAATATCCTACTTTAAAACAAACCTTAGGATTAATTGAAAAAATCAGTACCCAACTTCCAAGTTATATTGAAAGTTTATCAGATGGATTAAATAAAAATGAAAAAGGTTTAAGTTCTTTTAGAACAGACTTAAGAACTAATATTGAAGAATATATTAGAAGCAGACCTATTTTAGAAAATGATATTGATTGTTTAAATCAAA
This sequence comes from Nanobdellota archaeon, assembly GCA_030647965.1. Lineage (GTDB taxonomy): Archaea > Nanobdellota > Nanobdellia > Pacearchaeales > GW2011-AR1 > JAUSIT01. Next base: position 93,057 of record JAUSIT010000016.1, on the reverse strand, counting down.
GTTTAATCCAATTACAGGAAAAATATGAAGAATTAGAAAGACAAAGACAAGAAAATTCTTCAAAAGGAATGGAAACTGATAAAGAAGTATTACAAGCACTTGATTTTTTAGAAATACCTATTGCAGAAGCTAGAGAACAATTAGGAAAATTACGAACTCATGAAAGTAATATTGATTATAATGTTAGACTTACAAATGACCAGATTAAAAGAGTAGGCCAATTGCTTAATCTTTTAGGAGAATCAAGAAAAGCAGTAGATCAGGCAGAAAATTTTGTAAATGTGCAAGTTCCTTATATTTTAAGAGAAATAGGGGCACAAAAAGCAGAAATTAATGCTTTGTCAGGAGTTGAAAGAACAGTTAATTTTTTAGAGGAACAAGCAAAATTTTCTGGAAAAGTTAATGTAAGAATTGCTCAAGCAACAGATTATTTGCAAGACAGAGTAACTCAAGTTCAACAACAAGTAGTAAATAGAAAATCAATTTTTGAATTAGAAGAACCTAAAAGAAATACTCTTGAAGGATTAACCTCAAGAAGAGAAATTTATTTACCCCCAGTTAGGGATTCAATTAACGAAGAAAAAAATACTGAAATAAGACCAATTCCTCAACCCATAGTCTCTGATGCAGATTTTGAAGAAATAGCTACTTTAGGAAAATCAAAAAAGAGTTCTAGAAAAAAACCAGAATCTGCAGAAGAAGTAGAAGAATAATTCAATAATAATTATAATTAAAGTTTTAAAGAATAAAATGGCAGAACCAGAAAAAAATTCAGCATTAGGTTTAGAATCAAAAGTTTTAGAAACTCCAATATTAGAGAGAATAGAGCACATATGCAGAGTATATTCTACTGAAACAATAAGCGAAACTCCTAAGGATGCTGAATTAGCAAGGATGAAACAAGGATTTGAAACTTCATATAAAAATTATTTGGCTTCTTATGACAATGGAAAAAAAGAAGTTAATAGAATAATTGAAAAATTAAAACAAGATTCTGAAAAAATGCTGAAATCTTATACTACTTTTTGGAATGTATTGAGAAATACTGATTCTGTGGATAAAAATGAAACAACAAGAATTGCAGGAATGTTAATTAGTGATAAAGAAGAATTAAGCTCTCTTCAAAAAATTATAGAAAATTCTTATAATAGTCATTCAAATTTAATATATACAATTTCTAAAGGTATTTCTGGATTACAAGATAAAATTAAAGATTATCAAGATGAAAAACAAACTGTTGAAAGAGATTTAAGATTTCTTCATGAACTTCACACAACTCCTAAAAAATTAAAAGTTCATATTGATAGTGTAGTAGAAGAAAAAAGGAAGAAAGAAAATATTTCAGAAGATCAAAAAAGGGATTTAGTAAAAACATTAATGTCAAAAGGAGAAGAAAGATTAGGTTTGTTAAGTAAAAGATACTTGGAAATTAAAAATGATATCCCTCTTGCACAAAGTATGCTTTCATACTCTTCTTTAGCTGAAAGTTGCAATGAATTAATGGATTCTTTTGAAGTCATAAGAGAAAGATTAATTGAAGAAACAACAAAAATACAAGAAATAATTAATACTTATGAAATTGTAACAACAAGGCAGGCAGATTTTCTTAAAGATATGGATTTGCCAAAGCCATTTTTAGATGTTATTGGCCGTTTTGTTGAAGGAATTGAAAAGGTAGACCAAGAATTTTCAGAAAAAGTATTAGCAAATACTTTTAGAACAAGGGCTTATATCACCCAGCCAACATTAGATGAAGTTACACACAGTTTAGTTAGAGAAATAAGGGAAAAAGAAAAAGGAAAATCTGAAAATCCGGCAGGTGAATAAAATGGATAATTCTTATAAAAATTCTCCACAACCAAAACTAGATTATTTAGAAGTTCTGGGAATTAATGACAGCAATTTTTCAAGTCTTTTACATCAAGCTCAATCTCCAAGAGTTGCAAACCCGCAGGATTTGCCTATTGTTGTTTATGAAAGCAAACTTGAATATCTTAATAAAAATACTTCGATTTATTATCAAGATTATAAAGTTCTTGAAGAAATTTGGTCTTTAGCTTATTCAACACCCCAACAAGAACTTGCAAAACCCTGGTATAAAAAAAAGAATTTTAAAATTAATAAAAACACTCACAGAGTCACTAAACTTTCTTTAGCTAGTTGGGGGCTTAAGAAAATTTCAGATTCTATTGGTAATTTAACTGATTTAGAATATTTAAATTTAAATAACAATGAACTTACAAAACTACCTGAAACTATAGGAAATTTAACTAATTTAAAAGAACTTTATTTATTATGGAATTATAATATTATTCTTCCAGATTCAATGGCAAATTTGTCAAAATTAGAAAAAATTGATTTGCCAGGTATTAAAGAATCTGATTTAAAATGGATACTTCAATTAAAAAATTTAAAAGTAATCTGGATAAGGGATGGCATGATAGATACAGGGATTTATAATATATTAGCTCAAAGAAATATTAAATTAAAAAAAGTAGACACCAGCTTATAAAATGACCGAAGAACAACCTCATGATTTTTATGCAGAATTGATGGAAAAAAATAGTTTTAAAGATTTGTTAAGAGATTCTCAAATTATAGAAGAATGCAGAATAGTAAAATCCAGGCCAGAATCTGTTGCAGAAATTAAAGAAGACACTTATTCTGATAAACCTGAAACAAATAGAAGACAATTTTTAAAAAAATTTGGGATAATAGGATTAGGGATATTTGGAACAGGGGCATTAGGAATGGGATTAATTGGAATAAATAATAAACCTAATCCGGAAAAAATAGCAAGAGGAGAATTGGATAATGAGGCAAAGAAATTTTATAAGCTCATTGATGAATATATAAAAGAAAATAAAATAGATACTAATGTTAAAATTTATTATAGGCAATTTTTAGGGCATAATGGGAAAAAAGATTTAGTAGACATGGGGCAGACAACTATTGGGCAACCCATAAAAAATATTGAAAAAATTGTTTCTTCAACAGATGAAAATTTAGAACAACTATCACAAGAAGCAAGAAGAAAATCCCTTTTTGAATGTTTTAATGCTGCGATAAAAGATGCAGCAACACAGCCAGAAATAAAAAATATAATTCTTATAACTAATTATTCAGGTGCTTTATATGATGAAAAAACAGATAAAAAATTAGATCCAAAATGTGTAAAATGTGAAAAAACCTGCAAAAAATATCATGACATTTATTCTCTAACTTCTAGAACAATTTTGAAATATAAATTATTGGACAGCAATGAAGATGCTTCTTAATAAAATGACAGACGAACAATCAAATGATTTTTATACACAATTTCTTAATGAACATAGTTTTGCTGAAATATTAAAAATAGAAGAACAAAGTCCAACAAAAAAAGATTGCCTCCATAGACAAACAAAATTATGCAAAGATTGCACTAGAGATTATGACCCAGAGCATTACCCGAATAATTATAATTGCCCAAGCTATCATGAAATAAAAATTGGCTTAGTTGAAAAAGATGCAGATGGAAAGCCAATTATACAATTAACTCCTTTAGAAGAAACAGCAGTTAATACTTCAACTCAAGAAGATTATGATACTTTAATGAGAGTTTATGAATGTGGGGGATGGAAATGGGGAAATGGTTCTAAGCCAACCATGGGTAATAATTGGAACAGTTATAAAGCAAATTATTGTATAGATCTTGGAATTCATTATAGGACTAAGGCAAAAGGAGAATTTTGCGGGGGTAGTATGGAATGGAATAGTTCTAATAATTGGACAATAATCTCTCCAAAAGATTTTTATCAAATCCAAAAAATCACCCCTGAAATGCTTAATGAAATAAGTAAATTTTTTGAAAAGAAATAAAAATTTATTTCCCAGAATATCTCTCGCAATGCTTATTATATCCGCTACAGGAAATACAATCATAATCTTGATGTGTTAAAAACGAGCTAGAATCTTTCTTTTTTTCTTGTGCAGGGGTTTTATATGGGCAAATGTCTCTAGGGCCATTATTTTTTGCATAAGTTACTTTATGAGTTTCTTCTTTTCCCAATATGTGTCTTAATATTTTTTCTAAGTTTACCATTTTTTTGATTTTTATTATTTTTTCTGATTTAATAATGTAGCATCAACAAGTTCATAAAACCATTTGCCAATTTTATCTTCAAATCCTGGCCTGTAATAATCTCTATTATTGTTATCTGTTGCAATAATATATAACCCGGGACAATCTAAAGTCATTTCAATAATTTTATTAGAATGAGTCATATCAACTCTTTCAAACATTGAATGAGATTTCATTGTAAAAAGTGCATTTTTAGCAATTTTTAGCTCTTCATTTGATGGAAAATATTCTTCTAATGGAAAACAATATCCCTCATTACAGTGAAATTCTTTTTCTTCTTTAGGTCTTTTTAAAATTCCATATTTAAATTCTTTATTAAAGAAAAATAAAGATTTTTCTCCTAAGTTAATATCTTTTAAAAATTCTTGAACTAAAAAAGGACCATCTGAAGCATTACTATTTAAATAATTTCTAACTAATTCAACATTATTTTGAACTTTTTCTACTTTATATCCGCCATCTCCATCTAGGGGCTTTAAAATAATTTCTTTATCAAAATTGCTTAATATCCTAGATAAATTAGAATTTTGGTCTAAATATTCTGTTTTTGGAAACGGTAATTCTGGAAATTTAAACATATAGGATTTATCTGAAAAATTTAAAAAAGATTCTGCAGGATTTATTATTGGTAGTCTTTCAGAAGCTATCTTTTCCAATAAAGGCATTACTTTTTCAAATTTTACATGAGTTGAAGCTCTTGTTGGAACTTCTAAGATTATACCTACTTCAGAATCTTTTAGATTGTGATTAATCATTCTACCTTTATTTGTATCAAAAGCATTGCATTCAAGTCCAGAATTAATATCATTCCAGTCACAATATAAAAAATTATTTCTTTTACACTTTTGCATAGATTCAACTAGCATTTTATCACTCATATAGCAAAAATCAAAAGGTTTTTTAAAATAACCAATAAAAGTTATAGGGTTCATTTTTCAATTAGTGTAGGAATTAATCCTCCCCCTTGAGATAAATTTACTATGTCTTTTTCTAAAGAAAATCTTGTGAGATATCCAGAAATTCCATAATCTATTAATTTTTCTTTTTCCAAATCATAGGAATATGAAACATAAATTCCAGTATCATAGGTTGCAATTCCTTCTTTTCCTTCTATAGTTTTTATTGGAAATTTATTTGTATGTATTCTTTCTTGAAGTATTGCATTTTTTTTATCAATTGAAGTTGGAGAAATTATAACTCCTGCCCCACAATGCATATCTCTTATTTTTAAAACATATTCGGAATAAGAAGAAGGATCTACTTCATTTACATTAAAAATTTTAGGAATATACTGACCAAGTTTTGGATTTATTTTTGTCAAAAATCTTAAATCTTTATCTTCTAAAAGAAGAGTTTTAAAATGATCCATAATAAATATATCTGAAGAGCAGAGTTTTTTGCAAAAATCATTATATTCAAATATTGCATTATCTGTTCCATCCAAATGTCTTAAATATACTCCATCTATTTTTTGGCCATTAAATAAAACATTTTTATTATCGAATTTAATTTCATGATATTCATTTTCTGGAACAATAAAAGTTTCAATAGGGGATAAAGAATTTTTTATATACTGTCTATCTGAACTATCTGATTGCTGTTTTGAATAATTTTCTCTAGTCAATAAAATAAGCGATAATACTTTTGCTTTATCTAATCTTGATTTTATGCCAACTACGGGAGATTTAAAATAAAATTCTTCTGCAAGTTCAGGGCAAATTTGGAATATTGAAGAACAAGATTCTGTTGCTTCAATTATTGCACCAACATTTAACATATTCATTTCAATTAATTTAACTTGCTCTCCTTGTTTTAAAAAGTCATATCGAGCATTACCTGATATTATTTTTTGGTTTAGTGGAAGTTCAGCTACTAAATTATTAAGATTAGTTTGATTTAATTTAGCAGGATTTTTAATATATTCTGAAAGATTTGAAAAAGCACTGTTAGTTATATCTCTGCATATCCTTTCCATTTCTTGATGTTCTTTTCTACTTATTACTCTTGGATAAATAGAAACATCTTCAGGATCTTCATCAACATATACTTTTTTCTGTTTTAAAGATTCTTTAAATTCTGGGACATTCTCATTTAATTTTGTCACTAATCCTAATATTCTTGAATCTAATTTTTCTATTTGTCTATTTTCCATTTTATTATTTAAATTTGAATTTAGAATAAACTGCATCCACAAGTTTTTTTGTGTTTGCATTTAAATCTCGTCCCCCTTTATCAAGTGTTTCATTATAGGTATATATCCTACATATTTCATCAGAATCATTAAGAACTCTTGTACCATTTACAGGGATGTCTCCTGCAAGAACAACTTCATCCCAAGATTTTGTTTCACTTAAAAAATTTGCTGGTCCAAGATATTTTAATTCTTCATCTTCAAATCTATATCTCCCAGGATTTATTGATGATTCTAATATACTATCTTTTCCAGAAATATTATGGAGTAATATCTGTGATGCTTTCAAGGTATTTGTTGTTTTATTATACTCTTGAATAGCCCCTTCATCAACTGAAAGTCCGTTTAAATATGGAACAAGGTGAAAAAAAGAAAGAGGAATTTTTCCCATTTCTATCTGCCTATCTGTCAATAAAGAGGTAGACCCTTGGAATCTTGGATTTATTTCAGTAAAATAAACATTTTTTTTATCTGTAATAAAATCTATGCCAAAAACCCCATAATATTCTAGCGAACCAAGCCACTCTCCAATTTTTTTTGACATATTAAATATTTCTTTTATATGTTCTTCAGATATTTTGCCCCCAATGTTAAAATCATTGCCACAATATCCAAATTTCCTTTTAGTGCATGATGGTTGCCCGATTATTTGAAAAGAGGGTTCTGATAAAACAACAAAATTTCTAGTTCTTACTGCATTAATGTTCATACTTTCTCCGTGAATATACTTCAAAAAATTTACTGGCTTTCCACTATTTTTAAGAATTAATTCAGAAAAATCAGAATGATTTTCTATTAAATGAACTCCTGAACCAGAAGCAGATTCATCAAATTGTGCAATAAATGGAGTATCATATTTTTTTGCAATTTCATCAAATTGATATTTATCTTTTACAATTGTTTCAAGTCCAGGTATGCAATTTATTCCTCTTTTTATTAATTCTTTTCTTACAATTGTTTTTTGGTCAAGATATTTTTTTATAGAATATTTTGGGTTAAGTAAATTTATATTTGGGAATTTAGCTGCTAAATTTTCTAAAAAAGGGATTGAATGATAACTTATGATATGGATTGGTTGTTTTTTAAATGATAAGAAAAAGTCTGTTAAATAGGGCTCAAGTTCAGTCATATCAGAATCAGTTCTAGTTTTTGTATGTTTTTCTGCAGAAATAATTTTATATTTTTTTTCAATTAATAAAGAATCTTTTCCATATTTAGCACTTCCAATTCCATCAGGATAAATAAATTGTATTGATGCAAAATCTGAAGTTCGTAATCCTAGCCAAAAGACAATATCTTCTTTAAAAGAGGTATGCCTATCAATATTGCTAAACAATTCATACGGATTTAATAAATTTTTTTTCATTTTTTATTTTAAAATTAAACTTCAATCCGTATGCCTTTTTAAACTTTTTTATTGCTCCAAATGGATTTAATATCTGTAGCCTGTTATGATATTCGTGTTCGTTCCTATTTGGAGGCATCCAAAACTTTGAAAAATTCTCCTTGGAGAATTTTGTTTTGGAGTGTGCTCAAGAATTCGTAAATTCTTGACATTTAAAAAATACCTTGCAACTTGTTGTGATTGGGATTTTTTATTTTTTCAAATAAAATTTCTCAAAAGTTTTGAGCAATTTCTTTAAATTTAATTCTTAAAAAGAGTTATCAGGCGGGGTTTATAAGCTTTATTATTGTAATCACTTAAAAGTTACATCTTTTATTGAAAAACTCATTTAAAATTTATTCTATAAATACATTTTTATATCCCTGTATCTTAAATAATTCATGGACCTCGATAAGGCAATTAAAACAAGAAAGAGTGTGAGAAGATATTCTAATAAAAAACCTGATTGGAGAGATATTATCAAAGCAATCGATTTTGTGAGATTTGCTCCAATGGCCGGGAATACTTTTTCAATGAAATTTATTTTAGTTAGTGATAAAGAAAAAATACGAGAATTGCAAGAAGCATGTCAGCAAAGTTTTGTTAGCCAGGCGCAATATGTTGTTGTTGCGGTTTCTAATGATTCAAAAACAATAATGTCCTATGGTGATGATTTTGGGAAAAAATTTTCAAGACAGCAAGCAGGAGCTGCAATTCAAAATCTATTATTAAAATTAAATTCAATGGGATTAGCTACTTGCTGGGTAGGTTATTTTTCAGAAGAACAAATAAAAAGGGCTTTGAAAATCTCAGATAAAATGATTGTTGAAGCAATATTCCCTATTGGCTATGAAACAAAAGTAAAAGAATCAAGAAAATCAAAGCCAGATTTAGAAAATGTAATCTTTTTTGATGAATACGGCAACAAGATGATGGAGCCAAAAACAAAAGTCAAAATGGAACACGCTTAAATTCTAATAAATTATTAATGATTTGTTCTTTGCAAAAGATTAATGGAATTTTTTACGAAAATTACTAGTAATTAATAAATAACCAGGAATCGCGAGGTGACTTAGTATTAAAACGAAGTGCAATAATAATCTTAATTTTCAATTTTAATAATTAATCCATTAGTTCTGCAGACACTATATTCTCTTTCATTTTCAGAAGAAGTAAATTTTTCAGCCCCTCTGTTAAAAGGATTATAAGGGCATTCTCCAATATTATCACAAACAACTAATTTTCTACTACCCATCTGTTCATAAACTATTGAACGTTCGCATTTTTCTTTATTTGAATATACTGCCATTTTAGTTAGTCTTTTTTTTACTTTTTAAATATTATTGGGTCAAATTTTCTAGAAATAAATCGAAAAAGCCAGCCCTTTTCAGGGCTGGTCTTCAAAAAATAAAAATCTCTTTTAGCTTAAACTGGATGAATAATCTATCGTTTCCAGTTTAAGGCTTAAAAAATCCTCCTAGGATTTTTTATTTTCGCAGAGTTTACTTAACTGAAATCTCTTAGGCCGAGTTCATTCATTTCTCGTTTTCCAGAGGCTGAATAATCAGAATAACTCTCTTTTCCTAAGATATACGGGCTCTTAACACCAGTCATAATTGTTATGACTCTGATTCTTCCTTGGAATTCCTTGTTAATTCTAGCTCCAATAATAACTTGTGCTTCAGGAGACAAATGTTCTGTAACAAGTCTACCAATATTATCGAACTCTTCTAGCTTCATATCTGGGCCGCATGTGATGTGAATTAACGCACCTGTTGCTCCCCTATAATCTACATCTAAAAGAGGGTGTGTCAAAGCTTGTTGAACAGCAGTATCTACTCTGGATGTGCTATTATCTTCACCAATACCTATAACTGCTACATCTCCATTCTTCATAATTGAAGAAACGTCTGCATAGTCTAAGTTGATTAATGAAGGTAAAGTTATTGTTTCTACAATACCTTTAATCATTGTTGCAACAAGTTCATTTGCAACTGCAAATGCTTGTTCCATTGGTAATTGACCAGCAATATCTACAAGTCTATTATTGTCAAGAACAATAACAGTGTCTGATACTTCTCTTAACTCTTGTAAACCAAATTCTGCTTTGTCAATTCTAGCTTTTTCAGCTTCAAATGGCATTGTAACTACAGCAATAACAACAGCTCCTGCTTCTTTAGCAAGTTGAGAGACTACTGGTACAGCTCCTGTACCTGTTCCACCACCCATTCCGGCTAGAACAAAGACCATATCCGAACCCGAAACAGCCTTCTTCAAGTCGCTGATAGCTTCTTTTGCAGCTTCTCTTCCTTTTGCAGGGTAACCACCACATCCTAAACCACGTGTTAATTCTTTTCCAATAAGGATTTTTTCATCAACTTTTGTGATTGAAAGATGCAATGCATCTGTGTTAACGCCATAAATAGTAGCACCACTTATGCCTTTGTTAAAAAGCCAAGTAGCCATATTACATCCACATCCGCCAGTACCAAAAACTTTGATATTAGCCTTTCCAGCTTTTAACTCACTAAAGTTAATACTGTTCTTATCTGCGTTCTGTATCGCTTCTTTTGCAAAATCTAATGGCATTTTTTTATCCTCCTTTTAAGTCTGTGACAACAATATTTATATAGTTGTCACACTTAAATTTTTTAGAATGATTAGATAAGAGATTATCTCATCTATAAATACAATTTATTAAAAAGTAGAAAGTCTTCTTCTTTAAAAACATTGTGATGGTTATATGTATGCGATTTTTTAAGAATTTTTTCAGTTTTTGAAATAATTTAAGTGTTAAATAAATCTTGGAAAATTATTATTTATTAATTATTACACTTCGTGAGAATATTAAGTCGACTGGCGTCTTCTAACATTAATTAATTTCAATTGTCGTTAGACAATTATAGTATCTTTGTTCATTTGAACAAACTATTTCAACAAAGTTGTATATTGGGTTGGATAGTTTACTTAACATTATGCAAATATTTAAATAGGTTACAAACTTTTAAATAAAATGGATAAAAAAGAACATTATTCTTCTGAAAAAGAGTATACTTCTTCTAAAAAAAATTATTCGGGCGCAGGTTTTGTTTTATCATTAACTAGTGCATTAAATCAACATGAATTTTCTCATGATAGGCAGCTAATAGCAAATATGTTTGATGATTATAGTAATGTATTTAAAAAACCAAGAAGAGTTAGAGATGACGAACTCTTGCCCGAAGACATGATTAGATGGGATAAACCATAAACAATTATTTTTTTCACTTTAAATAAGATTTTATAATATTTGTCCTGTTTTTTATTGTCGAAAAAGGAATTATTATTGGTTTATATCCGAGTTCTTCATAAGTTTTAATAATTGTTTCATGAATTTTCTTTTGTTCTTCTTTGTTTTCTTGTCTTAATTCATCTTGAGCATAAAAATTTAAAAAATCAAGAATAAAAATTTCATCATATCTAAAATTTTTTGCATATTCTAAAACTTCTTGAGGAATTTCTAAATTATTTATTTTATAGTATGCAATAGTATCTCCTAGGCCCCTGTCTGAAAAAATAATTGAGTTATTGGTTGATGGTTTATATTTTTTTAATTTTTCAATTGTTTTTTTCTGATGTAAAAAAATTGCATTTTGAAAATCTTTCATATTTATTTGTTTTATTGATTTTCCTATAAATCTTTTATCTTTATTTGCAACTTTTCTTGCAGTTTCTGGTAAAATCTTAAATTCTTTCCTTAATTTGTTTATTGTGGCTGTTTTTCCAGTGCCAGGTCCTCCTGAAATAACATAAATTTTCATAAGATTATTAATAAAGGCAAATTTATAAATCTCATTATTTTGTTGATGTCGTGGCAAAAACAATAATTATTACAGGAGCAAGTTCTGGAATTGGAAAAGCAACAGCAGAACTTCTTTCTGAACAAGGATATAAATTAATTCTCCTCGCAAGAAAAAAGGAAATTCTTGATGAAATTGCAAAAAAAAATAAAAATTGCTTGGTTTATCCATGTGATTTAATGAACGCAGAAGAAGCAGAAAAAATATCTAAAAAAATTACAGAAGATTTTCCCATTATTGATGTTCTAGTGAATAACGCCGGGGTTGGCTTTCCAACTAAGCTGGACGAAATTTCTATTGAAGATTATGATAAAATAATGGACACTAATATCAAAGGATTAGTATTATTTACTAAAAATATTTTAAAGCAAATGGAAAAAAATAATTCTGGTCATATCATTAATGTTTCTTCACCAGCAGGAATTCAGTCAAATCCTGTTGCTCCGATATATTGCACTTCGAAATTTGCACTTGAAGGTTATACTCAAGGATTAAGGATGCATATTAAAGAAACAAAGAAAAATATAAGGGTAACTTGTGTTAGGCCTGGTGGAGTGGATACAAATTATTGGGGAAAGAGAGATGTTGACAGAACAAAATTTATGACCTCTGAAGAAATGGCCTTGGTCTTAAAATTTGTTATTGATTTTCCAAAAGATTCTAATGTGCAAGATATTACAATGGAATCTGTGAGATATTAAACTATTATAAAACATTGAATTTAAATAATCTTTTCTTCTTGTATTATCATGGGAAAGAGGTTGAAAAAATTATCAGATAAAGTGAGAACTTTTTGGAAAAAGCATACTTTAATATCTTTAATAATTTTAATATTTTTTATCATATTTATTATGGCCTTTGGAGCAAAAATATATTTGTATATTAATTTTTTATTAGGGAATGATACTATTGTTCAGCTTTCTGCTGACAAATATAAATTTTCTTTATCTAGGGATCAACAAGCAGACGTAAATTTTAAAGCAGTTATAACTTCTAATCCTTTTTGTAAAGCAGAATGTAATTATCAGTTTAAAGATATAAGTAATAATGAAATAATAGATCAATCAGATTTTAGCTTAAAGCCAGGAACTCCATTTAATAAAAAATATACTATTCAAGAAGAAAATCTTGGAACAGGTCAAGAATTATATCGTTTTGATATAGAATGCAAGAGCACTAAAACAATTTTGTGCAATACTCAAGAAGAAAATTCTACAAAAAATATTTTACTTACTATTGATTATGATCTAACAGAAGAAGATAAACAGTATATAAATAATTTAAAAATTAAATTGGAAAATATTTCTTTTGAATTAAACTATATGGGCAATCAGACGCAATATTTAGATTTACTGACTAAAAGATTTAATGACACACTAACATTTAATATTTCAGAAAATGCTACTGCTGATTTAATAGATTTAATAAATGAAAATAAAAACAAATCAGAAGATCTTAATAGCTTATGGCAAAATCAAGAATATAATCTTCTTCAAACAAAAATTGAAAATTATGAAAATATAAATAACTTAGAAGAGCAGTTCAAATACCTTAATGAAATTATAATAAATTCTATTGAAAAATATAATCTTTTGGTAAATATCTTGAATAAAACATCTTTAGATTTAATCAATTTAAAATCCAAATCACTAAATGAAACACAAACTAATGAATTAAATAATCTTATAAAAGATTTTAACAAAACACTGATTTTATTTGCATCAAATTCTCAAATAATTAAAACAGAATCTTCTGTTTTAGATACTCGAAATAAAACTGCTAAATTTTTACTAAATCTAAAGGAATCTAGTGTTCCTTCTAATATTTCTATATTAGAAGTTCCTAAATTAATAAACTATCCCCTGTTATTTAATCAAACAATATTATTAAATAAAACATTTATAGATTATCCCTCTCCAAGATGCTGTATTTTTGGAAAATGTCAAGAATGTTGCATTACCAATGAATGTAAAAATTCAAAAGAAAATTATCCAATTGTTTTTTTACATGGTCATGCTTTTAATAGCAATCTTCCTGTTGAATTTAATTTAGATGGTTTTACAAAAATTCAGGAAAATTTAGAAACAGAAGGATATCTTAATGCAGGAGCAATTTCTCTTTATTCAGAATCCCCCACAGATAATTTTTTAAGCAAAATTCCAGTTCCACTGACAATAAAAGCAAGTTATTATTATGACTCTTTAAAACAATCAGATAGTTATACTTTAGTGCAAAGAAAAAGTGAAACAATAGACGCTTATGCAATTAGATTAAATGAATTAATCAAAGATATTGAAATAAAAACAGAAAGACCAAAAGTTATAATTATTGCACATAGCATGGGTGGTTTGGTTGCAAGAAGATATGTTCAACTTTTTGGGGCAGATAAGGTTGAAAAATTAATTTTAATAGGAACACCAAATAAAGGAATAGAAGGAGATATTGCAAATTATTGTTCTATTTTTGGAGAAAAATTAGAATGCCGAGATATGAATTCAAATAGTTTTTTTATGAATAAATTAAATAGGGATCTGCCCAATGTTCCAATTTATATGATTTATGGAACAGGATGTAATATGAATGGTGAAGACGGGGATGGAATTGTTTTAACAAGAAATGCAATATTAGAAAATGCAAATAATTCCAAAATAAACGGCCAGTGTGGTGGAGTTAATTTCTTACATACAGAAATGCTTAATCCCGCGTTATATCCTAAAGTTTATAATTTAATAAAAGAAGATTTAAATGCCAGTTAAATTTTAATATTTCTTAAATTTTCTTTGAATCTATCCAAATCTTTTGATTGTATCATCCCCCCCGCAGCCATTGAATGGCCCCCATAAGAAGAATTTTTCAAACCTTCTGTTGCATTTTTTAAAATATCAATTACATTTACTTTTCCTGCTTGACATCTTGCACCTAACATTACTTTATTATTTTCCGGTCTGGCTAAAATATATACTTCATTTGAATTGAAATTGCTTATTTTATTAAGAATCATTGTTTTTATGCTGAATTTAGGGTTAAAATAATAAAAATTTATTCCATTTATATTTTCATTATTCTTTTCAAAATCTTTTTCATAGTATTCAACTTCTTTTTCAATAGGGGAGATATATTTTTTTAAATTTTTAATACTTTCAAATTTTTTTGTATCTTTTAAAATCTCAAAGGCCATTTCAGGATTTTTTTCAAAAAAGATTAAGAGATAGCTCAATGGTGAAACAACATTACTTCGATATTCTTCTAATGTTAAATTTTCTTTTTTCAAAAAATTATTAATAAACTTCTTATTTTCTTTATATTTTTCCCCTACATCAGAAATAGTTCCTGCAACAGAAATCCACTCTCTACCCTTTAAAAATTCATACACTATCCTTGAACACGGAATATATTTATCTATAACTCGGTATTCTAAAACATTCTTTTCCTTTATCTGAATATTTGATTTATGATGGTCTAAATATAAAACTTCTTTTCCTTTTAATAAATTATTCATTTGAGGAAAAATAAGATTTGGAGCTAAGTCAAGAATTACTACTTTTTCTCTGTTTTTTAGATTATTTTCTAAATTTGAAAATTTAGGATTACCTATTTCAAACGGAAAAATTTCAATATCATTGCACTTTTTCTTTTTTAAATAATCATAAAATAAAATTCCTGAAGCAAAACCATCTAAATCATTATGAAAAATCAAATCAAATTTATCTTTTGGATGCATATTCTTTAAAAAATTTTTAACCTCTTGTTTTGTTGCCATTTTAAATTATTCAAATTTTTTACTTATATTAAAAAGAAGTTCTTCATAAAATCTTGGTGCAAGAATTTGTAATCCCACCTGTTTTTTGTCAATTGTTCCTGCAGGAATTGAAATTCCACAAACTCCACTTAAATTTGCAGGAATAGTAAAAACATCATAAGCATACATATCTTTAACAGAAATTTTTTCTCCTATTTTATGTGCAAGTCTTGGAACAGTTGGAAGAACAATAGCATCAACATCTTCAAATATTTTTTCAAATTGTTTTTTTATCAAAGCCCTTGCTTTTAGGGCGCTTCTATAGTATTTTCCATGATATTCTGCTTTTGAAATTTCACTGCCCCCAAAAATTCTTCTTAAAACCTCATGCCCTGCTTCTTCATCTATTTTTAATCCATATCTTCTGCCATCAAATTTTCTTGTTGCAGAAAAAAATTCAACATAAACTAAGATATAATATGTTTGCAGAACAATATCTAAAGGAAGATTGACTTTTTTTATTTCCCATTTATTTCTTTTGCATACCTCTTCTGTTTTTTTTGTTATTAAATCTTCAATTCTTTTATCTCCAAAATCTCTTACATCCAGAAGACCTATTGTTAAGCCTTTTTTAGGCTTTAATTCTAAAGGATTTTGAGAAGTTGCATCAAAATTATCCTGTCCTTTTATTATATTAAAAATAAATTCAGAATCTTCAACAGAATTTGTTAAAGGTCCAATTTGATCTAAAGACATTGACAAATCGATTAATCCATATCTTGAAACAGAACCATAAGAGGGTTTTAATCCAACAATACCGCAATGTGAAGCAGGATTTCTTATACTTCCACCAGTATCACTTCCTAATGCAAAATCACATAATTCTGCTGCAACAGCAGCAGCACTTCCTGCAGAACTTCCTCCAGGTATTAATTCTTTGTTTCTTGGATTTTTTACAGGCCCAAAAGCAGAAGTCTCCCCACTTGCACCACATGCAAATTCATCCATATTAACCATTCCTAAAATTATTACATCTTCATTTTTTAATTTCTCAATAACACTTGCATCATAACCAGAAATATACCCTTCTAAAACCTTTGAAGCACAATTTGCTTCTAAATCTTTAACAGAAATATTTGATTTTACAGCAACACACAAGCCGGCCAGTTTTCCAACTTCTTTTTTTTCTTTTATTCTCTTGTCAATTTCTTTTGCTTGTTCAATTGCATGAGTATTCAATGATAAATATATATTAAGTTCTTTATTCAATTTCTGTATTTTCTCACCAAAATCAGAAACATTTTTTTCAGCACTAAGTTTTCCTGATTTTATCAGTTTTGCTTTTTCTTGAAGAGTTATCATTTTATATCTCCTTTTTCAATTAAATATTTAATATTTGGAGCAACATTATACTTTCCTGCCTTAATTTCTTTTATAGAAAGCCATTTAACTTCCTGAATTGGTGGAATTGGTTTTATTTCATTTTTATTTAATAATTTTGCTTTATAATGAATAAGAACAATACACATGCTTTCTGATGTTTGAGGGTTTTTCCATAATATCATTGGATGCAAGGGCTTTATTATTTTTATTAAACCATTATTTTCTTCTTTTGTTTCTCTATGGCATGCTTCTTCTAAACTTTCAATTCCTTCTTCTATTGTTCCGCCAGGTAATTTATAAAAATCATCTTTATTGTCTTTATTAACTAACAATTTTCCATTTTCAATTATTACAGGGCCTGATGCAATTATATATTTCATTTCTTCCACCCGCCTTTTTCAGCAACAAGAAATTCATCATCAACAAAAGGAGCATTTGCAAACATTATGTTTCTAAATTCATCATTAGTATTCCAGCCATCACCTTCGTCTCTTAATCCTTCACCTTTTTCAAAAAATTCTTCTTTAACATCTATTTTTTCAATTTTTCTAGAAAAATCTTCAAGTAGTTCTTTTGCTTGTTTTTTTATTTCTTCTTTTTCTTTATCAGAAACCTTATGCCATACAAATCCACTTTCCATAATTCTTTCAAGAAAACATTATTTATAAGATTAATGTATAATTAATAAATTTTTAATCTTAAGGAGTCAGTCTATCTCTATCTCTTGGGAACATTGTTGCTTCTTTTACATCATATTTAGATAAAAATTCTTTAAGAACTCTTTGTTTTCTCTGGATTGTAAAACTAATTAATTCATTGAATAATCTTATTGAATTTTTATCATGAATTCTCAAGATATACTTTTGAGAGGCATTTTCCCTTAAGTCCTTCTTCTTTATTATAGTATTTCTTATTCCAAGATTTTTTAGTAGGTTCTTTATTTCTGTTAATCCATTTAAATTCATTGAAGTTGCTCCAACTCTGCCAATTTGTTTGTCTATTTCTCCTTCAGAATCAAAAAATCCTTTGATAAATGCACATTTTATAGAATTATTGGAATTTTTTATTATTTCTGGGACTATCCAATTCTCTTTCTTAAATTTTCCAATTAAATTAATATAATCACAAGCTTCATGAGAACATAAACGCGTTATATGCTGAGCGTTCCATTTTTCTTTTCGCGATTTTCTAAACTCATTTGTTGGTTTTATTTTAAAGAAATTAAATAGGGCTTTCTTAAATTTATTTACAAAGTCTTTATCTGTAGCTGAAAGTCCGATTTGATAAATCCTTCTTTTATCGCTATAATCCATATATCCATCACCAGCTAAAACCCCAAGAATATAGGCTAAATCTTTATTTAAAATGAGATTTTCAGGAATCTTATTCTTCTTTATAATTATTCTTCCTGCTTTAACTCCTTCTTTTGCAGCAGAACTTCTATCTCTTCTTTTAATCTTTAATTTCTTAAGATGATGTAAAATGTTAGAATGATAAGTATTAAACTTCTTAGCAATTACATGGCTAGATAATCCCCGATTATACAAGTTAGATAAAGATAAAATATCATTTTCTGTTAATTTTCTTTTCACCATCTTTTTCTATTGTTACCTCAATATATTCTCCATTATTTAATTTGAATTTTTTAATAATTGAAGAAGGGATAGTTATTACTATTGCATTACCTGTTTTCCATAATTTAGCATCAAATTTTCTTTTCATTTGTATTTACAATGTAAATACAATATCCTATATAAATGTTACTGTTCTGTAGAATATAATTAAGATAAATCTTATGGGGTCAGTCTTTCAACATCTCTCGGAAGCAAAACCGCTTCTCTTACATTATCTAAGTTTAGCATTCTTTGGGTTATTCTGTCTAATCCAAATCCAACACCCCCGTGAGGAATAGCCCCATACCTAAATATATCTTCGTAAATTTTAGGGATTTTTATCCCTTTTTCTTTTGCTTGTTTTTGCAGGATTTCTAATCTATGTTCTCTTTGTGCTCCTGTTGCAATTTCAGTTCCCCGATATAATAAATCAAAACTTTTTGTTCCTTTAGAATCATTTTCAGGTCTCATATGATAAAATGGTCTAACTTTTGCAGGATAGTTTGTAACAAAAATAAATTCTTCATTAAATTCTTTTAAAGCATACTCTCCAATCATTTTTTCAGCTTCTGCATCTAAATCATCATCTTCTCTTAATTTTTTTCCCTGCTTGACTAGCATTTTTTTTAATTCAGCAATGGATATTCTTGGAATTTTCTTGGGAATTTTTAATTCAATTTTTAATATCTCAAGTTCTTCTTTTCTTTCTTCTTTTACTTTTGTCAATACATATTTGAACATTTCTTCAATAATATCCATTACATCATTTTCATTTTTTATAAAACCCATTTCAAAATCAACCCCGGTAAATTCAGTAAGATGCCTTATTGTATGGGATTTTTCAGCACGATAAACTGCTCCAATTTCAACAACTCTTTCAAAACCTCCGTTAGTAAACATTTGCTTATAAAATTGAGGTGATTGCGCCAAGACTGCTTTTCTGTCAAAATAATTAACAACAAAAGATTCTGCTCCAGATTCCAGTCCAATTGTTGTTATTTTTGGAGTGTTTATTATTATAAATTTATTATCATGAAAAAAATCAATTACATGCCTATTAATGCTTGATCTTATTTTAAATATTGAAGAAACTTCTTTTCTTCTTGTATCTAAAAATCTCCAGTCTAATCTTTTAGGTAATTCTGTTTTTGAAAAATCAGATATATCAATTGGAATCTGTGCTTCTGATTGAGTTATTAATTCAATTTTTTTAGGCATTATTTCAATTCCACCAGGAGCCTGTTTTGAAACAATTGCTTTGCCGGTAATCTCAACAACACTCTCTCTATTTTGATCCATATCTTTGAAAGCAGGATTATCTTTCATAGCAGTAACCTGAATTGTTCCAGAAGCATCTCTTAGTATAAGGAATTTTATTTTACTTAAATCTCTGGTATCATGAACCCATCCTTTAATTAAAACATCTTCTTCTTTTTTCTTTTCAAGAATTTCCTTTACATATTTTCTTTCCATTATTTAGTATAATATTCATAATTTATAAAGATATTTGTGGGCTTGATAAACTTTTTTTGGCACAAAAACTTATAATATCTCTTCCCATATAGAATTATGTCTGATAAAGAATGTGGGGAAGATAAAGAAAGAGTATCGATTTTTATTGATGGAAGTAATCTTTATCATAGTTTAGGTGGGGTAAAAATTAATTTTGAAAAACTTGTAAAAGAACTTGTAAAGAATAGAATCTTAACAAATGCTTTTTATTATATTGCTTCTTTAGATATTGCTTCAGATGAAAACAGATATTGGAAACATCAAAAGTTTTTAGCAGAACTTGGAAAAATTCCGGGTTTTAAAGTTGTTTTATGTACTTTAAGAAAACACAAGAATAAAGATGGAACTTTTGGTTTTGATGTCAAGGGGGATGATATTTATCTTGCTAATGATATGCTTGTTGGTGCTTATGAGAATTTATATGATACTGCAATTCTAGTTTCAGGAGATGAAGACTTTGTACCAATTATAAATACTTTAAAAAGATTAAACAAGAAGACTGAAAATGCTTTTTTTATGTCTACCTCTTCTAAAAAACTAAGAAAATTTTGTGATAAAGCAACAAATTTATCAATTATTCTTGATAAAATTAAATTAAAAAAGTAAATATAAAGTCCGGTATTGTCCTAAAACCATACCGGGAAAGTTATTAATATCATAATAATTCAATACTTTAAAAAACTTTTGATTGTTCAAATCACCATTCTACATGGAGAATATTATTTATTAACTAATAGTAATCTTAAAAAGTTTTGCTCTTGGTATCTTACATCACTATTTGCAAGAGCAAAACTTTTTCGCTAGAAGATTCCATATATCTTGTTTTAGCACATTAATACAGACATAATCCCTTAGTTATTTATCTATCCTAACATATATATCTTAATATACTATATTAAAGTATATAATAGAAAGCCAAAAAAAAAAATGCAAAAAAATTTTTATTAAAATCCCAAGGGTATCATAGAATAGAACTATGACACCCCTTCAGAGAAAAACAATTGATTACTGCCAGGAGATTACTTCTGCGGTGCCGGCGGAGTCAGAGAATCCGGAAGAGGAACATTGGAAATATGAACACTGACTGCACCGGAAAGATATTGTCGGTGAGAATTTCCTTTATCATCTTCCCATGAAATAGATTCTATAGGGAAGCTGCATGTTGGACTATTCCCAATTTTCCCAACAACAATAGAGTGAAGCAGAAGAATTCCCGAGGCTGAAAAGACATAGATATGTCTTATAGCTGGAGGCACCTGGGGCTTTAATGTTTTTGTGGACTGTTGACTTGCTGCCACCAGAATCAGCCCACCGATTGTAATAAGGGTGGAAAGCACGACCAGTTCGTTAGTGTTGTCAGCCCCGAAAAATGTACTCAGACCCAGAACCACTAACGGCAAAGCAATCAAGCCAATCACCCACCACCAAAACTTTTTCATAATACACCCCCAAGAAAAAAAATTGTTTTGTTTTTTAACTGCTCGTTTCTTTCTATATATAAAAATTGAGAATTATTTTCAATTTAAGAGAGGCACTATATAATAGAATTATAGTGCCTCTCTTTTTAAATAAAGGATTTACAACTTACTTATTATTGACCACTTTTACCCTTGCGTAAATCGCGCTTGCAACTCGGGCATTTAGTGGAATGCTTGGGGTTTTCGGTTTTGCAGTTAGGACAAACCCGATACACTCCATTCTTTTTCTTCATGGTTTTTTCACCTCTTTTCTTTTTTATTAAATTGTTAAAAATAAAAGGGCACTATATAATTAAAATCATAATGCCCTCGGAGCCAGATGTTACATGGCGGGATTTGTCGGCGGGGTCGGAGTAGTAGGTTTATCCTTGGTCCTTTTCATCAACCATTTCCAAATAATCGCAATGATAAAGACCCCCAGAGTGATTTTGAAGATTGCCCAGAAAATCGGCCAGAGGAGAGCCAGAAGAACAATCGCCGCCAGCAGGCAGATAAAGGCAGATATTAAGCATGTCATGTTTTTCACCTCCTCTTTAAATTCGTTTGATTGTTAAACTCCTGAATTTGTTTAGAAGATTGAATGTGATTATGTGAAAATGATTGCAGTGCAGATGCCAAGAAAGATTGCATATACAACTACTGATGCCCAGCAGTAGTCATAATCGGGGTTTTCAAGGGTCTCGCTTGTTTCAGAGATTACCTTTTTATCACCGACCGCTGCGTATGTTATTTTTTTGACTTTTCGTTTAACACAGCTTCGGAACCAAGTTATAATAAATATCATGGTGCCGATGATGAGTAAGGGAAGACCGATAAGCAACTGAATCATATCAGTGCCGATGACTTTGTAAGCAACAAGAAACATGGTGAATTTCCCGACGCGAGTATTTCCGATTTTATCAACATGTTCTTCCAGGGCAGTCATGGCACCATTCATTGCTTCGCCGATTTCCTTGCCCATTCCAACCCACTTACCGACGCTCTCGACTTTCTGTTTCGCTTTAATCTGGGCGACGACGTCAGCCGGAAGGTCCTTGGTATCGACGAGAATCTGCTCACTCGAAGAATTGCTCTGGCAGTAAACCTCAGGAACATTCAGAAACATGAAGCTGGCGAGAAAAATAGCCACGAGAATCATCAAAAACGATTTCATGATATACTCCTTGAAAAATTTTGAAATGTTAAAATGAAAATTCATAAAACTGCTCGCTTCTTTTGAAAAAAGCAAGAGGGCTCAATGCTTTTTTATTTATTATTGGGCTCTCTTCGACGACGCCGGAAGATTACTTGATCATCTGGATGATGTTGACGACGATGGAAATCCCGAGGAGTATACTAAACCCTGTTGCCAGCAATCCCGAGATGATCAAAGGAATCAATCCAGAAAAGAACGAATTGGATGCCGCGACCGGGTTCATTCTTGAGAGCATTACTTGGTGAAAGTTTTTCATCCGCTTGACCTGATTGAATATGGCATATCCTGTGCAGATCACAGAGAATATCAGCCATAACCACCAATACGCACCGATGAATTCCATGCTGTCCTTCTTTCTGAAAAATGTTTTTGTTAGATTGTTTACTTTTTTGAAAAATCCAACTTGCCCCTTAGTCAGCATTTTTATGTGCAAAAATAAAACTGCACAGGCGAGGAAACAATTTCCACTTAGCATTTCTGCTTATGGTTTTCTTTCCCGATGTTCTGGTTTCACGCCGTACCTGAATACTGTTCAGAGTTTCACGCTGCTTATTGGTTGTTCTCATCAGCAGGGCTGGATTTTTTTTGGAATTACTTCCCGCACGCCTTCGCGACTTCATCGATTCCATCTTCGATTTCCCAAACTAACTGGGTGAATCGAGGGTCGCGCTTTGTGCTTTTGTCGCGATGCGTGGGCAAATCAACATGATACTTCTTGACAATCTGCCCTGGATTTGCAGACATAATATAAATTTTATCTGCAAGGAAAACTGCTTCGTCAATATTATGAGTTACAAATATCACAGTTGACTGAAGCACTTCCCAGATTGAGGCAAGCATGAGTTGCATTTGATGCCTTGTGAAAGTATCCAAACCGCCGAATGGTTCATCCATAAGAAGGATGTGGGGATTTGAAATAAGGCTTCGAGCGATTGCAACTCGTTGCAGTTGGCCTCCAGAAAGAAGTGGATAGAGCGCCCACTTTTTTTCATGACCTTCAAGACCGACGCGTTGAATCATCTCCATGGCTTTTTCTTTTGCTTGTCTTCTGTCAACTCCTTGAATAATTAAAGGAAGCATGACATTTTCAAGAACACTATACCATGGAAAAGAAGAGTACTGCTGGAAAACCTGGGCGATGACTGTTTCTTCTGTTCTTGGTTTTCCATTTATCAGCACTTCACCTTGCGTTGGTTTTTGAAGGCCACAAAGATAGCGAAGCAGTGTTGATTTCCCACATCCAGATCTTCCGAGGATAACAATAAATTCGCCCATTGCAGGTTGGTCTTCAATCCTGAAATTTAAATCCTTGATAATCCAATTTTTCCCTCCATCGTAGGACTGCGAAATATTACGCAGTTCAATAATATCAGGAAGAGGACTATCAGGAAAATATACAGGATTAAGCCCGTTTGCAGGCAGAGGGGAAACAGGAGTGATAGGAACGTCCATATTATCTCCTTCCTTTTGTTACATACATATACGGAAAGAGAGCTTTTCCAAGGGCAATGAGAACCTTGTCAATAATAAAGCCAACTAAAAGAATGACTATTATTATTGCAAAGGTTTTGTCAATTCTTGATTGCCTTGAAGAAAGAAATGAAAGTGCTCCAATGCCCCCAGAAGAAGTATTGACAACCTCGGCGATGGTAATGTAAGTCCAGGATAATGCAGCAAGGTTTACAATATCAGGATATACTCTTGAAAGAACATCAGGTATGAAAACATAACGAATTGTTTTCCACTTTCTTGCTCCAAGAGTATATATTGTATCGAGGTAAACTTGCGAGGTTTCATCAATTCTTTGAATCACTGTCGGCAAGAGATAGATGAAAATCGCAAATGCAAGAAACTGAATTTTCATCATATCAAAAATACCGAACATTGCAATGAAAACCCCGACGAGGAGTGTTAGGGCAAGATATCTTACTGCCTTAATATATCTGTAGGATATTGCCCTGAATCCAGGAAAAAGCCCGATGATAAACCCGAGCGGAATTGCAAGTAGAACTGCTTCAAAAGTGCCGAGGAGGTTTAGTTTTAATGAATAAAACATATTGCGAACCAGACCCTCGTGAAAATGCAGTTCAGGAAAAGCAAGCAGGATTTTTAAGGGCGACGGAAAAATTCCTGTTGGCAGAATTTTGTATTGGGTAATAATCTGCCAGGCAGCAAGAATAAATCCAACTCCAATGATTTCACAAATCAAGCTTACCTTTGATGAAAGTTCTCCTCGCAATTCAAACAGATCTTTAAAGCGAAACTCATTCATAAAAAACTCGCTTTCTGAAATTTAAAGAGTGAGACAAATATCAAAATTTATCCCACTCTTTTATTCAGTCTGGTTTAAATGTGAGGTTGAATCAGTTGTTCAGAAGCTGGAATTCAGTTCTCCGGTTTGCAGCGCGTCCTTCTTCAGTGTCATTGGTGCTTGCCGGTTCATCAGGACCTTTGCCGTCGATGATAAAGCGATTGGAATCAAAGCCATATTCACTGACGAGAAAGTCCGCGACTGATTTCGCGCGTTTCTTGGAAAGGGAAATATTTCCTTCCCTGCTTCCGACATTATCAGTATGGCCGATGATGCGAATACGTGCACTGGCAAACTGTTTGGCAATATCGACAAAACCCATTTCAATAATGAGTTTGGCATTTTGATCCAACGCCGCCGAGCCAGTCGCAAAAGTAACTGTCAGGGATTTCCTGGATAATGCAGTAGCAGTTATATCCTTCTGGCTGGCTTTGGTAAATTTGATTTCACCTTCAGCAGCATCGCCGGCAGAAGTCAGTTTTCCGCGAGACTGGATTTCACGAATAATACTCAAATCAGTAACATTTCTCCAGGCAGGCAGATTTGAAGGCGCCAGGAAAGAGTCACCGACTTTGATTGAGCTGTACATTTTGCCCATCTGATTGTAAAGGTCTTCACCTTTTACACCAGTATAGCTCTGATTCAATCCAAAGAAATTCAGATTGTCACCAAAGGTAGTCAGGCGGACGTTGTTAATCGCATTTTCAGCAAGCTGCTGATCAAGATTCAGACCAGTCATGAGAATCTGAATGGCTTTCTGCTTTGCAGCCGGATCTGTGTTAATTTCAGCAGCGCCGCGTAGAAAACCCTCGACAAAGGAGACAATAGCATCGTGTTTCTTCTCGAGAGTCTGAGCATTTACGAAAAATCCGTCGGCGATGATGAACGGAGCTGTTCCTGTTGAAATCAAAACTTTCGAACCACGAACAGTCCGCACACAGTCTGCATCATCAGGGCTCCATACTACTGCAGCATCAACTTTGCCTGCTTTGAACATTGCAGCAGCGTCGATTGCAGAGGGAACGATAACAGGAGTAATATTTTCATAGCTCATGTTATTGGCTTCGAGAGTTTTCAGAAGCAGACTGTGCGACGGGGTTCCAGGTGCAACAGCGATTTTTTTCCCACTGAGGTCTGCGACAGAATTGATGCCGTTGATCGCGACGATTGCATCACCTTTTCTTGACCAGTCAGCCTGAAAAATGAATCTGGGGTTGTAACCAGCGTCGATAAGACCAGCAGTTTCAGTAGGATAGGCGTCGGCAGTAACCCACATAAGGTCGACTTCGCCTTTTTTCCATGCAGCTCTGGATGCATTGAAATCATCCAAAACCTGGAACTTGACAAAGATTCCATACTCGCTAAAGTAGCGGGAATCTTTCGAGGGGTTGAAGCCATTGTTGAAATACTGGCCACCAGCATAACCACCCCAGGTTACAACACCGACGTTGACGATTTCAGCGCCGTCCTTCATGGCCTTCTTGACGTCCTTGCTCACACTGGTTGTCGCCTGTTTGCCCTCGGGAGCGACCAGGTTCTTGACTGCCGGAACTTTGATGAGCTGCATAATGCCAAAAATAATCGCGCTGACAATAACTGCAATCAGCACAAACTTGGGAAACGGGTTCATCTTCATGGTACTACTCCTGCGTTTTGTTGAGTGTTTGAAAATAAATCTGTGAGTAATGCAGATGAATCAGAGGTGTAATTCTTGAAGATTACTTATCATCGTCGAGGAATTTGCGGTAGCCTTCATCAGAAGCTCCCTCTTTTGCAGTCTTCCGAGGTATTTCCACAAACTTCGCGTCAGCAGGTTTTCCATTAATATCGAACGCGAAATTGAAAACATCATTCGGGTCATTGGCTGCGGCGATGATAATCTGCTTGTTGTCATTGCCAAGAAGAATGGACTCAGGCTTTCTTTCCCATTCTTCGAGCATCTTCATGGCGTTTTCTTCATAGACGCCGTTCTGCAGGTCAATGGTATCGAGGAAGCCGGCAGACATTGAGACAAAATCTTCAATCTCGCCAACTTTCTCACCATAGTCTGCAGCAAGATAATCCATGGTCTGCTCGAACATTGCCCGCTTGTCATTTTCACCATTGATTATTGATTTAGCTGAACGAATTGCAGACCATCCAGCATAAACCATTTTGCGCTCACGAGACTTGACATCGATTTCATCAACCAGATCTTCGATCAGAAGTCCAGATGCCTCACGCATTTTTTCCAGAACTCTGAACAATAATTCCATCTTATTGAACAGGTCCTGAAGCGTGACATTTGAAGTTTCAAGTCTGCCGGCTTTGCGGGCCTTGAGAACAACAACTCCCCTTTTGCCAGCTTCTTGAGCTCTCTTGACCATGGTAAGGGCATCGATGCGCTCTTTCTCGTTTTGTTTTATGAGAATTTCGAGATTGCGCATTTGCCCCCGAAGATTGCTGATCTGGGTGCTCATCTTGTTCAGATTATCTTGGAGACCCTCCACATAGTTTTTCAAAATACCTATGGGGTCGATGGTGATAAAGATTCCGGCGATAAATCTCACTGCGCTTTTGTACATTGAAGAAACCAGAATCTGGAATCTTTTGTCAAAAAGCACCCAGAGAATCGCGAAGAGAGCCACGCCGAGGAGTATTGTAGTGATAACGTTCTGGAGAAGCACGATGATGAACGGAAGGGCTTTGTAAAGAACCCAGCCGAGCCCAAGAGCTCCGAGAACTCCAATAACCATACCCCATGTTCCTTCGGGTTTTTCCCAGAACGATTTAGGTGTGAAACTTGAAGAGTTCATTTTGTAACCTTTCTAGACAGCAAGCTGTCTTATTACTTGAGGTGAGTTGTGATGTTGTTGAGATCATTGATGAGTTCAGCTTCGAGAGCTGCATGAGCCAGCTGAAATTCTCTCTGCTTTGTCTCGATTTTTTGATTTTGCTCAGTGATTTCGTTGGTAAGGGTCTTGAGCAATTCCTGAGCTTTTAAAAGTTGATTGCTCATTTCTTCAATCTGAATGCTGACCTGATTGACTTGTTTTTCCTTACCTTCCACTACTTCTTTCCTCCGGGCTTCAACTCCTTCCTCGAATTTTTGTTTTTCACTTTCGAGGATTTGAAGTCTGGCCTGAAAAGCAGCCACGAGAGTTTCTTTTTTCATCTGGTGGCCTGTTTCAGCAGCTTTGAAAGCAGCCCTGAAAAGAAGAGCACGATCTGTTAGTACACTTGAAAGATTGTCTAACAGAGTTTGGAATTGTGAAAATACTCCTGGTGCTGCTTTGTTCACTTGACTTCTCAGAAAATCAAGAAGCTGTTTGTCCACAGCACTTCCAGAAATAAAAGGTGCAGGTGTTGATGTCGGCGTAGGAGAAACAAAATTTCCTACAGGCGCCGGAGTTGGTGAATCAGGATTTTTGTTGACCTGGGAAGATTGTTGAGTGGAAGGTTTTTCTTCATCTTCAAAAATTATCCTCATGAGTCTTTGACCAAATCCTCTTTTTTCAGGTTTCGGTTCTGATTCCATGTTCTTTCCTTTCACGTTTTAGATTGTTGTGTTAAGATTGTGGTGGTTTTGTTAACATTGCTTCGTCTTCAGGAGTATAAAGTCTTGCTTGTTCTGCTCTCCATCCTGCTGGTTTTCTAGAAAGATAGTTGAGCATAACAAATGTTCCTGGAGTTGGCCATCTTTTTTCTTTCCAGACATCTGAACTAAGTGAAAATGTTATAGAGCCAGATATCAGACGGTCAGAGTTTGGGTCAAGAGTTGTTACAACATATGGCCCGTGCTCTCCTACAGGAATAATACTTTGTACTATTGCCCTCATGTCACTCAAATAAATTCACCTCCTTAAAGAAAAAATGTTGATGTTTTATTTTCGTGAAAATAATTTCTTACTTTTCTGATTGTTATTCAGAAATTTTTAATCCCACTTCTACCTTTCTGTCTTCGGTGATTTCATGACCACAACTCGGACATTTGGTTTTGAATTTGATAATGTTATTGTTGATATTATCCTTGGCAAAAAAGATAATCAATATAGTGTAAACTGCTACTGTTATTATTACTCCGATAAGACATGAGTTTACGTCCAGATTCATATTATTCACCTCCCCCCTTTTTCGGATTTTCATAACTATTTTCTCCTTTCTTGAGGGGTTAGCGTCATAGTAGTATCAGCAACGCTGCGAGAATCCAAAGAAGAATGCATATTGGAACCATTATACCTAGCATATTTTTCACCTCCCTTCATGTTTTTTGCTAAAATCACCATTAAGATATTTGAACAGAATCCATCCAATACCTGCAAGAGTGATTAATATTATTATTGTTTTCAATATTAAATCAACTTCAGCGTTTAGCATGGGAAAAAATATTACAGAAAACTGCATTAAATAACTAGTAAATAATATCCTTTCATTATTAATATTGAGTTTTTCAGCAATAGCTTTTATTCCAAAAGCTGTTAAAATTGTTATTAAAAGAATAAGAATTAAAACAGTTAGGATAAATGTATCATCATGAACAGGATATCTGCAAGCAAGAGCAGCGCTCATAGCAGTAAGTCCTACTATGACGCTAAGAAGTGCAGCATCTTCTATTTTACTAGATGGAGATATTGCAACACTTGCAAAACTGATTGCTACTCCTGCAATAGCTAGTGCAGCAAAAATCGACATAGCACTATTTGTCAGATATGAAGCAATAAAAAATACTGACAGAAAAATGATTGTCGTAATCACTTGAGTAATAATAATCTTTTTCATGACACGCCTCGTTTTTTGATTGTTTTTAAAAGTTTTTGCTCATTGCTAAATTCTATTTATATTAAAACAAATAATTATTTTCAAATCAGAGAGGCACTATATAATAGAACTATAATGCCTCTCTTTGACGATGCAGAGTGTTACTTCTTCGAGGAAGGTCTTGACCCAGATGCAGGCACGGATTTCGCTTCAGATGTGTCGGTTGAACTAGGGCTTCTGACTGTTCGTCCGGCAGGAATGGTCATATCGAGATTGAGGTCACGAGCAGTCTTGACCATGAACATATTCATCATATCCATTACAGGGCTGTACTGCTTGCCACCAGATTCTCCGCCAGTCATAAGAAGAGTTTCAGGCACCCATTTTTGCTTAGCGAATTCAGTAGCAAATGTTTTCATGACATCTGCATATGTCTCGAGCTTTTTCTCGAGGGCACCATCAGCAGACATGACCAGCCGCTTCCGTTCAGCTTCACCCTGGCCCAGAAGAATTTGCTGTTGTTTGGTTTGTTCGGCCGCTTTGCGGTCAAGTTCAGCAACTTCAAGTTTCTGCTGAGCTTCAGTAACCATCTTGGCCTTGATGACTTCCTGCTCCCACTTGGACTTGGCAGCATTGGCTTCACCTTCTTTGGTCACAGTGATCGCCCGCTGTTCAGCTTTCTTGGCCTCGGCCATTGCCGTTTGAACTTCCATGATAGCTTTCTGTTGGGAAGAGATCTGGGCTTCAACAGTGCCGTCGTAGGTAATGGAATTTATACTGAGGTTATAGGCCTTGACTCCAAAAGTTTGTAAAGGAGAAATTTCTTCACGGGCGATTTTACCAGGAGCGTTGTCAGCTTTCACAAGCTCAACCTGGGTGACAGTTTTTTCGACGTCAGTGATGGGGTCAATTCCTTTTACTTCTTTGGAGACGGTTTTATAAACTCCTAAGTTGGCCTGGTCCTCGATGTACGAAATCATCATGTTTCGTTTTTCAGCATAGCTTTCTTTTGAAGACATGAGCGGACCAGTCATATAAATGGCTTTTTCATAAACCGGCCGAACGAGTTCGTGTTCAAGTGCCACTTGGGAGCCGAGTTTGGTATGAATCAACGTGAGATGTTCATTATCCATTGGAAGATCGCATCTCACACTTCCAGAGATTTGGGCATGACCACCGTCGTTGTAGCGGATTTTGATGGACTGGTCAAGCTTTTTCCCCTGGTCGGTCGCAACACTGAACCAGTACTGGAAAGATTTCTGATACTTGGTGACCTTGCCGAATTTCTGGAATTTCATACCCTGGGCAGTATAGAAATGAAGGTCTCCATCAATCGGATCCTGGATGATGACGATTTCCCCTGCGTCGACATTCTCGAAAATGGTCTTGGACGCGAAAAACATGATGATGAGGGCGATTACTCCGAGAATCGAGAGGAGAATAGCCTTGGGGTTGAGCCCGCGATACTGAGTGGGAGTATTCATTGAAAAGCTCCTTGATAGATATGAAAAAAAGTGAATGAAAAAGAATGAATAGATTTTTGTTACTTGTGATTCAATTTACTGGTTTTATCCAGAACTTTCTTGACTGCCGCACGAGTTTCAGCCACTTCTAAATCAACCTGCGCATCAATCAGCTCGTTTCCAACAGCATCGAGCTTTTTCTCTTTTTTCCGAAGAATCCAGAAAAAACGCTTGTTAATAAAGGGCGGGAGGATTATCTGGCTTATGATAAACACTGCGACTGTGATTACCAAACACCATTCGAGGAGTATCCACATAATTTGTTCACCTCCCTTCGTTTTTGGATTTTCATAAATTCCTCCTTCTCCAATTTAAAATCTGTTGATTGTAAAATCTGTTGATTGTAAAATCTGTTACTTGTATTGAATTCCGTTGTTGATAATGATGCCATCTGCTTCGATTGGCAGATGATTAATGAATGAAGCATCATTGCGGGAGAATAGAAAAAGATTGATAAAGGTGTTTGAATCAATTTGCCCGTTATGTAACGGCCTGAATTTTATAGTTGCTTCTTTTTCCCAGATTGCTTTCACAGCATAGGGATAAATAAGAATATAAAATCCCCCATCAGTTCCTTCGACCATTACATATTTGAATTCATGGAAGACATATCCATTTCCTGTATAGACAATTAAACTGCCTGTTTGAATTTGGACAATCTTTCCAGTCAGTATTGAAACAGGGGTTTTGAGCGAATCTATTGAGGTCCCTGTTTTTGTTGAGTCTGAATCTGAGCTGAAGTTATTATAATTTGATTCATTATTTTCACTACAGCCCGTAATCAAACTAAGCAACAATGTTATCAAGATTGTTGCGAATGAGAAAAATCTTTTCATGTTTTTCACCTCCCTTCTTTTTTGGATTTTCATATTGTTCCCCTTTCTTAGAAAAGTTTTTGCTCAATTCTGAACGCTGGAAGGTTACTGAATTAAAAGACCTTGATCAAAAACTCCGGGCTTAATTTGACCAAAATCAATAAACCAGATTTTGAGATTAGAATCTTTGAATCTTGGATTTTCGTTGATTGTAGAAATTACCTCTGAAACATATTTCTTTTTTTCATCAAGAGTTATTGGTGCAGTAAAATTTACTGCAATAATCCATAATGCCTTGTGGATTTCATTCAGGAGGAACATTTTACGATCTTTAATTACTTTAATTTCTGATGAATCAAATAAATTTGAATAATGATAATAAAATATTCCTTTGACTTGTCCTTGAGCCCCATCAGCAAATATTACAGGAATATTAAAAGTAATTAATTCGTTTGTGGGCTCTTCAATGCTTGACGAAATTTCTTCTTCGTTGAAAATAGTATTATAATTGATTTTGTTGTGATAAATCCCGATCGCCACAATGGAAGTGATTATAAGTGCGATCACAAAAGATGTGAATTTTCCAAACATGATGATTCTCCTCGTGAAAAAGTTTGTTTGTGATGTTGTTTGCTCTTTGCTGTTTGCTAAAATTCAGAGAGGCACTATATAATAGAACTATAATGCCTCTCTTGTCCGCCGTAAAAGAATCAGAACTTGTAACTTGCAGTCGCACCGCCGTAGAAAACATTCTTGAGATCATCAGCCAGGGCAAATGAATACTTTGCAAACGGTGAGATTATGAAATGGGGAAGATATGTAATCGGTGCAGATATTCCCCATTCAGTATGGCTAAAATCCGTGGCTGTTCTGAATGCTTTGTCGTTGTATCCAAGTTTTCCAGAAGATAAAAGAGTAATCTTGTCGTTGATCTGGAAGCTTTTGGATACACTGGCCTCGAAGTAATTTCCGTTTTCAAAGCCGAAAATATTGTGATAGCTGATTGCCGGCGAGAGGAAAGTATTGAAACTGGCGCCAATGTAAATTTCGTTATAGCTTTCCCAGTCGCCGAGCCGGCAGTTGTAATAGTTGTAGCCCGCTGACATATTTACCATTTTGTTGATAGGAGTTGTGTAATCGAAAAACACATCGTGTTCATTCCACGTCGAGGTTTCGAAATCCCTGTTGCTGAAAACAAAGAGTGTGGAATGCCCTTTGTTAATAGTGATGAGCGATTGATAGACATCCTTGTTGCTGAATTGGATTCCCCAGAATACATACTTGCTGGAATAGGTGTTGTCCCAGCTTGCAGTAATCGGAGTTTCAGTCTTGGCGTTTTCACCGTTAGCCTTGCTGCAAGGGCCAACAATGGAAAGGGCAGTCAAAACAAAGAGAATAGAAAACAGCGCGACGATAATCTGTACTTTGCGAGTTATCATTGCATCCCTCTTTCTTTCTTAAGGTTAATTCGTGGGGGTTTGACTTCTTGATAAATCTGTCGAGCAAAAAGCAGATCGATGTGTTTTCTCCTTTCATCATCGAGTTGACTGTAAGGAATGCCAAACGATGTCATGCTGAGGTCGTCTTTGGTTTGGGTCATGATCTTTCTCCTTTGAATCTTTCTGATTTTTCTTTTTTCATTGCAATCAACTATTAGAAAAATAATTGCTGCAATGAGGAGAAGTACTACAAAAATTGTTTTCATTTTTCACCTCTTTTCTTTTTTCTCCTATAAAAATTGTTTGCTCACTGCTAATTTTTTTCTATATTAAAACAAATAATTATTTTCAAAAATTAAAGAGGGCTCAATATTTCAGATATCAAACCCTCTTTTGAAAATCATAACAAGAACGATTTTTGTAAAACTTTTTTTGTAACGCGTCCCGACTTGTAATCTCTTTGGATTATGTCGGGGGACCGCCTGAGGTAGGTTATCTCATTCTATGGTTGGAGTAGAAACATCGTCGCATATTGTTCACCTCCCTTCAAAAGTTAAATTGTTTTCAATTTAGAGAGGCACTATATAATAGAACTATAATGCCTCTCTTGACGAAGATGTTACGCTGATGCAGGAGGAGTTGTCGGCGGGATAGTCTTGTTGAAGAATTTATTTTTTACATAAATCCAGATTCCATATATTGCAAATTCTCCAAAAAAGACTAATATAAATAATTTAACAGGCAACACTAATGGCCCTCCAAAGAAAAACAATAGTATTGCCAAACTTAAACAGATGGTAACTTTATTGCTAATCGATGTGATCAATGCTTTTTTGCCGAAATTTATTTTAAAATTAACTATGCCATGAACAAAAGCAATGGTTATAGTTAATAATATTGCGATTTTTATCAGCTCAATAAATCCGGCACCAAGAAGAATTAAAGTCATTGTGGCAAGGATTAGCAGTAGAGATGTACTGATATTCATCTTTGACATTTTTTTCACCTCCCTTCAAATTGTAAAATTGTTTTCACTTGGTCCGCTTATTAATTAATCTTAAAAATTGCGGGCGTTTGTACCAGCGCTTTCCATATTTTGCTACCAGAAAAACACGGAGTCTGATTCTGGCTTCAATCTTTTTCTTCAAGCTTAACATTTTATTGCCTCTTTTGTTTTTTGTAAATGTACTGCTCGTTTCTTTTTCTTTTTTGAAAAAAGCAAGAGAGCCCAATGCTCAGAATTAATCATCAGGCTCTCTCGCGGCGGTGTGAAGATTACGAAATGGTTTCCTTGCCGATGGTGTTTTTCACCCAGTTCCAGACTTTGTATCCGCCCCAAATAATCAGGCCGATAATGCCGAGAGTGATGATGGAATGGATGAGCGAACCGATGACCCAGAACAACAGGCCGATGATCGCACCGATGATGGCGAGAATGTTCCAGAGAATAAAAACAGCGATGAGCGTAACAATAATCCACGCCCAGATAGGCAAAGCAATCATAAGAGCTTTCACAGAATTTCTCCTTGTTGATGATTGAAGTTTGAAAATAGTGATGAATCAGGTAAATCATTTGTTTGTTGTTTATCTCCTTTCGTTTTAAGATTTGTAAAATAAAAACAGATAGATTAGATCACCTCCTTTCAGGATGCTTGTTTGATTTATGGTTATTGTATAGTGTAATGCTCAAACCAATTACACTAACAATCATAATTATTGCTCCTCCGATTTGTAGTATTGTTCCTAGCAACATTATTCTCACCTCCTTTCTTTTTCAGATTGGATTATTCATCTAATACACTAACATTTGAATCAAATATTTTGCCTACATTACCATTTAAATAAAAATTAAATTCGCTCTGGGGAATTCTGATTTTTGTTCCTTTGTGTATTGCAATATTTAATGCTTCTAAATTATTATATCTCCCTCCCATAATTTGAAAAGTATAAATTTTTCCAAGGTAAGGGCCGGAATCATATATTTTTTTAGAACTTCTTACAGAAACCACCTGAAATTGAATTACATAGGTAGGATCATTTAGCTTTATTGAATCGTTTCCAAATAATGCTCCTTCAGAACGTTCAATAAAGTTTTGCCTTTTGACAATGGTCCCATATTCATTTAAAACAACTCCGTAAATATATTTAGATTCTCCACAGCCGTTAAAAACACAGGTCGCAAAAAGCGCAACCATAATAAGAACCAACATTCTTGACATGACACACCTCCGAAAATTGTTTTTGTGAAAAGTTTTTTTTGTTTAGTATATTATTGTTTTTTGTAAACGATTTATTTGCGAACAACATTCATGCCAGCACCATCGCCAAAGAGCATCCAGTTAAGATTGTCTGCTATGCTTTTGAGATGATGAATAACCATCACTATTGCTCCGGCAATAATGATAATAACGCTGGCCATAATAAAAACATATTTCATTGCTTTCATGGCCTACTCCTTTTTTTGTTTTAGATTGTGAAAAGTTTTTGTTTGTGAAATTGTTTTCAGTTACTTAATCTGTTCAAGCAAATCAACTTCATCCGGAATCCAGAGATCAAACCAGATGCCAGAATTAAAATGTTGGGTTCTGACAAGCCAGATATTTTTTTCTTTGACTTGTTGCATAAACTCGTCATAATTTTCTGACTGCTTAAACCCTATGGCCCCAGTTTCTTTGCAGAATTCGCTAAAATCCCTGAAACCATAAATTTCTTGGATATACTGATTTCTGGCGAGTGGGATAGTTAACATAGTTACAAGAATCATGCCCAAAGAGAGGACCATGATAGTGCTCCCAACATCCTTTGGTGCAAAACGATACACTACTACCCCGAGGATAACGAGTGCCAAAAGAATTCCAAAGATTAACATGACATGCCTCCTGGAAAAAAGTTGTTTGTTTAATTGCTCAATGCTTTTTTAATTTAAGAGGCACTATATAATAGAAATATAATGCCTCTCTTGGCGAAGATGTTGAATAGTTATTCTCCCTTGATGATAACTGTGGCAACGACCCCGGGGTAAAGGGTGTAGGGTTTTCCCTGAATACTTGTCCAAGAAATGCATAATACCCCGCTCATTGTGTCTTGAACAGGTTCTTCATCTGAAAGTGATTCAAATATTTCCTGGGAAGATATTAGTCTAATTTTCCACATTATTTTCACCCCCTTCTAAATGGAATAATGTTTGTTCTTTCAAAAGGTATAATATTATTTGCTCTTTGCTTTTTAATTGCGGGGATCTCATTACTTTGAGGGATTGTATTTTTACCCTCTTCAAATAATGCCATCATTGCAAGTCTTTCTTCCTTAGAGACTCTGTTTTTTTCTTTCAGGGCTACAATCACCTGGCCGACAAATACATGAAATCTCCACCACAATCCAGAAATCCATGCAATAAGAATCGCAGTCAGGAAATAATCCAGAAGCCAGAAACTGCTGTGAACAATTCTGGGTTGGTAAACTGCAACCAAAAAGAAAGCCACCCAGTGACCAGTGCAATATCCGCAACTGGAAAGTTCTCCGAGCTTTTTGCAGACGTTTTTACAAAAAATTCTGTACGGCTCGAAAATCCCTGATTCAGTCATGGTGTAAGCAATTGACCCGCAGATTGTTGCGAGAATGAAGATGTTTACATATTCATTCATGATATACCTCCAGAGAAAAAAGTTGTTTTTGATTATTTGCTCTTTGCTCACTGCTAAATTATTCTTCCAGTTAGAATAACATTTTATTTTGTTCTTGTAATGAAGAATCTTTGTATTGAATTATTGCCTCTTTGACTTTCTGAACTTTTTCTTCATCCCAGCTCCATTTCAAAAGATTTTTGCAAATCCTGTTTTCATCAAGGGTTTTGGGATTTAAAACACACTCTTTGCA
Source organism: Nanobdellota archaeon (assembly GCA_030647965.1). Lineage (GTDB taxonomy): Archaea > Nanobdellota > Nanobdellia > Pacearchaeales > GW2011-AR1 > JAUSIT01. Next base: position 55,902 of record JAUSIT010000016.1, on the reverse strand, counting down.
AATCATCACTCCTTCTTCAAAGATGATTGCATTAATATTTGAATCAAAGGTTATGCTCTTAGATTCTTTCCACCACCAGCTATCCCCACAGTTTGGGCAAGTGCTGTAACCCAATAAATTAGAGCCGATGAAATTCTTGGAACTATCTGTGGCACTAAAGATTACCATGATTAAGACTACCCAAGCAAAACAAATTCCAAAGATATAATCTCTCCGATTTTTCATGACAAACCTCGTTTTTTGATTGTTGTTTGTTTTGTTTGTTTGCTATAAAAAATTACATTAAGTATGCAATGCATTTCGAAAAGCGAATAGTGAAAAGGCCTCCAAGTGCGATGAGCCCGCAGATAATATAAATAACTCCTATGTTAAAGTTGTGAAAATGCACCATTCCAGATAGCAAATAGAAGTCCAGGGATTCAACTTCATTATTATAACTAACATCGCAGAGCAATGCAATTCCAAAAGATAAAAGAAAAATGCCTAAGATAATTAATATTATGCGGTTCATGACACTCTCCATGTGAAAAAGATTGATTGTGATTTAATTACTCATTTGCTAATTTTTATCACTTTTTTCTTTTCATGGTACTAAAGTTTACAATCCCATTAAGAATATAATACCACAAAAAGAAGTTTATTATCATCCACCCCAAATATGCTCCAGGGTCGCTAACTTCAGGGGGAGGCAGAATTACAAATGAGAAGAACATATTCCCTCCTTTGAAAAAGTTAATGTATTGAAAAAAGAGTAAAAATAATCATATACCAACATACCCACATATAAAGATTAATAATTGGAAAAATTATTGTCCCTTCTTTTCTAATAAACCAAAAGAATACCCATAAACCCCCCCATACTTTAAATGAATTCAAAAGTAATGCTGAAAAAATCACTATTATAGTTAACATAATTCCCCCTTTCAGAGATATTTCAATTTATGAATTGCTATTTATATGGGGTAAATAATTATTTTCAAATTAAAGGGCCTCACCCTTTTGAATGCAATAAGGCCCTTAATCATCTTCGTAGAGAATTTTATCTTACCATGCTGGCTTGGGAACCTTCGTCAGTTCTGGCAGTTTCCGGGGGAGCTTCTTCCTTCTTCGGTTTGGAGATTTCTTTTCTTAGTTCAGAGATTTCTTTTACCAACTTTTCAATCCCCCCTACGATGAACCATATTGCCATGCCAATAATCCCAATTCCCCAGCCAATTAATACCTGCATCTTTAGCTCTTTTTCTCCTCCGAGAAAGATAGATGCGAAAAGAACAAATATCCCAGCGATATAATACATATTCCTCTCCTTTCAGAGATGTTTCTGTTTGTTAAACCCAGTTAAAAGCTATTTCAATTCTTTTTGTTTTAAATTAAGCTATTTCAATTTCAAAATCTATTTAGAAGTCTATTAAATAGGTATTTCAGGAATATATTAAGGTTAAATCTAGTTAAAACTAATCTTCTTTTGAGATATTTCTCCTTTCTTTCTTGTTTTTATCTTGTTTCGCAGGGTATTTCAGATTTTTATTGTCTGTTTGTCTCTTGTGCGTCTGTGTTATTTCTATATTGTGTTGTTAAAAGTTGTCTTTATGCTGCGTTGTTATTAATTTATATTTGTTTGATTATGATTTGTAATAGTTAATTGTTTAATGTGATAATTTTCTTCCATCCTGTTTTGTTTTTTTGCTCTTCAATTCTAATTAAGTTCTTTTCAAGCAATTCATCTTTGATTATGTTTCCCTTTCTTGTTGAAAAGCCTAAAATTTTGTAGATTTCAACAGTGCTTTTGTTATGTTCTGGGTTTTGTTTTAAATAATCTAAGAATTTATTTTGCAAATTCATTTCACTTGGCTTTACAATTTCTGTTCTTTGAGCTATAATATCTCTGAACTGGTTTTCAAATACATAGTTTATAACTTCTAAAATATCATTTACACTATATCCATAGTGCATTCTTTCTTTTTCAATTTCTTTTTCAATTTCAGCTAGTCCTTTTCCTTCTGAAAGTCTTTCTAAAACAGCTTCGTATATTTTGTTTTGAGTTTTTGAAAATGGACCTTTTATTGCTTCTTTCTCAACTTCTAAATTTTCCTGTAAAGCTTTATCTAAAACTTCATTTTTATCTATTTTTTCAAATCTTTGTTCAATTTTTCCAACAACTAAGTTATGAAACTCATCTTTTTTATTCAAAGTTTCTCTTGCAGAAAATATAAATTTCATTTTTGATTTAATATCTTCGTCATTTAGATCTTTATCTTTTAATTTAACAGAAGGAACTTCAATTAAAAAAGGAGAATTAAATCTTTCAGATAATCTTACAATTGCAGAGCCAACAGGAAGCATTGAAAAATAATTTTTTCTGTCTTTTAATTGCATTAATTCGCCAATATCCCAAAGATCTTGAGGTAATTGCTGTTGAAATGCAATATGACAAGCACTATTTCCTTTAACAGTATCACTTAATTTTGATATATGCTGGTCAAGACATACTAAACTTGTTCCATACTCTCTTATTTCTCTGTAAATCATATCTGTAACAGATTCTTTTGTAAAATGTGTCTCCCCTTTTAAGAAAATATTATGAGCTTCATCAACTATAATTGCATTTTCAAAATTTCCATTTGAATTTGACTGACTTGCTTTTTTTAATTTGTATATATAAGTTAACAAAAATTCACAAAAGAACTTTTTCTCTACACTTCCAAGAGAGTTTAATTCAAATATTACTTTTTTATTTAATAATTCTTCAATTGAAAAGCTGTCTTCGCCTTTGTAATTACATACTTTTCCAAAATCTCCAAATGTAAGAACAGATGCAATTCTTAATGCACTTTCATACCATGTTGCTTCTCTTCCTTTTGCCTTATGTGATCTTTCTTCTAAATACCATTTAATATTATTCCATGTTGGATAGTTTTCAGAACCATTGTAAACTCCCCATTCTTTAAATGCATCATCTAAAGTTTCAACTAAAATTTTATGAACACCAAATGAAACAAAAAAGCTTTCTGCAAGCAAGTCACATAAAACACTAATCCATTCTTTTGGAGAAACATCTTTTGGTGGCTTGTTTAAATTTACTTTAAATAAATTGCTTACAGAATCTTTTCCAACAGTAAAACACATTATTTCATTGTCAATTAACATCAATGGTCTAAAGCTCTTTTTCCAGTCAAAAATTAAAAATGGCTTTTCGTGTTTTATAAAATTATTAATTATATGAAATGCTAAAGTTGTTTTTCCGCTTCCACTCATTCCACTAATACATACATGTCTTATCCAATCTTTTTCTCTTAAAGCAAATGGATATAATTGTTTGTCAGCATAGCTAATCATTGATAAAGGATATTCACCATCCATTAAAAGTCTAGATGGAGGTTCTAACAATATTTTATTATCAAGTAATTGAGATAAATTTTTATTATAAAGTGTATTTAAAACTTGAAGTATTTCTTCTTTTTCTTCTCTGTCAGCCATTGCATATCTTAAATAAATATCATCAATCTTTTTTCCAAATATAGGTTTTAGCTTCATGCATATTTCTTCAGGTGATAATTTTTGTATCATATTAAATTCCTCCAAAAATATTTTAATTTTTGTGAGAATTTAGGAGGATGGTATCCCCAATATTCAAAATCAATCAAATAAACTTTGTTTCTTTCAGGACACCATATTTGATTGCCATCATTTACTTCACCACTATCTACTGGAACAAATCCTAATTTTTCAGCTTTGTTTATCTCTTCAAAAGCTAATTTCCATAATTTATTCATTTCATCAATTTGAGATCCTGTTTCCGCAGATACTTGTTCAAAACTCTTACCTGAGATATATTCCATTACCAAAGTAGGTTTTGTAAAAGATACGTAATCTTTATGTACTGAATCAAAAAATGTAAGATTTACATTAAAGATGCCTTCTGGTTTAGGAACATTTATTCCTTGTTCATATAATTCTTTTGTAATTCTATATTCTCTTTTTAGATGTTCTATAAATTTGTTTGACATTAATTTTGAAGTTTTTGCTATATGATTGTCTGAAATTTGATATACTTCTCTTGCAAGTTTCTTTGCACTATCCCATTCTTGTCTAAATGTTTGTATCATAGTTTCCTCCCATCTACCCAATTTACAAAATCAATTATGTAAATTCTATTTCTGTCTGGGCACCAGATTTGATTAGAATTATTTCTACGAGGCTCAGAATCTATTGTCAAAAATCCTAATTTTCTAGCTTTTTCTAATTCTATTTCAGCTAATTCATTTAATCCAAGTCTTTTTATTTCATTACTAGGTACATCTTCTAAAATATATCCTGGTAAATATTCCATAACAAAAGCATGTTTTTGTGAAAGAAAAGTATTCTTTGCTTTAAGATCTATTTTAAAAACGCCTTCAGGTTTAGGAACATTTATATTATTTTTATATAATTCTTTTGCTATTTTACATTCTTTATCAGGATCTGAAACGTTTTGTTCATCATAAAATTTTGCTGCATGAATATCTGAAATTTGATATACGCTTCCATGAATTCCACTACCTAATGGTCTTGCATAATCAAATTCTTGTTCAAAAGTTTTCATATTTGTGCCTCCTTGTAAATAACAGGACCATACTGTGCAAAAAATATTTGGTCTTCATTTTGTAATAATATTTTATTTTTATCAAGAATTATTGGAACAGGAACATTAGCTAAAGTTATTCCTTCATTTTGAGAAATTGAAATTAATCCCTTCCCTCTTAAGATTTTTGTTCCAAATGTTGAATGAGCATCTCTCATAAAAAATCCACTGCAATCAGGAGTATATGTTTGAAATTTATATTCTAAAGAAGCATGCATTCTAGAAACACTTATTAATTCTTTTAATAATTCTTTATTACTAATTAATTCATCAAAATCATCTTTTCCTAAAACAATATCATTTCTTTGATTTTGTCTTCCTATTGTGATTATATCATTAGATTTAGATAATAATAATCTAGATAAATCGTATGTTCTTTTTGCATTAGTGTCTGTTAAATATGCTTGTATCATTTTATTTAATTTTCCCAGAGTTTATTTAAACTATTAACTCTATCCTCCCTGTCTTTCAAATCTTTAACATGTTCTCTTAATTCTCTTTTAAGCAATGCAATATCTTTCCAGCATTCTACTCTTTCTTTTAATTGTAATTCAGAAATTTCAATTTGTTTTTTTCTTAATTCACTTCTTTCTTTGGAATTTTGTGGGTCCTGAAATTTATTTTCATTTATAAAATTAGATAAGTCTGTTTTCATTTTTTCACCTTCATTACATATGCTTTTGCTTAAACTTTCTCTATTTTTTATCAGTTCTTCAATTTCAACAACAAGCTCTCTTAATGATTCAACTTTTTCTTTTCCCATTTGAAAAGAATCGTCTTCAAAAGGTTTTTCAGGGTATTCCATGCTAAGCAAGGTTTTTTCACTCACTGAAATATCATCTTTTAACATGTTATAACTATGGAATAACAACTTTATAAACCTTTTGTTTTGTTACCTTTTAGAAATGACACATAAATAACCATCTAAACTACTAAGAATTAGGGGTAATCAGAAGTGATTTTAAGGATTTATCAAGGGTTTTTCAGGTTTTTCACCTAATTGGAAGCTATTTCATCCTTTTTTTCAGCTCATCCATTATCTCTTTGCCAGAAACCTGGCCTTTGAATTTAGCCATTACTAAACCCATATAACCATTCATACTTAAGCCAGGTTTTTCTTTTATTAGCTTTTCAATTTCAGAAGAAATATCTATTTTTTCTTTTGTTAAAGCATCTTTAAGCTTTTTGCCTTCCGAAATTTTTTGAAGAACAATTTTAACATCATTTTCAGAAATAGTTTTGTTTATCTCATTTAAAACAGCTTCCAATATATCTTGATTAAGCAACTTTTCAATTTCATTAATATTTTTCTTATCCTTAACAGCAATTTCTTTTGGAAAAACAATAAGCATTTTTGCAATTAAATTAGGATAGTTTTGAACCTGAACTAAATACTTGAATTCTTCAACTTTTTCATTTTGCACTAAAAGCTTGATAAGTTCGTCATTTAAGCCGTATTTTTTCAAATAACCTGTTAAATCTTCTTTTGGCTGTGGAAGTGTTTTTTTAACTTCATTAATTAAATCTCTTGATATCTTTAATAAAACACAATCTGTTTCAGGATACATTCTTGCTGCTCCCGGCATAGGCCTTAAAAAACTAGTAGAGCCATCTGGCAAAGACTTTCTCACTTCATTTATGCTCTTGCTCTGATTTACAAGTTCAAGCTGTCTTTTGACTTCTAATTCAACTGTTTTGATCATAATTTTTGGCTCTTGAAAACCTTTTATTTCAACTCTTTTGCTATTTTTTATTGAAATATTTAAATCTTGCCTAATTGTTCCTATTCCTCTTTTAACATCACACATTCTTAATATTTCTCCAATCTTTAAAGCAGCTTCTTTAATCTGTTCAGGAGATTTTAAATCAGGCTTTGTTGCAATTTCAATTAAAGGTATTCCTAATCTATCTAATCTATAAGTTGTTTCATTTTCTTTTGAAGAAATAATTCTAGCTGCATCTTCTTCTAATCCTATTGTTTCAATTCCAACTCTTCCTTCAGATGTTTCAATATAACCCTCATGTGCAATTAAAACTGTTCTCTGAAAACCAGAAGTATTTGAACCATCAATAACTGTTTTTCTCATTATCTGAGTCACAGGAAAGATTTTGCAATTTGTAAGAATAGCAACTTCTAATGCAATTTTTAATGAATCTAAATTTATATTATGAGGGGGTTCTTCATCCAATTCAACTAAACAATTTGTGTCATAAACTTCATAATTGAAAGTTTTATTTTTGGATTTTTCATATTCAGCAGCAATATCAATGTCTCCTGTTTCTCCAATAACTGGGTTTAATTTTCTTTTAATAGTAAAAAGGGGATTATCATTTCTTAAAATAGAAGGGCAATTACAGAATAATTTATTAGTATTTAACTGTTGATGTATTTCCAGACCTGATTTAAGCCCAAGTTCTTTGTAATTTATTTTTTCAGGTTCTTTTTCCATAATCAGAATAAAAGAAGTTGGTTAATAAATTTTTCAGTTCTTATTTCTCAACTTTTTAAAAAAGAAAATTATAATACATGAAATAGTATAAGATAAAACTAGTCCAATTAAAAAGAATAATATCAAATATTGAATGTCTTGATGAGGATAATTTATAAAAGAAAATATGGCAAGTATTAATGGCATAAATAAAAATGGCTGGTTGCATGGTGGGCAATATTCTCCAGAATGACATGGGTAACAAAAAGTCTGCCCAATTTGAGAATAAAAAGCAGGTATGAACAAAGTTAAAATAATCTTACCCCATGTTGGCCTGAAAAATTCTTTTAATTTCATAGATTATTAAGCAAATTTTTATTTATAAATCCAGTTATGACTTCAATCAAGATTGAACCATACTTGTCTATTTATATCAAGTAAATCTGTAAAATTTACATTTATCAATTATTGCATTTTGTTCTTATAAGAAGTCGCCTAGAAAAAGTTTTACTCTTCTATCTTGAGTTACCTATTGTAAGAGTAAAACTTTTTGCAGCTCCTGATTAGTTATTAATTAATCGTCAATTGCCGCAGGCAATTATATTATCATTGTTCATTTGAACAAACTATCTCAACAGAGTTGCATGCTAAGTTAGATAGTTTAATTAATAATTCAAAAACCTTTAAATAATCTTTTTTTCTAGTATATAAAAGATAAAAGGAGGTTAAAATGCAAGAAATAAAAAAATTAGGATCTTTGTCTATAGCTAAAATTTCAGGATTATTTGGAGTTTTATATGGCTTTGTAGTTGGAGTTATGATTGGAGTAATTTCTACAATGTATAATTCCCCAACATATGCTACAGCACTCGGAGCAGATTATACTGCATATTCCACAATGGGTTGGGCAGCATTAATTATAATGCCTATTTTAATGGGAGTATTATATTTTATTGCAGGAATTGTAATGAGTGTAATCTACAATCTTTTTGCTAAACAAATTGGCGGTATAGAAGTTGAATTTGCTGAAAAAGATATAAGACCTTCTTCAAGTAAAAAGAAATAAGTAAATAAATAAATTTTATTTTTTATTTTTAAATTAGAAAGACAGAAATTGCTGGAATTTAGATTTTAAGCAATTTCTTTATTTTTTTAAATTATAGGAATTTAATGTTATTAATTCTTGCGTCAGAATTAACTGCATTAATTATTGTTTTATTTGGAAAAACTTCTGTTTTAAAAAAATAATTTGCTTCATCTAATGTTGTTCCAGAATACGAATCTTCATCAAAAATAACTACTCTTTTTCTAATCGCTAATTTTTGTAAATATTCTATTTCAGTATTGGTTAATTGCGGTTTTAGATCTTTTAATTTTTGCATTGAAAATCTTGAAACATAAAAAGAAGAATCATAATTATTAGTTTTATCACAATATCTTAAAAAACTGTCCATTCCTGCAGCAATTCCTCCATGTGCAAGAGCAATATACAAAATTTCTTGCCCTTTTGTTTCTTTTATTAGTTCATCTGCAGTTCTTTTTGATAGTTTAGGATTAGTTGCATCCCAGCTAAGTTTATCTATGGGTTGTTCAAGTGTTTTTTTTAAAAGCTCATCATTATTTTTTTCAATATTTTCTTTTAATTGCTTAATTTCTTCAATAACATTAGAATTTCCTTTGTAAACATCTAATCCTAATTGTATAGCTTCTCTTAAAAGAATTTCTGGCTCTTTTTGAAAAGGATTTTCAATTTTATAATCTATTACTGCCCTTATTATTCTTGGGGGGTGTAATGCTAAATTAATATTATATGGTTTACTTGAAATTAAATTTTCTTCTATTTCCGATAAAACATTTTCCAAGCTTCCAAAATATTGTTGTTGTACAAGATCTTTTCTAAATGAAGGATCTCCTTTTAGGATTTTATCAAATAATGAATTATATGTCATCTGATTAAATTAATCCTATTATTTATAAACTTTATGTTTTTTAACCACTAGAGAGTTACACTATTTATTTAGGGATCCTTTCCCCAAAAATAGAAGTTCCAATTCTAACCATATTAGAACCGCATTCAATTGCAATCTTGCAAGAATCAGACATTCCTATTGATAAAATTTCAATTTCTTTATTTGTTTTTTTTAACTCTTCAAATATCTCTTTAGCTTCATTAAAATAAGGTCTTAGTTTTTCTTTGTCATCAAAATTTGGCCCTATTGCCATAATTCCTCTTAATTTAATATTTTTAAGCTTGGAAATTTCTTCTGCTAATTTAAAAACATTTTCAGGCATACAGCCGGTTTTATTTTCTTCTTTGGCAATATTTATTTCAATTAAAACAGGCATTATCTTATTTATTTCAGAACATCTCTTATCAATTTCTCTTGCAATTTCCATAGAATCAACTGTCTGGATTAAATCAAAAATTTCAACAGCTTTTTTTGTTTTGTTTCTTTGTAAATGACCTATTAAATGAATTTCAAAATCAGAAAAACCCTCCGGTTTATTAGGTTTTTGGGATGCTCCGAAATGTATCTCTTCTTGGGAAGCAATTTGAACTACATTTCGAACATCAGCAGTTTTTTTCAATTCTTTCAAAAAATTAAACTTTGCTTCTGCTTCTTGAACATAATTTTCCCCTATTATTTTTATCACAGAATAAAGAGCTTCTTTTATTTCATCTATGCTTCTTGTTTTAGTTGCAGCAATAATTTTAATATTTTCAGGAATTTCAGATTTTATTTTAAGAATATTCTCTTTTATCATTTATTATCTAAGGCCTTTTGATTCATGTCCATAAACTTGGAGTTTTATTTATAATACATGCTAATTTAACTTATTAAGTTTTGGGCATCCTAAAAATAATATAATTCTATAAAGCAGGCGAAGGTATATTATTTTTTTGATAAATCTTCTTCATTTTATTCTTGAATTCCAAAAACTTCCCCTTTTTAATTTCAGCTCTCGACTTTTCCATTAAGTTTTGCAAGAAATATAGATTATGAAATGTTGCTAATCTCATTCCTGTTGCTTCTTCTCTTAATAATAAATGCCTAATATATGCTCTTGAATGATTTTTGCATACAAAACACTTGCACCCTTTATCTAATGGATTTTTATCTGTTTTATACTCTTTTCTTAAAATTTTTAATTTTCCTTTGCTTGTAAAAATAGTTCCTCTTCTTGCATTTTGAGTTGGAAATCTTGAATCAAACATATCAATTCCTCTTGAAATTGCTTCTAAAAGTTCAATAGGATTTCCTGCACCCATTAAATAACATGGCTTATTTTCAGGAAGTATTTGTTTTTGTATTTCAATCATTTTATATTCATCTTTTTTTTCCTCTCCAAGTGCAAGTCCTCCAATAGAAAATCCATCAAAATCAATCTGAGACATTTCTGTTGCAGAAGTTTTTCTTAAATCTTCATAAATTCCACCCTGGCAAATCCCAAAAAGCAATTGTTTTTTTCCTTTAGGAATATTTTTTTGAAGTTTATCATGTTCTTTTTTGCATTTTTGAGCCCAATTAAATGTTTTTCTTATTGCTTCTTCAATTTCTCCCTTTGTATTTTCCATTAAAGGCATATTATCTAAGCACATTGCAACATCCCCTCCCAAATCTAACTGAATTTGCATATTTTTTTCAGGAGTTATAAAATGCTTTGTACCGTCAAAAGGACTATTAAACCAAACTCCATTTTCTTCTGTTTTAATTAAAAATTTTTCAGAATACATTTGAAAACCCCCAGAATCAGTTACATTAATTCCTTTGTAATTCATAAATTTTCCAATTCCCCCCATTTTTTTAATTATATCAGAACCAGGCCTTAAAAATAAAATTAATGCATTTGAGATTATTGCTTTTGCTTTCATTTCATGTAAGTCTTCAGGAGATATATGCTTAACAGCAGTTTTAGTTGCAACAGGCATAAAAAAAGGTGTTTCAATTTTTCCTTTTCTTGTATGCAAAATTCCTGCTCTTGCTTTTGTTTTTTTGTCTTTAGCAGTTATTGTAAATGCATTTGAGGATTTCATATAATGGTTTAGTAATCAGCATTTATAAGTTTAAAGAATTAAAATCTTAAAATCTTAAAATCTTACATACATTCCCATACCCATAAATAAACTAGCTTTTCTAAAAGCAAAATCTGCTTTATTTCCAAAATCCTTTGGCTTATTACTTATTAAATGATTTAATCCTGCATTAAGATAAATCGTTATCTCTTTTTTATCTTTTGTATCTGTAGTAAATGTAATATATGGCCCGCCAACTAAAAGATTTGATAATTCATATTTTTTCATTATATCTGTTTTTGTTCCATCATTCCATCCATTTGTAGCAATTATTTTTTCAGGATATACCCTATACCCTAAAATTAAATGTAAATCTTTTAAATCAAAAGGATTTTTTTTAACATTTATTTCTAATTCTGAAAAAATACTTGGTTTTACCCATTTATTTGATTGATGTATAAATGCAGGATATATCTCATATCTAGGAGAATCATAAATAGGCCATTCACACGCTCTTTTATATGCTGCATTTGAAGTTTCTTCTTCATCCCCCATAGCCATAATAGAAAGGCCTGTTTCAAGACCAACACCTAAATTTAGGTTTAAATTATCTGATAAAGTAGTTTTATTTCCTGCTCTTAAACTAATAATTGGTAAAAAATCAGGAAATTCATAATTTTTCTCTCCTGCAACATTTCCATTTATAATTTGATCTGAATTTTTTTTATCAACTGTTCTTATTTCTAATGGAACATTTTCTATTTTTCTTAGTATAGAAGATTCATAATTTAACCCAAGTTTTGCATCAAAAAATCTTTCATTTGTTTGAGCCTGTGTATTTCCAAAAGAAAACGTTAACATTCCTGCCAACAAAGATGTTCTAAGAAAATTAGTAAGTTTTTTATTAAGCATTTTTGTCAATATATAAGATTAAATCATTTATTTTTTCATTATTAATATGAGAATTTCTATTTTCAACACAAATTAAAGTATTTTCTGCGTTTTTTTTATTGTTTATCTCTAAAATTTGATTTGTTTCACTGCCAAAATAGACTGATGAATATGTGTAAATTACTTTTAAATTTTCAGATTCTAGTTCTGTTACAGAATCATAAAATTCATCATAACCAGACCATCTATCGACCAATACATTAAATTTAGAGTTTGGTTTAAAAATTTTAACTACCCATTCTAAATCATTATCATTTCTAAAGATTTCTGATGCTTCATGATTATAAAATGCAACAGCCACTTCTTCTGGGGCAAGATTAGGATCTCTAGGGTTTAAAGTTTTTAAATCAATATTATTTTTTTTAAGAGTTTCCATATACTGTTCAAAATATTGAAGTTCGTCATAATATTTTTTATCTTTTCCAATATTCTCAGGTCTTATCTGATCATGTCTCTGAATAGGGTAACTTAATTCATACAATCGGACACAATGTTTTTTCATTTTAAAGAAAAACCTCCGGAGTTATACCAATTTTCAACTTTTCCTTCAGTCGAATATAAACAAATTTTATCTGCTTCAAATTTTAAATCTAAATTAAAATCTGTTTTTGAAGTTATATTAAATTCTTTTAATATATCTGAAACAATCCTTTCTTTTATTTTTGGTGAAAAATTCCCATAAGCCAAACTTAAATGAGGCTGATAAAAAGGAAAATATCTTTTTGGATCACCTTGATTAAAAATTTCTTTAGCCTTAATATTAACGTCTAGGATATTTATTGTTTTTTGTGCTCTTATAAAAACAGAACGAAAATAATCATCAAAAACTCTATCAATATAATTAAGTTTAATTGTTTCAAGATTAACAGAAGATGTTAATCTACTAGTTTTTTCAATTAAATCTTTTTTTTCTCCAGATAATTTTCCAATTAATGTAATATGCGGTTCAAAAAATGGAAAATCATATTTTTGGCTTAGTTGATAAATTAAATTTGAAAATTTATCATAAATTTTCTTTTCAGGCATTATCCATACTGAATATTTTCCAGAACATTTTGTTGGCTCATTCATTTTTTAACTCCTTGAACTAATTGTTGTGCTTCTTTTTTAGGCAATTCTGAAAGAAAAGTCATAAACTCATTTATTCTTAATGAAAATGGTGAGCAAGTATGGCATGTTTCTAATGGAAGTTTATTATTTAGTTCTTTTTTTCTTTGACTATTCCAAATTTCATTAAGATTTTGGATAAAAATATTACCATATTTTTCTACATTTGCATCAACCATATGCCCACAAGGATATAAATTTCCGTCAGAGCCAATACAAGTCCATAATTTTGAAGTAAAACATTTTAATTTGGAACATCTTGAACTAAAGTGATTGTCATCTGTTTCACATATTTCCTTATCACTATGAATTGGAATAACTTTAAAATTTTCATCCCCATATTCTTTTGCAATATTAAGTTTATTTATAATTTCATCACTATGTTGCTCTGAAACAAGCCTATCTGTTAAATCAATTCTAAATCTAATTAAATCAGCTCCTGCTTCTTTTACTTTTTTTGTTGCTTCAATAATTTCAGAATAATTATCTTGGGTAATAACATAACTAACATCAAATTCTATTTTTTGATGAGCTAAATCTTTTATAGGTTTTATTGTTGCTAAAATATCTTCAAGAATAATATTTTTTGAGCCAGGTTTTATTTTATGCAATGTTTCTGTTGTTCCTGCATCTAAACTTAACATAGTATTATTTACTTTTGATAAAATTTTTAGATAGTAAATGTTATTTTTATTTTCAGCTAATTTTATCCCATTTGTAAAAAGTCTTAGGTATTTTTTATTATAAAATTCACTAATAGCATAGGGTGTAAATGGATTCATTAAAGGTTCACCTGTTGAACCGCAGAATTTTACTTTTTCAACTTCATATCCATCTTGTTTAAAGTCAAGAACTCGTTTAACAATTATATCCATGGCTTCTCTTGAATTAATTTTATCTTTAATTTTTGCAGAATTTTTTCCAAAGCAATGATTGCAAAAAGCATTGCACTGAGAAGTTGGTTGGATTTCAAGTTCATAAGGCACTGGATTTTTTTCATTTATAATCTCTATTGCCAGATTTAAATATCCTCTTAAAAATTGTTTTTCATAATTATATGGTGTCTGTCCCCTATTTAAAAAATACTGGAATTTTTCTCTTGTTTCAGCAGGCATAACTGATTTTTCTATTGTTTGCATAGTAAAAACAAAAAAATTTTGATTATATCTTTTGTCAATATTTTTCTTGTTCCAATATATCTTAATAATAAAAAATAGTGTGAATAGTGAAAAGAAAAATGCCCTAATGTCAGAAATTAATCGATTTATAGAACTAGAATTTAATCTTCTGTAAATCTTGTAAAACAAGTGTCATTACAATAAAAATACCCGCAATTGCTTATATAAGCATCATTATATCTGCCCCTCATTGAAAGACCAATATTATGTCCTGTTTTTTCTCTTTGCAAGGCAATTTCATTATAAACTTCTTTTGGAATTAAAAGAACATGATCACAATATCCGCATTGCTCTTTAACAAAGTTGGATGTTGCTTCTTGTTCTAATTCTTTAACCATAATAAAAACAAGACTCAAGGATATTTATCTTTTATCAATTGTGAATATACTCTTTTATATATTCACATTCTTTCACTAGTGAATATATTGTGAAAACATTTAAATATATTGAATTAGGTATTTACATTAGGTGTTAGGATTTAGACAAAATGAAACGAAAAATCATAAAACAAGGCCATAATACCTTAACATTAACTCTGCCAACTGAATGGGTAAAGAAGTTAAATCTTAAAGCAGGGGATGAAATAGATTTAATTGAAAGAGATTCTTCTTTAGTCATAAACGGGCATCAAAATATGCCTGAAAAAATTGCCGAAATAGATATAACTAATTTTACAATACCTTTATTATGGAGATTTTTCCAATCAGCATATAGGGCTGGTTCTGATGAAATAAAAATTAAGTTTGATTCAAATAAAAAAGATTACAAAGATGCCTATCATTTTTATACAACCCAATTTGATTATTCAAAATTAGGAGAAAAAGTTCCTTCAAAACCTGCCTTAGCAATGATTCAGGGGATGGTTGATAGATTTATTGGAATGGGAATTATAGAAACAGGAAAAGATTACTGTATTGTAAAAGAAATGGGTGAGCCAACTGTAAAAGAATTTGAAAACTCAATGAGAAGGGTCTTTCTTGTTATTTTACAGATGTTTGAAAGAGTAATTGAAGCAATAGATAAAAATGAAATCAATGATTCTAATTTATGTAAGGAAATTCATACAATTGACTTAAATGTTGATAGATTTGTCGATTATTGCTGTAGAATTTTAAAAAAACTATCTGCTTCATTTCCAGAAGGAAAAAAACGATTATTATTTTCAACATTATTTATTTTAGAATTAGTTGGAGATGAATTCAAATATATTGGAAAACATCTTGCAATATCTAAAAAGCCAGTAAAAGACGTTCTTCCACTAATTGAAATGGTTAAAAAACATTTTGAGATGTATTATAATCTATTTTATAAGTTTAGTAGAGAAAATGCAATAGAATTAGGTGAAAACGATTATAAAATCTATAATGAGCATTTTAAAATGAAAGAAAAACTAAAAGACCAGAGCAAAAGCATTGAAACACATTTTATGATGATTAGCAAGTTTGTTTTAGTTTTAACAGAATTAAGAATAGAAATGGAGTTTTAAGTTTAGTAAGATTAGTATATATTCAATATTGAAAATTATTATAAATCTAATAAATTTATCTTTTTTATGAAAACAGTACTATATGTAGATAAAGAATTATCTATTGAAGAAGCTATGCGTTTTAGATTAAGGGGAGATACAAGATTATTAGATGATATTCGTAATAGAAGAAATTTAATAAGTAATGCAATAACTAAAGATTTTAACATTGATTTATCTAGCAATTTAAGAGAAAGTACTATGGATTTAATTGCTGACAAAATAAAATATTCCAAACCCTACGAGGGTTTAGTAAGCCATTTTCCCTATGATAAAGATTTTTTAGATTCAGATGAAGTAAAGAGTATGGAAAGCAATGCAATTAGAAAAAGAATATATCAACCGAGTTTTGATCTAATAAAAAAAATAAGAGATTTAGATTCAGATTTAATTATGGTGGCTTACACAGGTTGTTCAAGTGGAGAATCAGCAGATCCGTCAAGCAGTACTATGAATCAAATGCTAAGAGACGCAGGTTTTAATGATCTAGTATATAAATCTCAAGATAGTTATCGAGATAGTCTGCTAATATCTGAAAAATTAATTAGATTATTGCAATAGCATCTAAATCTTTAAAAATTTAAGATCATTAATAGATTTATGAAAAAATCATTATTAGCTATTTTAGTTTTGCCAGTATTATTTGCATGTAATAATCCTACGGGCAATTCTTCAGAAGAAGGATTAATCCCATATCCTTATAAAGTTCAGGAAAAAACTGCACTAATTGATTCTTGCTATTCTCCAAATATTAAACCAATAAGTTATGGTTACATAATAATGCCTGTTGACAGCCTAAAGAAATCAGAATAAATTTGTTTAAATTATTCTTTCAAATATTTTTTATAATCTCCTTTGTCAAAAAATTCTTTTACTGCTTGTGCAACATTAGGATTATCAAAAAAACCTTCCTGCTTTTTTAGTGTTTCAGGCAATGTTCCATTTTGAAAAGATGCAACAAATTCTTTTGCCGTTTTTGGCATAACAGAATCAATTATAAAAACACTGCCTAAAGGTTCTTTCCAATGATTAGGTTTATATCTTTTAAGAAAATCCTCAAGTTCTATCCCTATTGCTTCATAGCCTTTTGCCTTGTTCATTTTATTCAAACCCTAACGGACTATTAAGTTATTAAGCTATTTAATAAAGTTCTCAAACTTTAATCTCAATTAAAGCATGTTTATCCAATGCTTTTCCAATTAATATACTTTCTAATTCAAGTAATTTTTTTATTATTGGATTTCTTGAGTTTAAAGCATATAATTTTGTCTTGCCAAATTTTCTGGTTATAACGACAATTTCTTGTGCTTCTATTTGATTCCAATACTTAAACAGAGCAGCCCTTGAAATTCCAGCACCTTCTATAATTTCTTTTTTTGTTATACCTATTCCTTTATTTTCAATTAAAAAATCTATAATTCTAAATACAGGATTTTCTCCTAAAAAATTTATTAATAATGAATTTTCTTTTTTCATGCTTATAGATTTCATTTAAAGAGCGTTTTCTCCAAATTCTCTTAATATTTTTTTTATTTCATCTATTGTCTTTTGCTGCTCTTTTTTATCAGATATTCGAACAAATTTAATTAATAAATCACTTAATTCTTCAATATTAAGGAGTTTTATTTTCATTCCATCGGTTATAAAATAAAATCTAAAAGATTTATACTTAATTTCTTTGATTAAAATTCCCCCAACTTGTCCAATTGGCTTTCCTTTTTTTGGATTATCTTTTAAAGAATATATTAACTCAAAAATTTTAACAGATTCACCTTTAAATTTTTTATTAATTTCATCTTCTAATTTCTTAGTTACTATTACTTTTGCCATCTTTTTTTAGCATTTAACAATGCTTCATCTATAGAAATAGTATTTTTCTCATCCATTAACAAATACTGCAACTGCCTTTCTTTTGCAATTACAATTAATTTTGAAATTATTTCTGAATAAGTTTCTCCCTTATTTCCAAATTCTTTTATTTTCTCTTTAAGATCGTTTGTTAAAGCAATAGTAGTTTCAGCCATTTTATATTAGTTATATTTATTATAATTGTTATAACCACTATAATTTATAAATATTTCGGTTTTTCACTCAAACCCTAATCTTTCATTAAACTCGCCAGAAACATTTTCAAGCATTTTTTCTTTTACAACTTCCTTATCCTTTGCCCATTTGCTATGTCCTAAAACCCAGGCAAGCTTGATAAAAGCAGTTTCTGAAAGCATATCTTTTAAAAAAATCAATCCTGTTTTTTCTAAATCTCTTCCTGCTGAATAAACTTTTGGATTAACTCTTCCATAAATTGTCTGTGCTGTTCCACAAATTATAATTCCTTTATCAATTGCTTTTTTTATTTTTGGAATCCAATTAAATTTTGCCTGTTCAGAAGAAGGAACATGACCTAAACCAGATAATTCTAAAATAATTCCTTTGTAGCCTTTTTCAATATAATAATCTAAAATTTCAGGATCTTGGCCAGGATAAACCATAACTAAAGCAACTTTATCATTATAAACAGAATCTAATTTAACTTTATTTTTATTTTTTGCATTAAATACTCTTAAAATATTAAACTCTTTTTCAGAAATCTCTGCAATTGGTTTGTCATTTATAACTTTGAATGTATCTCTTCTTGAAGAATGCATTTTTCTTACTTTTGTTCCAGGCATTGCTAAACAATATTCATCATCTAAATCTTTATGACCAATTATTGCAACTTCTGCAATTTCAGAAGCAGCATATTTTGCAGCACAAAGCAAATTTAGTGAAGCATCTGTTGAACCTCTATCAATACTTCTCTGAGAATATGTAATTGCAACCGGTTTGTTTAAGTCTCTTAAGAAAAAAGACAATGCAGCAGATGAATAGTGTAAAAAATCTGTTCCATGGGTTATTATTATTCCTTCAATTTTATCCTCATTTAATAATTTCTCAGAAGTTTCTGCTAAAACTTTCCAGTCTGCAAAAGACATATTTTCACTCCATTTCATAAATGGTTTTTCAACTTTTATAATATTGCATATTTTTTTTAATTCAGGAGAAATATTTAAAATTTCTTCTTCATCAGTATAAATAACTCCCCCTGTTTTTGGGTCTAATCTTGAAGATATTGTTCCTCCTGTAATAATCATTGCAATATTTGGTAGGCCTTTTGTCTGGCTAATACTAAATTCTTTTTTCTTTTCAGATTTTGCCTTTTCAATAACTTTTACATTTAAAATTTCATTTTCCCTTATTCCAATATTATAACCTGAATTTAATTTCAATAAAACAATTTCAGAATCATAGCTTTCTAGAACAAATCCTTCAAAATCTTTTTCTTTAGTATTAAGAACTACCTTGTCCCCAACATTTAATATTTTTTCTTTCATAATTATATTAATAATAAAGGATATAAAAATCTTTCAATACAAGCCAATTTTCTGTTTATTATATTCATCTAAATAAATTTCATCTAATTCTTGGTTAGTGCAAACATTATCATCTTTTTCAAGATTTCCATCTTCCATACAACTTTTGAAATTATTACCCATAATACTTTCATTTATTCTTAAGTCCATTATTGAAGCTTCTTTTTTCTCATTTTCTAACCCAAATGCAGTTCCAGTATCATAAACATCCAGTGCACCTAATTTATGCAATATTTCATGAACCATACTATGCCACCCTCTTGCTTCATAAGATAATCTTTTATTGTGAGTAGTGCTACAATCAATCAATCCACCATCAGATTTTATAAAATTTTCAGCCATAACTAAATTAGAATATCCCCCGATAATTGGATAACCAAATCCTTTATTACAATCCCATTCTAAAAATAGAGGATCATTTTTTAAGGGATAACCATAATTACCTATTATAATAAAGATCCCATCATAATTTTCAAAATTAAAATTTAGTTCACTGCTTATTTGTTCTTTTAATAACCCAAATCTATAGCTTTCAAATAAACTTGTTTGATATAAAGGATTTTCACAATCAGATTTAATTTTATAAAGTTTATTATCAAGAGAATTCATACATCTCCCACTATATTCATCACAAATTAAATTATTTTCACATCCACAAAGAGTACAATCAATTGTTAGATTTCCTGTTGAACCATCACAATAAAAAGTTTTAAAATTAGAATTACATTTTCCAGGCATAGTTTCCCATTTTTCATCCCCTTTATTACAGATTTTATTTCCATAACTACTTTCTTCTTTTTTAACTAATTCAGCCTTACAATTTTCACAATCAATAAATTTTATCGAATTACAATATAATGTTGGCTCTCCCCCCACAAACGAAGAGTCCGGTAGTTTATCATAATAGATATTATTACTTGAAGAATTATCTTTTTGACAAATAACCCCTATTCTCGCAGGATTCCAGCAAAAATTATCTGTTTTAACTTCTCCTAAAATTGTAATTGAAGCATTTATTTTATTATTAGTAGATTCTTTAATTCCTTTTTCTACTTTTTTATTAATTTCTTCAAATTCTCCTTTCCAATTAGAATTATATGTATCTTTATTATTATAAACATAAACTAATCCTAATTTGTAGTCTAAGCTATCCAAACTACATTTATTATTAATGCAAGATTGATATTCTGAACATGTTAAATTTCCACAGATTTTATTTTTTTCAATATTTTCACTAGATTTTTCATTATTTAGCTTTGTACAATATTTCTTTAATTCAAATAAATTTTCACTAACATTATTAATTCTTTTTTGGAGTTGTGCACAAGAATTTTCTTTAGTTACAAGTATCCTTAAAAAAGGATTTAAGCAATATGGACCTATCTTTTTATTAGCATAGTCTACTTTTTGTTCAATAATCCGGGAAACTGAACAATCATCTATTGAATGCATATATTCTTGGCTTAATAAGAATGAAACTTGACGAACTTCCCCATATTGGCTATAAGAAACAAAGAAGATTATATTAATAAATAAAAAAACTAATATACTTAATGATATTTTTAACCAAGTTTTCATAATAATTATCTAATAATTTATTTTAATTAATAAAATATTTATTTAATTAAAATTAGAAAGACATGTTTTTTTAAAAAAAGTGTCATTTATTTTTTCACAAATAGATTTATCTTTCTTTTTTATGGCTATATCTAATAAACAATTATCAACTAAATCAAATCCCTCCATCTTCAGATAGTTACTAGTTATTAAATTACAAAAAGATTCATCTAAAGTAGCTCTAGCTAATCTATCATAACACTCACTTTTAATATCTAATTTAATATCTAAGTTTATTATTTTTTCACAAATAGATTTATCTTTTAATTCAGATACTATCTCTACATAACAGGTATTGGGCTCATTTGATTGTTCACAAATAGAACTATCTTTCAAAGAACGAGCTACATTGATATAACAAGCGAATCTTGGTGAGAAATAATTTCGTAATTTTTCGTCATCCATTTTTTCACAAATAGAACTATCTTTTTGTTTAATCGCATCACTAACTGTTTTATTCCAAAAAGATTCAGCATTTTTTATTTTATATGCATCTGAATTAAAATAATAAACTGCCCAAATTACTCCCCCAATAACAATTAAAACCGCTAAAGAAATTAATAATATTTTCATCCACTTTTCCATAATAATCTTATAATAATCTTATTTAAATATTTATTGATTAATCTAATTTATTTTACAATTTTTCTTCTTTTGGAGGTTCATGTCCTAAAGGATATGCGTTTCTTCTAATATCGTATCTTCTATTAGGATAATGATGTGAAATCTTTATTTCTTTAGGTTCGATGTTAGGATTTTCAATCATTAATTGTGCTTTTCCTGAAAATTTAGCATTACTCCAGATAGAGCCAATATTTTCTGCACTTAAATCTCCAATTAAAACATAAGGGGCACTATATTTTTGTCCATAATCTTCAGCTTGTTTAAAAAAATTTAAAGTATAACTAACCAGATTATCATAATTTTTTTCATTTCCATATGTCTTTTCAATAGAATGAATTAATCCAAAAGGTATTAATCTGTTTCCGGCTATTGGATTTTGTTCTTTAATTTGCAAACTTTCCAGGACATTTTCCCAATAATCATAACTAGAATAATCTGGAGAAATTTTTGGAAAAGCCATCTGTTTTATTTTTTCTTCATCAGATTGTATTAAGCAATAATCTAAATTTTTTCCAGCAATTAAAATTTTTGCTTCTTTTTCCATTTTAATAATTAACACTTGAGATTTATAAGCATTAATGTAATTTAATATATGTATTTTTAATGCAAAAATTTAAATAGTTTTGAATCTCATTTTTTTATAAGATGGTGATGGAATTTTTACAATATATTTCGATTCTAATTGAGTTAGCCATAGCAGTTTTAGGAATTATTATGATTTCTAAGAAAAAAATTTATGGGTGGTTTTTTTTAATTACTTTTGGAATTTATGTTTTTTATGATTTTATTAAATTAAGGGGCATGGAAATTAGCCCAAATATTTTATACCCCTCATTTTTTATTGCAACACTTTCTGCTTTAATTTTAGCTTGGAAGGTATATAAAAGAAAATGATTGCATTTATTGGTTTAACATTAATAATTATTGGCTGGATTATTCAATTTTTACTTATGGGTAAAAAGAAAAAAATTTATGCCTCATTTATTATTATTTATTCTTTGGGTGTTGCATTTTTAGTTTATGATGGTTTTATTTCTGGCCTAAATAGCTTAGCAATAGCAAATTTGATTAGCTTAGCAGTTTCTTTAATTGTTTTAATCAAGTTGAAGTTTTACTAGAAATATTTTAAAAAGTTATTTATTCAATCACCCAAGTTTCAAAACAAATAAAAACCCAGATTTCATATTTAAAATATGGTTGAAAAGAGTTTTCCTTTGAAAATCGGATTAGAAATTCATGGATATTTAAATACAAAAGAAAAATTATTTTGCAAATGCAAGGCAATTTCTGAAAAAGATGAAAAACCAAATACAAGAATCTGTCCCATTTGCACAGGTCAGCCAGGTTCAAAACCTATGCTTCCAAATAAAGAAGCAATGAAAAAATTAATTCAAATTTCTTTAATTTTAGGATGCAGAGTAAATCATGACAAAAGATTAGTCTGGCAAAGAAAACACTATTCATGGCCAGATATACCTAAGGGCTATCAAAATACAATTTCAGGAGCTTATTCAACTCCTTGCTCAGAAGATGGAAAATTCCATGGAATAAAAATAACAGAAACTCACTTAGAAGAAGACCCTGCAAGATGGAATCCAGATACAGGAAAAATTGATTATAATCGTTCTGGTCTGCCTTTAATAGAAATTGTAACAGAACCTGATTTTCGTTCAGCAGATAATGTTATAGAATGGCTAAAAAATTTAGTTATTGCTTTATCTTATATAAAAGCAATAAAAAAAAGTGCAGGAATTAAAGTTGATGTAAATGTTTCAACATATGGGGAAAGAGTTGAAATAAAAAATATTAATTCTTTAGACAAAATAAAAAGAGCAATTGAATATGAGATTAAAAGACAGCTTGAAAATTACAGAAATAAAATTGAGCAAAAAAGAGAAACTTTAACTTATGATGAATCAAAAGGAAAAACAATAAAAATGAGAGAAAAAGAAGGTGCTGAAGATTATAGATTTATTCCAGAACCAGATTTACCTGTTGTGAAAATAGATGAAAAAGAAGTTAGCAAGTTAAAACAAAATCTCCCAGAAACTCCTGATGAAAAATTAAACAAACTTTTAACAAAATACAAAATTGACAAAGCAAATGCAGAAATTCTTACAAAAAATTTAGAACTAGTTGATTTTTTTGAAGCTCTAGCAAAACAAGTTGATGCAAAAAAATATATTTCATGGGTTACAATTGAATTATTAAGAATACTAAATTACAATAAAAAAACACTAGAAGAAGTAAATATTAATCCAGAACATTTAGCAGAACTAATAAAAGCAATTGATAAAAAAGAAATTACAGAATTAAAAGCAAAGCAGATAATGAATGAATTTATTCCAAATAGTTTTTCAATAAAGCAAAAATCAGATATTTCAAAGATTTCAGATTCCAGCGAGATTGAAAATTTTTGCAAAGATGCTATAAAGAAAAATCCAAAAGCAGCTGAAGATTTTAAAGCAGGAAAGCAAGAATCTCTTAATTTTTTAATAGGCGAAGTTATGAAACTTTCAAGCAGAAGAGCGGATTATCAAACAACAAAGAATTGTTTGTTGAAATTTTTAAAATAATTTAGATTAAAAATGAAAAAAGGGGCAATATGATTTATTTACCAGTAATAGGAGCATTGTTAGAAGCAACAGGCACAATTTTTGAAAAAAGACTGTTGATGAAAAAATTTCTTAATTATAAAAATTATAATGTTCTTAGTTTTTTTGCAATAGCTGCTGTTATGCTTCCTTTTCTTTATTTTTTCTGGAAAATAACTCCTGAAGCTTTTTTATTAAAAAATATCTTGATTTTTTCAGTAGTTATAATTGCATCGATTATTGCAAATCTTACTCTTTTTTATGCATATAAATGGGAAAAAATTTCAGAATTAGAGCCAATAAGACTGACTCAGCCATTATTTACTGTTTTTTTAGCAGTTATAATTTATTCATCAGAAAGAAATTTTTCACTCATTGCTTTAGCAATAATTGCAAGCATTGCCCTAGTTGCAACACATATTAAAAAACATCATCTTGTTTGTAATAAATATATAATTTCTGCTTTAATTTCAAGCTTGTTTTTTGCCATTGAGTTAGTTGCTTCAAAAGCAATTTTAGATTATTATTCTTCATTTACATTTTATTTTTTAAGATGCTTGTTTATTTTTATAGTTAGCTTGTTAATATTTATGCCTTCGTTAAAAGGAATTAACAAAAAAACATATTCATATATCTTCGGGGTAGCTATTATTTGGATTTTTTATAGAATAATATTATATTGGGGATATGGGGCATATGGAATTGTATTTACAACAATATTATTTATTTTAAGCCCAGTATTTATTCTGGCCTTTGCAAAAATCTTTTTAAAAGAAAAACTAACTCTAAGACAGATAATTGCAACCTCAATAATGGTTCTTTGCGTTGTTGCAGCGATTTTAATTGAAAATTAAAGAAAATTAAAAATAAAGAGGCAATTCCAAATCAGGTAATTCTTTATCATAACAAGAATTAATTATCTTGGTTAATATCTTAGTAGTATAATCCATATCTGATTTAAAATCAGGTAAAGAAGATAAATTTCTTTTTGCAGTTCCTGATTCTCCAAATGAAAAACCTAACCAAGAATGACCTGAGGATTTAGATAATTCAAAATAAGGAGTTTTATTTCTAATATCTTCTGGCAATCCTTCATTTAAACAAAAAAGTAAAGATTTTCCAAAATTTAATTCATCAGGAAATTTGCTTGCAATTTTTTTTAAAAATTCATGATATTTTGTATAATCTTCTAAGCAAATTAAAAATCTTCCATGATAATTAATACCATTTGAATACATCCCCCCACTAATACTTTCTAATGGGCTTGGGAGCAAAGTCCCTTCAAATGAAAAATGTTTTTCTTTAGGCAAAATAGTTGTTTTAGCAGGTATTTGGGTTGTTATATTCTGCTCTTTATTCATCATTCCTAACAAAAAATCTAATGAAGCAGATTGCATTTCATGTGATGTTTTTATATCTACAAGTTTTTGATACATTCCTTCAACATCAGTTGGTACTATTTTTATCATAATTTACAGAATTTAGAAGTATTTTTAAATCTTTTCTTTTGTAACTACTATGGAAAAACAACAAAATGGGCCTACGAGGATTCGAACCTCGATCAACAGGTTTCTCCATCTTCTTTAACTAAATAAAGTAAGCCCACCGAAGCCTGGCATTCTATCCATTGAACTATAAGCCCAAATTAAAATAAAGAACAAATTACAATTAATAAAAGTTCTTATTACTTATAGTAAATTATATAAGTTTAAAAATACCTATTATTTATCAGAAACATGAAATACGATAAAAAACCATTTCCAAAAAAAAGAGAGTATCCTGGAGAACAACAGCAATATTCTGGCAATAGAACTACGAGAAATGAATCAAAACCAATTATTGATTTAGTTGATGGAGATTATTTTGAAGGTCTTGTAAAAATATTAAGAAAATCTCAGCCAGGGCCAGTTATATTTACAGTAAGTGATGGTTATGGAACAGCAGACGCTGTAACTAAAAATTCAGAATTTCAGGCAGGAAATGTTGTAAAACTTTCAGGCGAAGTAATTGAAAGAGCAGGAAAAATACAAATTGAAATTTTCAGAATGGAAAGATCTGATGCAGATTTTTCTGAGATTATTAAAAAAAACAGCGAGCCTGTTAGAAAAACATTTAGTATTGAATCTGAAAGATATGAAAAATTAAGATATAGATTTATTGATATTGCGAGAAGAATAAGAAAAGCAATTCTTGAAAATCAATCAATTATGATAAGACATCATGCAGATTCAGATGGGATTATTTCAGGCCTTGTAATTGAACACTCTTGTAAAAGGTTTATTGAAAAAATAGGACTTAATCCTGATTTTAATGTATATAGATCCCCAAGCAAAGCTCCTTTTTATGAAGTAAGTGATGTTTTCAGAGACATTGTTCTTTCAAAAAGATTAATAGAGGGTCATGGACAGGAAAAACCATTAATTGTTGTTTTAGATAATGGTTCAACACCAGAAGATGTTACTGGTTTGAAAATTTTAAAAAATTTAGGATATGAAGTAATAGTTATTGACCATCACAATCCAGTTATTATAAAAGATAAAAAAACAGCAGTAGATCCTTATCTTTCATTTCATTTAAATCCATACATTGAAGGTTTAGATAGTCAGACAAGTGCAGGAATGTTATCTTATGAAGTTGCAAGATTTATTTTTGAAGATTTTGATGGTCCACTTTATCCAGCAGTTGCTGCAATAAGTGATCGAACTAATATTCAAGAAACACAAGATTATATTAAAAATACAGGAAAAGAAAGAGCATTTTTAGAAAAAATAGGAATTGCAATTGATTTTATTGCATATAATTTAAAATATGATGCTGGCAAGGGATTGTTTGAAGAACTTTTTACAAAACAAGAACTTGTTAAAACAATAAATGAAGAAGTTCAAAAAGGAGTTGAAACACAATTGCAAAGCACAATGCCTTATTTAAGAACTCAAGATATAGAAGGAATAACTTTCTCAACAATTGACATTGAAAAATACACTGTAAGATTCAAATATCCAAATCCTGGAAAAGTTGTTGGTATGATTCATGATTTAGTTGCAGAAGGAAAAGAAAATATGCCTGTAATCACAATTGGTTATCTTTCAGATATGACTATTATAAGAGCAACAAAGCCAGTGCTTCCTGTTCAAAAGATAATGGATAATCTAAAGAAAAAATTCCCTCAAGCAAATATTGACGGCGGAGGCCATGAATGTGCAGGCACAATAAAGTTTGTCCCAGCTCATTTAAACGCAGTTTTAGAAGAAATAAAAGAGCAGATTAAGGCCTTACATTATATGACTAACTTAAAAGATGATGAGAGTTGCAGGATTTGAGTATAAAAAGGTGGAATAAATCCTAACTTTTATTATTTTTTCTTCGATCTTTTTTAATTTTAACTATAATAAAAACTAAACAAATAATCATTATAATTAAGAAATAGAGTATTACTTGATTAAAAGTCATAGGTATTTTTATTATTTCTTCTTGTAATGTTAAAATTAATGGATTAGTCATTTTTTCTAAAAATAATGTTGCCAAACAGGTTTCTTCTTCTTTCTTTTTTTCTTTGTCTTATCATGGCATTTTAAACAGACAACTTCTAATTTGCTTTTTTGTCGATCATAGTTTGGAATATGTTTTCGTCCTAAAGTATAAACTGGTAAATCAACACCCGTAATTTTATTTTTATAACTTGCTATTGATTTTTTATGATGTATCTGTAAATATCTTGCATCAAATTCCTTATGACATTTTTGGCATCTATAACCAACTACTTCTTTTAATTTCCTTTTTTGTGCAGGAGTTAATGTTCTATCCCCTATTTTTGTTACATGAAATCTATCTAGTTTTAATTTTAAAGGTTTTATTTTCTTCATTTTATTTTTTTGTTTGTTGCCGAACAAACCAAACAACCCCTCCCAAGATTACACTTAAAACTAAAGTAGTAATTGGTTTCAATTTAAAAACAAATGAGAATATTATAAAAGCTAAAACAAAAACAATACCCGGTTCCCCTGCAATTTCATACACACTCTTTTCCATTAATATTTAAGAAGATTATAATTTATAAATATGTCTTTTAACTTTTTCTAGTGCATTAAGTGTCCGTATTTTCCATTTTCGCAGGATTTAAAAATAAAGAACTACTGAAATATTCATGCCTGAAAAAGCAAAGAGGATTACTGGAATTAAGGGATGGCTACTTGTCTATCTAATATTAATTATCCTATTATCTTTAGGTTCTTTATTTTTGTTGATAGAAAAGATTATCCAGTCCAACATAACAACGACCGAAGAAGTTGGAATAATTGCAGGTCATTTAGTTTATTTTGGAGGAATATTCGTCTTAGGAACTTATTGTGTTTATAGCATTCTTGCTAAAAAGAAAAATGCAAAAAAAGTCAATAAATCATTTTTGATTATGATAATTGTTCTTCAAGCAATATCTTTTTTTATCAGTGGAGACCCATTAGGTAATTTGATGGGGATAATTCTTGCAGCGTTCTTCTTAAGATACTGGGGTAAGTCTGAGAGAATAAAAAATACTTTTGTTATTAATTAGTCAATTTAATCAGCTCTCACCATCTATTTCCCTAATCCTACAAAATCTCAATAACTTCTTTTATATCTTTTTTCAATGAATATGTTTGAGGGGGCCTAAATGAAACATTTTTTTCAATTGTTTCTGTTTTTAAAATATTAAGGGACTTTAATTTCTTGGCAAAGTTTCTTTTGTCAAATTTTTTCTCAAAAACAATTTCATATATATTTTGAATCTGACCTAATGTAAATTTTTCAGGTAAAAGTGAAAAAGCAGTCAAACTATATTCAAATTTCCATTTTAATCTCTTTAAAGCATATTCCAATATTTTTTTATGGTCAAATGCAAGTTTAGGTATTTTAGAAATAGAAAACCATTTTGCTTCTGATACATCTGTTGAAGCACTTAATTTTATTCCTTCTGGCTTTACTAAAGCATAATAAGAAACAGTAATAACTCTCCCTCGAGGATCTCTTTTTATATCTCCAAATGTATAAAGTTGTTCAAGATAAACATCTTTTACACCAGTTTCTTCAGATAGCTCTCTTTTTGCAGCATCTTCCAAAGATTCATTCATTCTTACAAACCCCCCAGGAATCGCCCACATGCCCTTAAATGGCTCAATATTTCTTTTTACAAGAAGAACTTTTAACTCTTTTTCAAATACAGTAAAAATAACTATGTCAACAGTTACAGAAGGCTTTTCAAACTCTTTTTCCATATAGTGTTATTATTACAATAAGCTATTTAAATTTATTCTATCTATGATATAAATTTAAAGACCTCATATGCAACTGCGTTGAAATAGTTTGTTCACTGAACAAGGATAATATAATTGTCTAACAAAAAAGTTTTACTCTTACAATAAATAACCTAAGAATATAAGGGCGAAACTTTTTCAATCACGATTTATTAATTAATAGATAGGAGCCACTAAGCGACCTAGTATTTTAACGAAGTGCAATAATTTGCAAGTGTAAATTTTATAGTTTTGTATTATATAATCACTGCGCCAGCATATCTCCAATCATATCTTAAATGTCCATCTGGGAAAAATATTAACTGTCTTAATTCTTCTGTATTTGATTTTATAGTTAAACAATCTGTTATGCATATATTTTGTCCGTCTAAATCATATACAACTGCTCCGTGGTCTAGTGTCATTAATTTTTTTGCATTTTTCTCAAGAAATTTTCCTATATCTAAAATTTGTCCATCACTAAGTTCGTGTTCTTTTGCATATTTGTAAACATCACTATCTTCAGAATAATCAGATGCTTTTACAGAACGAACAGTTAGTTGTTCAACATTCCATTTTTTTGCATTTTCAGCTAATTTTTTTACTTTTTCAACACTATCCATAACTCCCTTTAGCATGATGCAGCTTAATCTGATAGAAAATCCAAGATTATGTAATTTTTTTATAGTATCTTCTAAATCAATATAATCTGAATCAGGAGTATAAATTTTTTTATTTTCTTCTTTTTTATCACTAACAAAAGAAATTGCAATTGTGTTTAATCCCAATTCTCTCCATTGTTTAAGATGTTTTTCATATTTTTTGAAATCTTTGCCAAAAGAAAGAGCATTTGTCTGAATTTCAATTAAAGGAAAATCAAATTTTTTTAATCTTTTAAGAAATTCTGTAATTTGTTCAGGGTATAATGTTGGCTCACCCTTTCCAGTAATTAAAACAGTGCTGACATTGCTGATTTGTGCAAGCCTGCATGCTTTGTCAAAATTAAGCCAGTTTACAACAGGCTTTTCAAATCCAACTCCTTGATGAGGAGTCATTTTTGAAACACAATATGGGCATTTTGCATTGCATGCTGCAGTTCCTGCAACAATTGTAAATGTTTGTATTTTCATAGGTATAACTTCTTCTCGAGTATATATTTACTAACTTTTACTGGAACAAGCGCTTTAAAAGATTTGCCCTGCATTGCTCTTTTCCTAATTTCTGTTGAAGAAAGCCCACTTTCTTTTTTATTAATAATATGGTAAATCTTCATGCCGTTCACTTTTTTAATTAAATATCCCTTTCTTTTAAATACAATAAATTCAACCTCATTAAACAGTTCTTGATATTTATACCATTTTTTTACTTCATAAATAATATCAGAACCAATTATAATAAAAAATTTATATTTTTTCCCAAATTTCCTTTTTATTCTTCTAAGAGTTTTTATAGTATAACTTTTTTCTTTTGATTTTAATTCAATATTGCAAATTTTAACATTTTTTATATTTTCTAAGGCTAATTTAATCATTTTAACTCTATCTTTTTCTTTTGCAAGAGTTTTATTAAAAACATGTTTTCTGCATGGTAAAATCCAGACTTCATCAACTATTTTAGAATCAATTAAATTTTTTACTATATTTACATGACTGTTATGTATTGGATTAAAACTTCCTCCAAAAATTGCTATTTTTTTCATGTTATACTAATGTTTTTTGTGTTTATGAATTTTATGCGAGAGTTAGGTAAATTACTAAACTTGATATGCAACTACGTTGAGATAGTTTGCTTTAACAAGCAATTATACTAAGATTGTCTAGCGACAATCACCATTAATTAATACCTGATGAGATAATAATGTTGAACAAGCCTTAACCCTGTTTCTTGTCTAACAAAAAATTTTGCTCTTATAATATATAACATAAAGATACAAGAGCAAAATTTTTTCCCGTACTGGTAGCATTACTTAAAGAGTTTAATGATAATATTTTTATGTAGCAATATTACTTTTCATAGTGCAATATTTATCCCACATACCTCCTTGCCATTATTGAAAGCAAATTCAATGCACCAATTATAGAATCTTTTTTAAAGCAAATGTCATCTCCGAACATAAAAGTTTTATATCCCATTCTCAAAAGATTATCTACATCCCCTAAATCTTCACATGATGGCTCTAGCCTTTCTTCTAGGGAGGAAAAAATTCTTGAAGCGACCATTGCATTTTCATCTTTTGCAAGAATTTTTTCAACTGCAAAAATTATTTCATGAGGCCAATTAAGCTCCATATACAAATCTCCCCGTGCAGCCATTAATCTAGTATTAATTTCCTTGAGATTATCAATACCTTTTTGAGATTCTATCTTAGAAATTATAGTTGCATCTTTGCAGTATTTTTTTAATTCTTCGATATCTTCTTTTTTTTCAACAAAAGAGAGCATATAATTCTTAAGCCCAATTTTATTTCCGGTTTCAATATACTCTTTATCTTTGTCTGTTAAATAGCCTTCAATCTGAAGTGTCGGATGAGGAATTGTTACAGACTCCCCTGGCCCAATAACTCTTTTTGGACCTTCTTGCATTATTAATTTATTTCCATCAACTTCTAAAATAGTTGCACTTATGCTTCTATCTGAAAAATATGCTTTGCATGGAGTATAAACCTGTATTTTATGGCTCAATTCAATTTCTGTAAATGGAGGAACTCCATAATTTTCAGTTCTTAACTGCCTGCATTTTAAATCAAGCCACAATTCCTTATTTTTGTTTTTTGTTTTTTCATAAAGGCCTTTCAATAATTCTTCTCTTTTATCTTTTTTTATAGGCATAACTATATTGAGCCTTATTCCTTTTACAAGAGGATGTTCTATAACCTCGTCTATAAATGGTGCATATGGTGGCATTGTCACAATTGCATTTATTGTTTTCTTCATTTTGCTTGTTTTGTTTGTTTCATTTTTTTGATATCTCTGTCTTGTTTAATTTCTTCTTGCTTAATTAAAATAAAAAAATAAAAAAATAAATTTTTTCTTTAAATTTAACTCAATAATGACTTGGTTTTTACTGAACCTGTTTTAGCCATTACTGAAGTTGGTGCAGGATCTGCGTCAATATGTCTTAGAGATTTATATACAGAATCTTTAAGGCTAGGGTCATCATGTCTTGCGTCCATGCTTAGCTTAAAATCGCTAAATTCCCCCCATTGCTTTGCAATTAATCCTATTGCAACATCTACTGCTCTCTCCATGCTTGGCAACTGTATAATTCTCTCTTTTCCCAAAGCATCTCCCCAAAGCTCTTTAACTTTTTGAGTAGTGCTGGAATCATATCCACCACCATATGGTTTTTGCATATAATACACATTGTATTTCTGCATTAAATTTTGCCATACTTCTTTGGTATCTAATGGAGACTGCAAATCATCTCCGATATAATGCTTAACTTGCCTTGGGTCTACTTTGTCATAAAAAGCTTCATCTCCATATATTAATAAAAATGGAGATTTTGCTTTTGGAGTATTACAATGCTCTTGCATAAAATAGCCAAATAATTCATAACTCTCTGTGATATGGCCGCCTCCGCCGCCCTCACATCCAAGTGCTTTTAGTTTTTTTTCTAACTCACCTGTGTCTTTTGCAAAATCATTTACTTGCAAAGGATATGAATCACATGTTGCATCCCCAATTGCTGCAAATACTATATCTAAATCTGGCCTATATTTGCCAAGAGTTTGATATAACAAAGGCAACCTGTCAAAAATTTCAGCAGGCCATTCTGCCATTGAACCAGTAACATCTACTGCAATTATTAAAGGATTTTCACTTTCACTTGTAAGTGTTTTTCCTCTTGCATCAACAAGAGCCATATCTGGCTCGTTTCTTCTTGTATAAGTTCTTGATGCTGCAGTTGCTGCAATTTTGTCATATCTTGCTCTTGCAGAGCCAAAGTCATATTTACTTTTTCCTGCCCAATCTGCTGTTGAGCCGCCCCATGCATACATTTTACATTCCACCTCCTTTCAGTTTATCATCGCTGGAATGTCTTCTTCCGAAAACTTTCTCACGAACATTAGCTAATCTCTCTAAAGGATTATTTTTTTCCCACGATGGCCTTTCAAGAGGATTATATCTCAATAATTCATTGCAAAATTCAGTGATTTCTTCAGGAGTATCGCTTCTAAAACTTTTTTTTGCAATATCCCCTCCTAAAGCTCTTAACATTACCATTCCAACTCCATAAAGATCTGTTTGAGGAATTGGAGGATTTCCATTAACTAGTTCTGGTGCAGCATATTTTGGGGTATAACCTGCAGGTTTAGTATGGCTGCCTGGCTTGTAACTTGCCAATCCAAAATCAATTAATTTAATATCATGTTTTCTTGGTTCAACAAATACATTTTGAGGTTTAACATCAGAATGAATAGTCCCATAACAATGAGCATAAAATAATGCTCCAAGCAATCTTTCTGTTATCCAACATGCATCTTCAGGATATAGAGGACCTTTTTTTTCAACAATATCTTCCAAAGTTTTTCCGTCTATATATTTCATAACAAGCACTGCATTTGTCCTGTCTAATTGGATAAAATCTTTTACAGAAGGAATAGAATGATATTCATCTAAATTCCAAAGTAGTTTTACTTCGTGCTTTAATAATTCAACATCTTCTACAGAACTGTTTATATTTTGTTTTAAACATGCTTTTTCTCCAAGAACTAAATGTTCTGCCTGAAAAACTCTTCCAAATCCGCCCTCTCCAATTTGAGTTAAAACTCTATAATTTCCTATTGTTGCCATTATAACTCCTGTGCATGCAATTTTTCTTCTGCAGCATCTTCTGTTTCATTTAAATTAAGATTTTCAGACAGCAAAGCTAGAGTTTGCAATCCAAATTCATTTTGAAATCTTGATACAAGATTATTTTTTTCAAGATATTCAGAAATTTTTTCAGGAACTAATTTTTTCCAATTTCCAAATCTGGCCATTTCAAGCCTTACCTCTGTTGCTTTCAGTAAAATTTGCTTTTCTTTTGGAATTAATTCAGAAGGATGAATTATATTATATCTGTCTTTTAGTAATTCTTTTACAAAATCATTTGAAGTTACAAAATTATCCAGCTCTCCAAATTGCCCACAGACATATTCCTTCCATTTTTCTCCGTTGCTATATTGGAGTATGTGTGAAAAATCAGGCACATGCAAGATTTCATAATGTCTGAAATTAAAATTCAATTCTTTATAATTTGGTTGTAGGCTTACTGGTTTTAATTTCAGATCACTGAAAATTTGTTTAATTTTCAGGGCAGGAAATTCACTCGAATTTCCTTCATCCAAAAAATTCCCAGAATAAACTAAAGGATTTTTTTGATTTGAAAATTTTTCAAGAACTAATCTTACCATTTCTTCTGATTCTTCAGGCAGAAAAGGATTTCGTGCATTGTACTTATTTGAGCTGCCTATTCCAATTATCACACTTTCTGCTTTTTCACATACTGTTTCAAGCATAAGTGCAGCTCCATTATGTACTGGCTTAAACCTTCCTATTAATCCGACTTTTCCAAGCTTCATTTTTTTGTTTTCTGTCTAATTTATCTGATTTGTGTAGAAATTACCTTACCTTAGTGTAACTTATACACATAGTTATTGTATGTTATACACTATTTAAACATTATGGTATAGAATTAGATAATAATATTTTAAGAAAATTGCGGAAAAATAGAAATTATAAAAACCGACGAGAAAATAACAAATTAATAAATTAAACTTTAAGTTCAAATATTCTATCAGCAATTTTTTTGATTTTTTCAAAGTCTTTTAGAGGTTCTATCCATTTAGCAGGAAAAATCATTCCATTTTTAGCACCACAAAGAGAACCATAAATTGCACCAGTAGTATCACAATCCCCACCGAAATTTACTGTTTCAATAAGGCCTTCAATAGGATTATTCCAGTATTTCTGAAACATAAATAATGCAAATGGATGACATTCAAAAACATTGCTTGAATTCCTTAAAACTTTAAAAGCTTCCTCATCACTAACTTCTGAATTATTTTTTACCCAATCAATTCCGCTTAATAAATTTCCTTTTTCAGAAAGAGTATATTCTTTTAAAATTGGTTTTTCAAATCTCTCGCATATAAACGATGCAGAATCTAAAAATTCATCTTTAGAAACATTTTGAAGCAGACTATAAATGCAATGTGCCTGAACAACTCCTCCTGCAATTGAACGAGAATCTAAATGAGTTATTTTTCCAATTAATTCTGAAAATCAAAAAAACAATGTGCCACCCACACTTAAAAGTGTGGGTTTGATTGGCACTTGTTTTTAGGATGCTCAGAAATGAGCACCCTAAAGGGTGCGGTTTTAACCACATTTCTGACATAACAATCCATTTTCATAATCTTTAACAGCATTCATATATAATCCAACAGGAGAAATTTTCATTGAAGGGGCAGCACCAGGTCCTCCAATAACTCCTGATTCTAAAGGAGAAATTCCTTTTGATAAATTGTAAAATCCATCTTTTGTTGTTTTTCCAAATCCGCTCTTGAATTTTCCATCAGGAGACTTATCAGATAAAAATGCATCTAATTGCTTTTTTGCATTATCATCCAAATCAAGATATTTTTTTTCTGCAATTGATTCTGCAATTGCAATTGTTAAAATTGTATCGTCAGTATACTCTCCTTTTTTAAGATTTTTTGTGTAATATTTTAATCTTCCAAATTCATCTTCTCTTAACAATTCTCCTTTTTCATCATATAAAAGAACAGGGTCAATAAACTCTCTAACTTTTCCAACATATTTTTTAATCTGTTCTCTTTTCCAACCTTCAATAGGCATTCCCAAAACATCTCCAATTGCACATCCAATCAAAGTTGCTTCATATTTTTCTTTATTTGTCATTTTCACTTCATTCAATCACCTGCTTAGATAAATCATTTAGTGAATAAACAATTTTAGTTTCAGGTCTTATCAATCCTGTCTGAACTTCTAAATCAAATTTTCTTTTGTAAGCTGGATGAACTCCTAAAAAAACAGGCTTTCTACTAGCTTGTACTTTTCCTAATTCATATAATGTTATTGGGCAAAGAGTTTCAGATGTAAACCAAAAAGAAATTGCAGATGCTTTTTTCAAATGTTCATATTCCCATTTTATTTGAGCAATAGAAATTTCTTCATCATTTATATCAAAATTTTTTCTTCTAGGATTTAATACAATAAGATTTTCATTTTTTAGTGAATCAATAAAATCATTCTGCCAGTTTCCACATTCAGTTATGCCCCCAGCAATAAATAAAGATTTTTCATTTCCTTTTTTATTATAAACTTCAGGGCATTCTATATATTTCATTTTATCTCCCATTTAACCTCAAAAAATCATTTATTATTTTATCATGGTCAAATGCAAGTTTTGGAAGTTTATCTAATTCAAACCATGCAAGCTCTTTTGCATCATCTCCTGCTTTAGCATCTCCAGTGTAATCTCTGACAAAATAAGCATGAGATATTACGTGCCCTCTTGGATCTCTATTTGGTTCAGAATAAACTCCTACAAGAAATAAATTTTCTAAATTAGTCCTTAAATTAGTTTCTTCATATAACTCTCTTGCCCCTGCTTGTTTTAAATTTTCTTTTCCACATTCTAAATAACCGCCAGGAAGAGCATACATTTCTTTAAATGGCTCATCTTTTCTTTTAATCAAAAGTATTTTGCCTTCTTTTTCAACAATCAAATCCACAGTTGCTCCGGGATTTTTATATTCCATTTTACAAATACCCCAAACTTATTTTAGGTTGAGGCGGTGAAACAATTTTTCCTTTTGCTTTTGCAATTTCCATTCTCATAAAAACATTATTTACTATTTCTTTTGCTGAAGAAAATTTGCTCTTTCCATAAATTTGTGTATAATCTGAAATATCTTTTCTTGCAAGCTCTTTAATTAAATCATCATTGATTATTTCTAATCTAGAAAATCCTTGCAATTTTCCTTCTGAAATTCCTTCAACGGTTTCATAATAATATCCTAAATCTTTAAAATCAGTCTGTCCTGCTTCAAGTCCTGCTGTTGGAATTCTATTTGCTAAATCAGAAAATCCTAAATAACATGCCATTTGCCTAACAAGTCTTTTTGGTAGTCCTCCAAGTGGGCTCATATGAACAGCACCATCTCCAAATAAAGTATAATAACCAACTCCAAAATCTTCGTCTCTATTTCCTGTTCCAATAACAAGCTTTTTTTCATAACCTGCTAATTGATGAAGTAAAGTAGCACGAATTTCTGCTTTTAAATTTCCTTTTATATAAGAACTTTCAATTATTTTTGGAATAACTTTTCTAAAACCTTCAATAACAGGTTCAATAGGAATAATTTCATATCTAATTCCTAATCTATCTGCAACTTTTCTTGCATCTCTTTCATCATCACTTGAATTTGTATTAGAAGGCATTATGCATCCAACTAATTCTAATTTTTTATTTGAATTTAAATTATATTTATCAAATGCTCTTTTTGCAAGTGCTGCAGAAGTAGTAGAATCAACTCCACCAGATAAACCAATCACCCCGCCAGTATATCCAATTGGCACTATTTCATTAATAATAAAATCCCCAATCTCATCTGCAACAAGTTCAGAATTCATTCTTGCTAGTTTTATTCCAGTCATATTCTTCCCTCCAAAACATCCTGTGTTGTTACAAGCTCTGCTCCAGCATTAGTCATTTCTTCGAGAGCTTTTTGTGTAGATTCTGGAAAAACTCCTTTTATTGCATCTTCTACAACATAACATTTAATTCCTCTTTCTTGCATTCCAAGAACAGCTGCTTTAACACAATAATCAGTTGCAACTCCATAAACTACTGCTTCATCTATTTTTGCTAATCTCAAAAAACAATCAATTGCAGGATTTGTAAAAACATCATAACTTTGTTTTTCAAAATAAACTGCAGATGGCCCCCAATTTTGATATTTAAAACGTATTGTTTCAAGAGCTTTCTGCATTAATTTATAATCTATCAAAGAATCTAATCTATTTTCCATATAAAGAGAAGTATGACTACAACCATCTCCCCTAAAATTATCTGTCCATAAAAATGTCTCAGCTATTTTTCTATATCCTTCACTCTTATCCATGCAATGGTCTGGAAAAGGCCCTCCCCATTTAGCAAGTTCTCCTTCTCTTTCTTTATATTCTTCACTACCAAAATGCCTGTCAACAGAGCCAATTATTGGAAATCTTTTTTCATTATATTTTTCGCCTTCTGCATAATCAGTCAATAATATCAAATTTGGTTTTATTAGCTCTGCATCAGGAACATATAATGCTCCATTTGAATTCATAAAATCATTTTGTGTGTCTACATCATAAAATACTTTCATTTTATTTCCTCCAATCTGCTTGTTTGAATTTCAGGTCTTCCAACTTTGTGCATTTCTTTCCATTTTCCTTGTTTTTCATTAAAATATGCAACAATATCTGCGGTTGCCATTGTTGGATTTGCAATGCTTCCTGTTCCAAATAATGTAAATAAAGGAAATCCATACATATCTTGAAATGCTTTGTCTGCTTTTAAAAATGCTTTTGTTTTTTCTGCATTAAATCCAGAAGAAACTACTTGCCCTAAATTTCCAAAACCATTTTCAACTAATGCTTTTCTTAAGCCCCAAACTCCTGCAATTGTAACTCCTTTTCCTCTTAGATATTTTTCAGGAACATCTAATTCTGGAAGTTTTAAACCAACAGAACCTTGTGTATAATTTTCTCCACAAGTATCTATTCTAACTCCTTTTAAACTTGGAACTGCTTTTGCTGTTTCAATTGAATCTGTAATTTCTCTATTAAATGTATCAATTAACATTATTCTTGCAACATCTTTTTCAATATATTTGTCAAATCCTTTTGCTGCTTCAACAGTTGCATTTCCTTTTATTCCATTTTCATCCATATATGCAGCATAACTTACAATCAAAGCATGAGGAGTTGTTCCTAGACCTTTTGCATTCCAGGCTTTTGCTCCAATATCTGTTGAACATCCAATAAATCCTTCTTCTTGACAGATTTTTGCTATTTCTTCATCTAATGAATAATCAAAATGCCTTGCGCCCATATAAAGAACTGGTTTGCCTTGTGCAGCATTGAAAATATCTCTTGCTTTTTCTCTTACATCAACCATATTTATGTTTTCTGTTAAAGCTCCTGATATAATTCCAAGATATGCTGTTTCAGGATTAACAAAATCCTGTACCCTTCCCTCTAGTTTTATCAAAGGTTCACATGAATCATAAGAATTTCCATCCCTTAAAGCATAAATTTTTCCCTTGTTTCCAGCAACACTTTTAATAAAATCAACAGCTTCATCAACCCCTTTTACAATTCCCGGCTTTCTTACAAATAATTGATATCTAACAATAGGGTTTATTCCTTCTTCTTCAAGTATTTGTCTTGTTCTCTGAAAATATTTATCAGTAAAATCAAGGTAATCTCTTGCAATGTTTATATTTTTTCTTTGTGTCATTTTTTTGATTACTCTAAATGGGTCTTATACTTCGTAGCTTGTTACGATTTGTCGTCGTCCCATTTGGAGGCATCCAAAACTTTGAAAAATTCTCCTTGGAGAATTTTGTTTTGGAGTGTGCTCAAGAATCCGTAGATTCTCGACATTTAAAAAATACCCCACAGCTTGCTGTGATTGGGATTTTTTATTTTGTCGTATGTTTTTTACTTAGTGTGTGTTATACACATACTTAGTGTATTTATTACACTATTTAAACATTGTGGTAATAGATCGTACAATTAGTCGTCGATTACCCTTTCTAACCCCTTTTTCTAGAAAAATATTAAATAAAAAAAATAAAAATTGTCTTATATTATAATTAAATAAAACCTAGATTAATTAAAATCTTGGCTTTTTCTTCATATAACATTCTTTGCAATAAACTGGCTTGCCTTCTGTAGGTTTGAATGGAACTTCGCATTCCTTTCCACATTCAGAGCAGGTTGCTTTTGACATTTCTCTTGGTTCGAAACTTCTAAATCGGTTTCCACCGCCAAATCCGCCACTTCCGCCACTTCTTGGTCCGTCGTTAAATCTTCCCATATGTATAAATCCTCCTTACACTCATAATAATAGAATAGTTTCCTAATCTACTATTTTTCATAATTTTATATTTTTTTTACGCTTATAAATTTATGTGTCTTAGAATTTTACCTTGTTTTAAGAGTATTTTACTCAATTAACAGCAAAGAAAACATAACTAAGATTCCTAAGATAAATGCTAGTGTTTGAACTAAAGACTTTGAAAAAGAGGTTTCTTTATGTAATTCAGGTATTAAATCACTACCTGCAATATAAATAAAGCCTCCTGCAGCAATTGAAATGAAAAATAAGCTTATATTAGGAATAATCTCTCCCAACCATAATCCTATAAATAATCCTGCAAATGCAGTTAAAGCAGTTATAAAATTAACTAAAAGTGCTCTTGATTTTGAAAATCCGCCATGCAATAATACTCCAAAATCTCCGATTTCTTGAGGAATTTCATGTAAAACAACAGCAAGAGTTGTTGCAATACCTATCGGAATGCTTACAAGATAACTTGCAGCAATAATTAAACCATCAATAAAATTATGTAAAGAATCTCCAACTAAATTCATATAAGCAAAAGTATGAACATGTGTCTTTGTAATTGGCATATGGCAATGCTGCCAGTGTAAAATCTTT
Source organism: Nanobdellota archaeon (assembly GCA_030647965.1). GTDB lineage: Archaea > Nanobdellota > Nanobdellia > Pacearchaeales > GW2011-AR1 > JAUSIT01. Next base: position 14,840 of record JAUSIT010000016.1, on the reverse strand, counting down.
TCTAAAATAAAAAATATTAAAATTCCAAACAAAATAAACAAAGCACTAAAAACACTAAACTCATTTTCTTTAACCAAACTAGGAATTAAATGAATAAAAACATCTCCAAATAAAGCTCCTGCTGAAAAACTAATAAAATAAATAAGAATTGTGTTTAATTTATCTGTTTTAAATGAAAGAAATAAAACTCCGATCAAAGAAATAAGACTAATAATAAAAACACTTAAAATAGAATATAAGATTATTTCATTCATTTAGATTATTTGTATTTTTTGTATTTAAATCTTGCCCACAATCAGTTACATTTATAAAACAAATTTATTATATCTATATATGGCAGCAACACCACCAGATGCACAAAAAAGAAGACTTGACTATAATGTTGACAGAAAAGTCTATGATGACTTTATGAAAGCATGCAGTCACAAAGGCTTTGCACCTCAAGTTATGCTTGAAAGAGCAATGAAAAAGTTTTCAGAAACAGGACAAATATAATTAAAGAAAATTTACAAGATATTTCTTAAATTCAATCTGTTCTTTAATTGAATTCTCCATCTCAAATGAAATAATCTCCCCAAATAAAAATTCAGGAATTGTTTTAAGATAATCAAAATTGCTTAAATTTTTTACACCATGCATTTCAAGTTTTTTCTTTAAATCATAACCATTCAAATGGTTTGCAACAAAAAGATTTTTATTAGTTTTATATTGCATTATAAAATTATATTCTGTTGTTTTTCTATCTTCAGCAGCTTTGAAATGAGAAAGGTCAATACAAAATCCCCCTATTTTTTTCATATCTAAATTTTTAAAATCTGAATTACGATAACGCAATTCAACAAGTAATTTATCATAATGTTTTTTCCATTTTTCAGTATATAAAAATCCTAATTTCTTTTCTTTTTCATCAAAACTTTCTTCATGAGTATTAAAATATTTAGTATTAAAATTTTTAATAAAAAATTCAATTTCTTCATTGACCATATCATGCCTTATATGAACTAAAGGAATATTTTTAATGCAGGATTTTAATAATAATTTATAAATTTCTTTTCTTTGTTCAGGATTAAGAAAAGTCAAAAACACACAAACTTCTGTTATTTTATATTCTTCAACTTCTTTTAATTGTTTTAAAAAATGTTCTTTAGGTCCTGTCAAACATAAAAAAATATTTTTCACCAGTTTTTTCTTGTCCATATTTTCTTAAAGAAAATTTGGCTTTTAAATATATTGAAAAAACATTTAAATATGGAATAAAAGACTAAATTTTATGGAATCAATATTAGAATATATGGCTAGCAAACATCAAACACTAGCAAATGATTATAAAACTCCTGATGGAAATTATAGTGAAAGCTGCGGCCTTATTGCAATACATATTGCAAAAATATTATCCAATGAGGGTAAAAAACCTAGTATTTTAGTAGTTGAAGGGCGTTTAATTGATAAATTTAACAGAGAAACAATAACTCCCCGGTTATATCAGGGGAGAATAAAATGGGGCGCACATCAAGTATGTTATTCAAATGGACTTGTTTATGACCCTATGGTTGAAGATAAACCTGTTGCAATCGATGATTATTGTCAAGAAGCATTTTCAGGAAAAGTAGAAATGAATGTTTTAGTTCCACAAGAAAGAATAAACTCATTTCTTAAAAGATAATAATCACTTTTAGTTAATAATGTTCTATACCCTATTTGTTTTATTTAGAATTTAGAATTAAAAATTATTGATAAGTTGCTAAAAGATAAAAAATTATATTGCTTTTCTAACTTCATCTCTTAATATATCATCTTTTACCAAAATTCTGACTATTCCATTATTAACTAAATAATCTCTTCTTTGTCCTTCTTCATTAGGATTATTAGCAAACGCAGCCAAATATGATGCTGTATGGCTTACTAAGTCTATTCCCCTTCCAAAAAGCATTGCTGAAGCTAAATTTAATTTTGTCTGTAATTTATAATTATGTGCAAGATCATGAAATAGGATATCTATTGTCCTTTCGGAAATAGCTATTCCTCGGGGAGTACCTAATGTATATTTATTACTAATTAGAAAAAAATAAGGCATATTTTCATTTTGTTTTATTTCAGCCATTTTATTGTATAGTCAAGGACTTTGAAATTTCCTCTGTCGTAAGCCTTGACTTATTAGGAAAAGTCAAAATTTTGGTCTTTTACTATAGCTTTTTAAGAGTATATAAAAATTTTGGTAGTATTTCAACAGATTTTTAAACGTAAAATCATTGATTAATTAATGGAAAAAGAGAAAAAAGATACAAAAGGAATAAATGTTGAAAAAGATGATTTTTCAGAATGGTTTACTCAATTAATGCTAAAAGCAGATTTAGCAGATTATACTGATGTTTCTGGTTGCATTGTATTTAAGCCAACAGCCTATGCAATTTGGGAAAAAATTCAACAAGAATGTGATTTAAGATTTAAAAAATCAGGAATAAAAAATGTTTATTTCCCATTATTAATCCCTGAAAAATTATTTGCAAAAGAAAAAGAACATGTAGCAGGTTTTTCTCCAGAAGTTGCATGGGTTACAGAAACAGGAAATACAAAATTAAGTGAAAGATTAGCAATAAGGCCAACTTCAGAAGCAATAATGTATTCATCTTATTCAAAATGGATTAGAAGCTGGAGAGATTTGCCATTAAGATTAAATCAATGGAATAATGTAATAAGATGGGAATTTAAGCATCCTGTTCCATTTTTTAGAAATAGAGAATTTTTATGGAATGAAGGACACACTGCATTTGCAAATGAAAAAGATTCATTAAAAGAAAGTAAGGAAATTTTAACTATCTATCAAGAAATATGTGAAAACTATCTTGCTTTATATGGCATGATTGGAAGAAAAACAGAAAATGAAAAGTTTGCCGGAGGTGTTTTTTCAGAAAAAATTCATTATATTTTGCCCAATGGAAAAGCAACAGAAGGGCCTGCATTTCATCATGATGGTCAAAATTTTTCAAAAGCATATGATATTAAATTTTTAGATGAAAATAAAAAAGAGCAGTATGTCTGGCAAAATACTTTTGCAATTACTACAAGAATGTTGGGCGTTTTATTTGCAATTCATTCTGATTCAAAGGGTTTAGTTCTTCCTCCAAAAATTGCACAAAATAAAATAGTAATTGTCCCAATATTTACTGAGGATAATAAAAATAAAATCTTAAAAGAAGCAGAAAAAATAAAATTAGAATTAAAAGAATTTGAACCTATTTTAGATGATAGGGAAGAATATAGGCCTGGCTTTAAATTTAATGAATATGAACTAAAAGGAATTCCAATAAGAATTGAATTAGGTGAAAGAGATTTAGATAAAAAAGAGGCAGTTACAGTAAGAAGAGATAATGGAAAAAAACAATCAATAAAAATAGCAAGTTTAAAAAAAGAAATTCCAAAAATTTTAGAAGATATACAAAAATCAATGTATGAAAAATCAAAAAAATTATTTTATGATAAAACAGAAAAAGCTTCAAGCTTAAATGAACTTAAAAAAATAATAATTGATAAAAAAGTGGCGATTGTACCTTTTTGTAAAATGACTGAGTGTGAAGATAGTTTAAAATCAGAAACAGGCGGAGCAAAAGCTTTGTTTATTTCAGATGAAAAACTGAAAAAAGCTGAAAAATGTATTATTTGTAATAAACCTGCAGATTACTATCTATATGTTGCAAAGACTTATTGAGAATATCTCATATAAGAGAAGATTTTATATTTACTGATGATAGCACTTTATGAGAATATTAAGCCACCTAACGGTGCCTATTATTAATAAATCGTCAATTCAAAAGATTTTGCTCTTCTATATTGCGTACTTATTGCAAGAGCGAAATCTTTTGTCGCTAGACAATCTTGGTATAATTGCTTGTTAAAGCAAATTATTTCAACGCAGTTGTATTCACACATAATAACCTTTAAATAGTTCTATTTAATCCCTTAATCGCTATGGAAAGAAGAATTTTTCTAGAAAAAATTGCAGAAGCAGGGGGTGCAATTTTAGCAGGAGGCTCATTACTTTCATGTGAAAAAACTGAAAACTTTTCTGAAAAATTAAGAAAGCCAAAATATGTTCCTAATTTAGTTATAAACTATAATGATCATATTCAGACAATATGCCCTAAAAACGAAGAACAAGGAATTAAAGATATGAGAAATTTGCTTGAAAATAATGCTGCTGAAGAAATGTGGGCTTATTTACCTCAAAAAAAAATATGGTATGAAATCGGTATTCGTGGAAAAATCTTAAATGAAGGACCAATTATTTTTGCTAATATTGATGAATTTTCAGACCTTGCCAAAAAAAATAATAATTTAACAATATATCATATACATCCTAATTCAAAGTTTTTAGATTCAAAAAGACAGATAAATGATGAAGATTATAGAAAAATGATGAAGATTATATCTGCAGTGCCAGGTTCAAATGATATTGTTCAAATGATTGGTTGTTCTCTTCTTTCTAAAATGATTAATCCAAATTCAAAAGTTGTTTCAAAAATATGCTCTTCATATGGTATTTCTGATTATCAACTTACTTCAAAAGGAATAGAATACTATCAAACAATTCCACCATTAGAATTAAAAAATCAAGTAGAAATGCTAACCCAGCAAATGTTCAGTTTAGACCCTTCTCAATTTTTAGGAGAAAATAAAGAAAATATTCTTAATTGGGCAGTTATGGATCAGATAAATCTTTTTACACATATGAAAAACTTTTTAGGAAAAGGATATATTAAAGTTAATTTTAGTTCACATGAACAATTAGACAATCAGAAATATAGATTTACTTGATTCTTTTTTCAAACTAATATAAATAATTAGACTTAAAAATATTTAATTATTATTTTGCATTCTTCCACAAAACTTCAAAATGAGACTTAAAATTGTTTGCAATTTCTTTACTAACAATTCTTATAGCAAATGAATGCTCTTTACTCCAAATTACAAAGGCCATTCTCTCACCATATATCCAGGTTGAAGAAGGATTAGAATATTCTTCACGTACATGTTTTATTTGAGTGTATTTTCTTTTAGCAAGTTCCTTGCCCCTCTTTATTCCTGACTCAGAGTTATCTAGTATGCCTCTTAAATTTATCTTCAATTTTTCTCTTTCTTTTTCAAAATGCTCTGCATAAAAGGACAGCACTTCTTGTCCTTTTCCAGAACTTCCAAACGCAACCCATTCTTTTTTTATTTTTAGAATATCATTTAATATTGTTTTTATCCCTTCTTTCCCTTCCAATATCTCCACAATTGGTTTTTCTTTTGTAAAAGCAGTCAATTGTAAAAGATTTGGCAGAATATTATTTAATTTTTGCTCTCTTTCTTTTATTATTTCAATAATCTTTACAGGATTTAATGCTGAAAAATACTTTCGATTTTCTCGTATTACATAACTTACAAAGCCTTTTGTAATTAATCTTTCAAGCAATTGATAGGTATGAGAACGATTTATTTTAGTTTCTTCAGATATTTTGCTTGCTAAACTTGAACCTATTTTAAGCATAGCTAAATAAACAATAGCTTCGTCATTGGTTAATCCTATTTCCCTAAGAGTTTCTTCTATTTCCATATTCTTATTAATTCATTCAACATATTTAAATCTTATTATCTGTTGTTATATTGTGGCAACAAAGATTTTTATAGTTGCTAGTTAATATTATTAAATGATAGATAAAACAAATTCAATAGAAGATGGTACGAGTAAACAGCTTAGCGAAGAAGAAAGAAGTTTGATTGTAGATATGATGTGGGCAAAGATACCTATGATTGGAAGAAACATGAGAAATGAATCTGTAGGTCTACCCTATGATGCATCTGATTATCAAAAATCGGAATATGAAAGAGCACATTCAAATTATACTCTTCAACAGGTTCTAATTGAGGCAAGTGATAAAAGAGAACAACCTTGCCCAATATAATAAAATGAAACAAGATAAAATGAAAGAACAAATTGAAAAGAATATTATCGACAAACTTTCAAGATTACATATCACCCAATTTAATGCAGGAAAACGAAAGGAATTTGATTCATTACCCTATTCAACTTCTGGGGGCAGTGGTAACCATAATTCTTGGCAATATTATAATCTTGAAACAAAACAATTATTCTCAATTATTAAAAGTTCTGGGGTAAGCTGGCATCAGGATATGGCTGGAGAAACAGAAAGGGAACATTGGACTCAGTATAATATAGAAGTATATGATGGAGAAACAGATGAATGTGAGAAGATCTTTGAAACAAGTGAACAAAGAAAAGAAGACGTTAAAAAATTATATAATTCTATAGAATCTAAAGTAAGAAGTTTAGAAATAGAAAAAGAAGAAAATAAAAGAAAAAATGCTTTTGACAAACTTGAGCAATTTTTAAAAGATTAATTTATTTTTTCAAACTAGCATAAATTAAAGGCAATGCAATTGTTGCATCACAGAAAACATCAACAAATTCAGCATCTTTTTTCATTTTACCCCATGAAATTCCTTCTTTTAATTGAGCTCCTGAACTTCCGCCAGGCTCTTGTCTGTCTGTTGAAATCTGAATACCATAATTAGCTCCTTTTGAAAATTGCAACGCCTGTTGAATAAAATTCTTTGGAACTCCCCCACCAATATAAATAACTCCATTTTTCTTAGAAGTCCATGCAAAATCAATAATTTCTTTCATATCATCAAAAGCATCAATAGATATTTTCTTTCCCTGTGCTAATCTCCCCCAAATCATTAATCCAATTCCAGAATCAGCTAAAGCAGGGCAAAATATTGGAATTTTATTTTCAAAACATTTTTTTAAAATGCAGTTTTCTTTTGTTTCAGGGCATAGCTCTCCAATTTTCCAGAGCAATTGCTTAATATTTTTACATTCTTTTAATTTATCCCAATTTTTTTCAAAAAAATCTTCAAGTTTTTCATAAACCTCATTTTTCATATAAACATTATAAATTCTATCAAGACCTTTTTTATTTAATTCAGAATCGTCAACATTACTCTCTCCTTGATAGTGATTTTCTCCTAAAGCTTCAATTAAATCATGAGTTAAATTAGCTCCTGTTGTAACAAAAACATCCGTTTCATCAAGCATATCAATAATTATCTGTTTCATTCCCCCAGGAACCATTGCTCCTGCAACACCTAAAAAAACCTTGCACTCTTTATCAGAAAACATTTTTCCCATAACTCTAGAAGCATCTGAAATCTGTCTTGCCCCAAAAGCCATTTCACCCATGTTTTCAACTAATTCAGAGACTTTCATGTCTTTTTTAATTTTAATATGTTTAACTGGTTTCATAGTATTATTATATAAAAAAGGTATAAAAATCTTTATTAAACACTATTTTTTATAAAAAACATGATTAAAACAAATTATGGGTTTAAGCAAGAAGGAAAATCTAATTTTATAATTGTTGCCCCTCATGCATCAGGAGATGATATTGGAACCAAAGTTTTAATTAGAGATGATATAGGAACAGGAGAACTTGCAAAAAGAATTGCAGATAAGATTGAAGCTTATTTTGTTATCAATACACAATACGAAAGAAACACATTAGACAATCAATTTAGTTTCCCATTAGATTTTAATAGACTACCAATTATTAACGGAAAATATAGATGGGATGAAGTTCATCCACATTTAGCTGAATTTTACAAAGATATTTTAGATTTTATTGGAAAAGAAAATTCTAATGGAAAAAAAGTAGCTATTGCCTATATTCATGGGATGAAAAATCATTCAGATAAAACAGGAATAGATATTGGCGCAGGGGTTAAATATGATTATGTAAATGGTCTGAAAATATTAAAAGGAGCAAATGGAGAAAATAAACATCCAGATTCTAATCAAAATTTTGGGGTTATTAGAGTAAACAGAGCACAAATTGAAGAATTTAGAAGTATTCTTGAACTAAAATTAAGGGAAAAAAATGATTTTTCTGTTGAAATAGGGAAATATCATCCTGCCTGGTTTGAAAAAAATGGCATACAATTTCATAAAGGAACAGAAAATTCTTCTTTTCAAATTGAACTAATTCCAGAACTAAGAAAAAAAGAAAATATAGATTTTATTTCTAGTATTATTGCAGGATCTTTAAGAAGTGTTTATATTTGAAAAAAAGAAAAAAAGAAAAAGTTTTGTTTTGGAAGTAATCTACTTCTTATTTAACCAGTTCCAAAGCCATGCAAATACCCACCCCATTACATAACCACCAACAAATCCTGCTATTACTAACATCAAAGCACTTGTTATGCTAAAAGTTGTAATAGAAACAAGTACACTGATAAAATGCAATGGAAGTACCCAATCAATAAGGCTCTGTGCAACTCCTGCAAGAACTAATATTGACCATAATGCATGCCATGCAGCAGCAAATATGCCTATAACTAAACCAGTTTTATTTTTATTTAATACCATTTTACACCCCCTTTCAATAAATAATGACTACTAATAATACTAAGTTTAATGAGTATTTTAAGCTTTTGATAAAGGAATTTCAAATCAAAATAGTTAAAAACATGATTTACTTTAATATTTAATGAATTTAGAATTTAGATTATGGGCTGTAAAAAAAGAACTACTTCCTTCGAGAAAAATTAACATAAAAGAACATGGGAATAAAGACCCTAAAAATCAAAAATGGGGATATTGTGTGATTGATTCAAAAAATACTAAATGTTTTGTTTCTTGCACTTCTTTTATTGACAACCACTATCTTTTAATTGAAATGGACTCTTTGTCAAATAACCCCTTGTATTTTGGAATTGTAGATGCAGATAAAATAGAAGAAGCAGATAAAAGATTATATCAAAGAGCAAGAGAATATGCTGAAATAAAAGCAGAAAAAGAAAAAGTAGAAATCCAAGATTTAACAAAATATGCCAAATAAAATAGATTTTCGATTATCTAATTACTTATAAACAATTTTTTTTTAAATTATATATGAAAAAAGTTGCTATAATTGGTTCTGGGCCTGCTGGTCTTTTTTCAGCACTAGAACTAGCTAAAGAAAAAAATCTAGAAGTTATAATTTTAGAAAAAGAATCTTATTCTTCAGGAGGAATGATTAATGATTGCAAACTAAACCTTTCAACAAAAATAGGCATGGATATAAATGATTTGCAAATTTCAGAAAAAAATGCAGAAAACTTAATTGATTATATTGATTTAAAATTTTTAGAACATGGAGCTTCAAAAGAAACCTATGGCCTTGAAACAGAAAACATTAATAGATTATGTGCAAAAGCAAAAAGATGCGGTTTAGAACTAATTCCTTCAAAACAAAGGCATGTTGGGACAGATAATAGTAAAAAACTAGTAGATTCTTTTAAAATAGAACTTGAAGAAAAAGGAGTTAAAATAAAAAATATGTCTGAAGTTCAAAGAATAATTCAACAAGAAAACAATAAATTTGCTTTGATTATTGGCAATGGCCAAGAAAAAGTCTTAGAAACAGATTATTTGATTGTTGCTCCTGGAAGAAACGGCTCAAACTGGTTTAGACATGAAGCAGATAGATTAAAAATAAATTATTTATGGGGTCCAATTGATACAGGAATAAGAATTGAAATGCCAAATGAATATTATGAAGATTTAACTAAAATAATTTATGACCCTAAATTAATTATGGATATTAATGACAAAGAATTTACAAGAACTTTTTGCACAAATCCTGGCGGAAGAATAAGAATAGAAGTTCATAAAAATAATCAAGCTTTTCAGCTTATTAATGGGGATGCAAATAAAAATGAAAAAACAAAAAATACAAATCTTGCAATTCTAACTAGGTTGTATTTAACAGACCCTTTAGTTGACACGAGAAAAGAGGGTTTAGACATGGCAAAAAAAGCAAATGAATATGGTGGGGGAAAGCCAATTATACAAAAAGTAGGCGATTTTTTTGAAAATAAAAGAAGCAGACCTGAAAGTTTTAATTCCAACACTAAATATTCTGTAGAACCGACCTTAAATCTTTCAAGATTAACCCCAGGAGATATAAATTTGATATATAATTACAAAATTGTAAATAAAATAAAAGTTTTTTTAGACAGATTAGACCATTTGGTCCCAGGAGTTTTAAATGAGGAAAACAATATATATGCCCCTGAACTAAAGCTTTATGATACAAATTACCTAACTAATTCAAACCTTGAAACAAATATTAAAAATTTATTTGTTGCAGGAGATGGTGCAGGCAAATCAAGAGGAATTATAGGTGCTGCACTAACAGGAATAATTGCTGCAAGAGGGGTTTTACAAAAATGAAAAAATACATAAGCTGGAATCAATTTCAAATAATGGCAGAATCTTTAGAAAAAAAAATAAACCATTCAAAAAAAGAATTTGATGGAATTTATGGAATTCCAAGAGGAGGATTAGTTTTAGGAGTTTGTCTAAGTCATAGATTAAGTTTGCCTTTATTAGAAAAACCAGAAACTAACATTTTAATTGTTGATGATATTTCAGATATGGGGAATACTCTTCAAAATTATAAATTTGGGAAATATAGAAATTGTACTATTGCTACACTATATTCAACTACTTGGACAAAAGTAATTCCTGATTTTTTTGTTAATTATAAAAAAAGCCAAGATGAATGGCTAGTTTTCCCATGGGAAAATTTAAATGAAAAAGAAGAAAAAGATAACCTATGACTAATTTTTGCACTTTGTTGAAATAATCGACCCTCCACTGAGTAGATTATCAATTAATTAATAGTAATTTAAAAAATTTTGCTCTTATATCTTTAGGTTACTTATTATAAGAGCAAAATTTTTTCGCTAAGAGATTTCATTTATCTTGCGCAACATATTCTATCCATTTAGGGACTTTATTCAGCAGTTTTTCTTTATTTTGTTTAACCTAAAAGTAGTAACCAATAAAAAAGCTTATATATCCCGTAAACCACAAAAAGGGCATGAACCAAAATCCAGATCAAAGAAATTATTTAGAAGTCTTAGGCCTTGAAAACATGTCCTTAAAAGAATTATTAGAAGAAACAGAACAAAGAAAAAAAGCAAGTTCTCTTGAAAGACAATCAGATAGAAAACCAATTTTAAATTTAACACATTTAGTAAAAACAGCAGTAAATACTCCAACCCAAGAAGATTATAATATCCTCATGAGAGTTTATGAATGTGGGGGCTGGAAATGGAATGGTGGAGAGAGAGTTCCAACTAAAGAAATCAATCGTTGGAATATGTATTCTTCAAATAATTGTGTGTGTGCTGGAATTACATTTAATACTGCAAATCTAGGCCATTTTGGTTATAGTAGTAAAAGTTTTTATGTTTCCAATAATTGGAAAGTTATTTCCCCGCAAGATTTTTATCAAATCCAGAAAATCACCCCTGAAATTCTCAATGAAGTAAATGAATATTTTGAAAAGAAAAAATAAAATGACAGACGAAAAACCTCATGACTTTTATACCCAATATTTAGAAGAACATAGTATTTCTGAAATTTTAGCAGAAGGAAAACAAAGAAAAATTAATACTCAAATAATTAATCCAATCCAAACAGAACAAATTGATAATCCAGGAAATTGGATAATCTTGGAAGGAAAAACTTATGAAAATTACTCTTATCCAGATATGCTAATTGATCCTGCAAGATTAGCATATAATTCTAATCCAGAATTTCAAACTACCCCACAATCTTTAAGAGCAACATTGCAAAATACATCTAAAGATTCTTTAGGAAGAGATTTTATTGAGAATATTAATTGGGAGAGTGCAATGAAATTAAATTTGCTTTTAGGAAATAAAAACATCCCTCAAAGAATGTTTGTTGATTTTTTATCATTATTATATGAAGGAATTTCAAACAAAAAAGTTTACAATGCTTCTGGAAAAATTTTAGATTCAAAATTCTGCGAACAAATTTATGAGGATATAACAAGAATGAGAAATCCTTGGAGAGCAGAATATCTTGATGCTGATTTTAAATATCATAACAATAAATTGTATATAGAATATGAACATAAATTAGATTCAAATGGAAATTTAATTGCTGGAAAAAGAGAAGAATTATCTGACTGGCTGGATAAAGATAAAAACCCTGGAATTAATTTAATAAGTTTATTTAAAACAGCAAATAAACACGGTTTGCCTACTAGTAAAACCAAATCAGGAGATTTGCATTATTACTGCCCATATAAAGATAATAATTCAGTTTCGGGGTTCATTGCTAGCTCGGGTAGGGCTATCCTCAATTGCTTCAGGGATCGTTCTTACATTAACTCTGAGCTCGGGGTACGTGCGTGTCGCGAAGCGACAGGGGGAATAAAATGACAGACGAAGATAAAAGAAACTATCTTGAAGTTTTAGGCCTTGAAAACATGTCCTTAAAAGAATTATTAGAAGAAACAGAAGCAAGAAAAAATTTAAGCAAACTTGAAAAAACCGCAGATGGAAGACCGATCTTGCATTTAACTCCTTTAGCAGATGTAGCAGTTAATACCACAACCCAAGAAGATTATTGGATATTACTAAGAGTTTATGAATGTGGCAGTTGGGGATGGGTTGGTGGAGAGAGTTTTACAGGGGTTAATTATTGGATTAGATATGGTTCAAATACTTCTATAGATGCAGGAGTTAGTTATAATAAGCGGATAATTGGAAAAGCATGTGTTAGCCCAAAAGAATTTCTTATTTCTCATGATTGGAAAATTATTCTTCCACAAGAATTCTATAAAATCCAGAAAATCACCCCTGAAATTCTCAATGAAGTAAATGAATATTTTGAAAAGAAAAAATAAAATGACAGACGAAGATAAAAGAAACTATCTTGAAGTCTTAAGCCTTGAAAATACTCCTTTAAGAGACTTGCTTACACCTCAAAAAGCTCTAGTTCCTAATCATAATCATTTAGTTCAAGAACCAGAACCTGCAAGAGAAACTAAAAAATATGATTTAGAAGAAAAAGTAATAGGGCCACCAGAGTCAGCCCCTATTAATAGGGCCCCTGCACATGCAAAGCCCATTAAACAAAGATTTGGAGAGTATGAAGTTAGAACATGGGATATATATGAAAACTCCAATGATAGTTACTTTCTTAATGGCAAATTATCTCTTTCTAAAATAAAAAAAGAAAAAATTATTGGTTTTCTTCCTTTTGAAAGAGAAAAAATTGAATGGCAATCTATAATTGACACAAATCTTCCTTCTACTGGATGTGAATTCTATCATCCTAGAAAAATAGCAGATGTAATTGTCCAAGATTTAAAAACTAGGGGAATTGAAGTAAATCATCAAAAAACAGAAGAATTATTAGTAATAGCATTAACTCCTTATGTAAACCTAGCAAAATATTATTGTATTGACTTAAAAAAATGTAAAGAACTTTACAGGTATAATAAAAGATGTAGGTTAGATTAAAAAATGGAAAAACAACTAAATTATTTGAAAGTCCTTGGTTTAGAAAATACTCCTTTAAGAGACTTGCTTGCACCTCAAAAAGTTCTAGCTCCTAATCATAATCTCCAAGTTCAAAAATCAGAACCTACAAGAGAAACTAAAAAATATGATTTAGAAGAAAGAACACTTAAAAAAGAACCAGAACCAAATTTTCCTAGAGATAGTAATATTCGTGCTCCTATGCATTCAAATCCAATTACAGAACGATTTGGAGATTATGAAATTAAGACCTGGGGGATACATGAAAACTCCAATAATAAGAGTTATTTTCTTTGGGGCAATTTATCACTTTCTAAAATCAGAAAAGAAAAGATTTTTGGTTTTCTTCCTTTTGAAAAAGAAAAGGTTGAGTGGCAATCTTCAATAGATACATCTCGTCCTTCTATTAGTTGCGAATTGTATCATCCCAGAAAAATAGCAGAATTAATTGTTGAAGATTTAGAAAAACAAGGAATTGAAGTAAATCATCAAAAAACAGAAGAATTATTAGTAATAGCATTAAATCCTTATGTAAACCTAGCAAAATATTATTGTATTGACTTAAAAAAATGCGAAAACCTTATCAGTTATGATAAAAGATGCAAATTAGTTTGAATTTTAACTATCTTCAAATTTTCTCCCACCCCTAATCACATTCAAACTATTAGACCCTTCATTAAAAAGCAAATCTAAAATACTCATAAAAGGTTCAAAACCATAAAATTGTTGCTGATAAATTGGATGTTTATAATCCTGAAATAAAACTTTTATATTTTCTTTTTCAAACAAACTTTTATCAAGATAATTTCTGCCATCTTTTCCAGAAACATATTCATCAGCATTAAGCTCTTTGCATATTTCAATCAAAGCATCTGTTGATTTTAAATTAATATCCAAATCAGATGATTTAACAATTTTGCATTTTATTCCTAATTCTTTAATCAAAAAAATTATTAAAGAGATATTAAAATCAGAAAGATAAGTCCATTCTTTATTATAAATTTCTTTAATTTTGTCAAAATAAACATCAAAAAAAGCACTTTTATAATAATTCTCTTTCAAATAAACAAGATGCTTATTTCTCCAGTCCTGCGAGTTATCTATTTTAACTTTATTTATTAAATCGCCAAAATTATAAGAAATCGGAATTGTAAGCCATTTCCAGCCATCTTTTGTTTTTATTTTATTTCTATTTTGAAAATCATTTTTTTTAAATTGTGTTGAATCATATAAAACTAATATGTCAGAATAATCACATTTATCAAAAAATCCTAAATATGGGAGAAAATTTGGCTGATGAATTGCAATTCTCATTTTATTCTTACTTTTTTGGAAAAACAAAATCAAGATTTCAAAGTATTCTTTTTTATGAGTGGCATAATTCTGCTTCTTTTCTTTTTAGTGATTCTATTTGCCAAGTTATTGATTTATTTTTA
>JAUSIT010000013.1 GCA_030647965.1 Nanobdellota archaeon | reverse complement strand
AAGGAATAATAAAAATAAGATTTATTTGCCCATTTGCATTATTTTTCCAATAATCTAAAGTTATTTTTGCTGTTTCTGTTGTTTCTGCAATATCTCCAAAAATAAAATTTGCTTCAATAGCAATACTGGCCTTTAATGTTTCTTTAAATGCGTAATCAATTTGTTCAGGAGTTATATTTTTTTTCATACTTTTTAAAATATCTGAACTATAACTCTCAAAGCCATAACTTATACAAATACATCCGGCATCTTTCATCATTTTTAATATTTCTGTATTCACATTTATTACAGTAATTTGAACCTTCCATTTCAATTCCCAAGAAATTTCTTTTCTTAATTTAGTAATTCTTTTACAAAATTCTTCTAAACGTTTTTTATCTATTGCAAAACAATCATCATAAATACTAATCAAATTAATTTTATATTTTTTTACCATTAAATCCAATTCTTCCATAATATTATCCATTGTTCTAGTTCTGTAAGTATTATAAATGTCATGACAACAAAAAGTACATTGAAAGGGACAAGAACGACTTCCAAGAATACAATAATTTCTTGGATAATCTAAAAATATATCTGCTTTCGAGTTATCTAAATATTCCTTAAATTCCATACTTTCTAATTCTGGAAAGGGTATTCTATTTAAATCTTTATTAGCATTTCTTTTTTCAGTTATAATTAATTTTTTATTTTCTTTATAGATGATCCCATTTACTTTTTCAATATTTTTATTTTTTTCTAAAGAGTCTAATAACTCTATTATTGTTTCCTCTCCTTCTCCAATAACTCCAAAATCAGGATTTAAATCATTAAAACATAATTCTGGTAAAGTTGTTGTTACAATACCTCCTAAAATTACTTTTGGAGTAGATTTATGCTCTTTTATTATTTGAATTATATTTTTACTTGTAATACTATCTCCAATTCCAATAAAGTCGTAGTCTTTCTTATTCAAGGCTTTATTTACTGTTTCTTTTATTGGCCCATCATAATGATTTAAATTTAAACAATCAGTTTCGTATCCATTTTTTTTAAGAACTGCTAAAATATATGCTAAACCCATGAGGAAAGTATAGCAATAATCTTTTTTATCACTAAATGAATATCGAGGGACAATAATCAAAATTTTATATTTATTACCCTTATCTAAATTTTGACCAAACATAAAACCTAAACTATCCATCTCTTTATAAATTTATTGAAGATTTAAAATCTATTTTGATTTTTTTTAGTCACAACTTGTTTTATGAATTCTTCAAGCCTGTCAAAATTTTTTTCAACACTATAATCTTCTCTTGCTTTTTCAACTTTTTTTTCTAAAAGAGGATAATTTAATGATTTTAATCTTTTATTTAGAATAGATATGTTTTTTTCATCATAGGAAATATTAAGCCCATAGGATTTCATTAGTTTTTCCAAATAATTTAAATCTTTTGTAAAGACCATAGGGATACTTGCTTCCAGATAGCTTGCAATTTTATTACCTGTACAAAAAATAGGCTCAAGATTATTTTTTGAACGAGAAATATAAGGATAAATTCCAAAATCATATTGAGATATTTCTGAAATTAATTTTTTAGGGGGCAAGGTTTCATGAATGTGAAAATAAGAATTATGGATACACTGTGAGAAAAAATTTTGAGTATATTCTTTTTCTTGTTCTTTAGGCAAGTGATAAGCTAATGCTATAGGGTATATATGCAGATGTATCTTTTGATTTAATATTTTATTAAAAAATTCTGATATTTCTTTCCCTTGACCTGTCCAAAAAAATCCAACATAAACTAAGTGTAATTCTTTGTCTTTTTTTGAGAGTTTATTTTTATTTAAGGGTACATAAAAATCTTTAGAACAATAAGGTAAAAAAGATAATTGAAGGTCTGGGAAATTTATTTTATCAAAAATTCTTCTTTCAATGTAATTTAATTCATCTGGAGCTCCTTTATGGATTACCCCATCACAATGCTCAAAATTATATTTTTCTGCTTCTAATTCAAATCCAGGATTCTTTTCGAGAGCTTCTTGTTTTGAAGCAAAAAATTGAGAACGAATATCATAAGTATAAAATATAAATGGATCTTTTTTAAAAAAATATTTTCTTGCTAGCTTTATTTGCCAATTTATGCCAGAGCTTCCTAAAATTACATAGGGTTTTGCAAATTTTGATTGAATAATAAATTTAACTAAACTTTGGCCTCTTTTTAAAAAATAAGGAATTGTTTTAAGACTTGGTTTTCGAAATTCAAAATTAGAACATATTATTTTATCAAAAACTTCTTTATAAAAATCCCAATTAAATTTATCTTTTTCACAAATAGTAAATAATACTGTTTCATAGCCTCTTTTACGAAATTCTTTAGCAAGTTTATACATGAATATTTGTGGTTCAAAAGAGACATAAAAAACAATTCTTTTTTTCTTTTCCATTTTTAAGACCTATTTTGATTTTTTTTTAGCAACAACTTTTTTTATAAAATCTTCAAGCCGGTCAAAATTTTTTTCAACACTATAATCTTCTCTTGTTTTTTCAACTTTTTTTTCTAAAAGAGGATAACTTAATGATTTTAACCTTTTATTCAAAGTTAATATGCTTTTATCATTGTAAGAAAGATCTAATCCATATGATTTCATTAGTTTATTCAAGTAGGTATATTCAGTATCAAAAACAACAGGAATTCCTGCTTCTAAATAACTTGCAGTTTTATTGCTCATACAAAACCTTGCCATTATATTATTTTTAGAAAGATCAGAATCTGACTTAATCCATGGAAAAAGGCCAAAATCATATTTAGATATTTCTGGGATTAATTCTTTTGGCGACAAAGTTTCATGAAGATGAAAATAAGGATTATTAATGCATGAAGAAAAAATATTTTTGATATACTCTTTTTCTTTTTCCTTGGACAAATGACTAGCTATATCTATAGTATATACATGAAGATGTATTTTTTGATTCAAAATTTTATTAAAAAATTCTGAAGTCTCTTTAGCCATTTCTACAACCAAAGACCCAACATAAACCATGTGTAATTCTTTGTCTTTTTTTGAAAGTTTATTTTTATTTAATGGAACAAAAAAATCCTTAGAGCAGTATGGCAGAAAATTTAATTGAAGTTCTGAAAAATTTATTTTATCAAAAATTCTTCCTTCAAGATATTTTAATTCGTCTGGAGCTCCTTTATAGATAATTCCATCACCGACTTCATAAATATATTTTTCTGCTTCTGTTTCAAATTTAGGCATTAAACTAAGTGCTTGTTGCATTGAAAAATAAGCTTGAGAACGAATATCGAAAGTATGAAAAATAAAGGGATATTTCTTGTAAAAAAGCTTATGAACACATTTTATCAACCAATGCCCTCCAACTACACCAATTACTGCATAGGGTTTTGTAAATTTTGAGAGAAATAAAAATCTAAGCAAACTAGGCCCTTTTTTCAAAACATATGGGATTGTTTTAAGATTTGGCTTTCTGAATTCAAAATCAGAACAGATTATTTTATCAAAAGCTTCTCTATAAAATTTCCAATCAAGCTTATTTTTTTCACAGATAGTAAATAAAACAGTTTCATATCCTTTTCTACGAAATTCTTTAGCGAGTTTATAAACAAATATAGGGGGTCCTCCTCCAAAAGTTACATAAAAAACAATTCTTTTTTTCTTTTCCATTTTTTATATTAATATTTAAAATTTGAGAATCAAACTCTATTTTTAAAGTTTCTGCTGAATAAATTTACCTTTTACAGAATTAATTATCATCCAATCGTTTCTATCTAAACAACCAGTTATTAAAATAAGTAATAAATAAATTAAAATAAAAAGAGCTCCTAAGATAATAATATTTATAAGATTTATTTCAACAAATTTTCTCGAGTAAAATAACAAAAATGTTGGAATAATAGTAATTAAAGCGATATTTATCATTTTTTTTCTAAAAGGTAATATCTTGAGATTTTGTTTTGCTTGGATTAAAAAGATTAAACTTAATAATATATTAGAAATCATTGTTGAAAATGCTGCACCATCTAATCCATATTTAGGCACCATTAAAATATTTAATAAAATATCTATTCCCACAACAAGAGTAATATCCAAGAGTACTAATTTTATTTTACTAATCATAAATAAAAGATTAAGTGGAATAGTTAAAACTGCTGAGAAAAAAGTTCCTATTGCTAAAAATCTTAAAGCATTTGTAGCAGTTAGATATTCTGGACCAAATAAAACATTAAGAATAGCTCCTGGAAAAAGAATCATTAATATAAGTATAGGCAAATTCCAAATAAATATCCATTTAGTAATCTGTTTGCTTAATTCTTCAATTAATTTAAAATTCTTTTTTGCATATTCTTTGGTTATTAATGGAAAAAATAATGAAATAAATAAACCTAATGGAAAAAGTAATAAAGCCACAATAGGCACTGCAGAATTATAAAATCCCACTTCAGCAACTCCCTTAAAATAACCTATCATAAAAGAATCAATTCCATAAAATAATGAGTAGACAAAGGACAATAACATAAACAACAAAGAATAAGATAGTAGTTTAGATTTAATTTCATTTTTTTGATTATTTTTTAATTGATATTTTTCAAAAATTTCAGGTATCTCAAATTTACATACTAAAAAACCTATAAGGGCCATACAAGCTAATCCAAAAATATTTGAAAAAATAATCGCCTCTTTACCTACCCCTAGAGACACAAGTAAAATAAGAGTAATCAGGGGAATAAAATTTTGAAGTACATTTAAGATAAAAGAAGACCATCCAACTTTTTCAAAAGACGTTAAAACATTAATAAAAAAATAACTAAAAAGATATAATAAAATTGACAAACTAAACCAATTTAAAAATAAAATAAGATTAGAATTATGAAAAATATTTAAGGATATAAAGCTAGATAAAATAATTAAAAGAATTGATGCAATAATCCCAGTGAATAATAAAATCTTAATGGAAAGTCGAAATATATATTTAATCTTATCAATTTCATTTTTTCCACGATAAAAAGAAGAAAATCTTAAAAAACCATCGCTTAAACCCAAAAAAGAAATTGCACTGAACCATCCAACAACAATCAATGCTAAAGATAATAATCCATAAACTTCTGGACCAAAATGCCTAGCAATTATAATCCTATAAAGATATGCAAAAATTTTAGATAGAATTAAATATAAAAATATAATTAAAGAAGTCTTAAATATAATTCTTAGGGAATCATTCAAATCTTCTTTTTTCTTAGTATTTTTCATTATAATTTAAGCTCTTTTTTGTTTTTATTCTTTATGAAAACATAAATCTGAGAAAGTTTAACAGAAAAAGGATCTTTATGATAATACATATCAATAAAATCTAAGATCATATGAAAAGTTATCCCAATTAATATCCAGAAAAAAATTGAATTAAAAAAAGATAAGATTAAAATAATCAAAAAAAATTCAATCCCATGAAATAAAAAATGAGGCATTTTATACTGAAGTTTTTCATTTTTTGATAAGTTTCTCAATTTTTTGCCTTCAATATAACTTAATTTCATAAATTTTATAAAATTAAAATTTTTAGTTTTTATTATATACCTAAAATAGTGATCTAAATCTATAAAAACTGCTGCTAAAAATACAATTATTCCAGCAGATATTGAAAAATTAAAAAAATATACTAAAATGTATGAAAATATAAATCCTAAAAGAACATGTAATTGAGGTAACATATATTAAAAATGTGCCAATAGTTTTTAAATCTATAAGAGACTGAATACTCCTTTTTGAATAAGATAGAATATCACTAAAGTAGATAATAACATAGGAATACTAAAGTTTAGCGATGCAAGGATTACTAAAGAAGAAATTACATCTAAAAGAGAGGCTATATCTTTTAAAATTAAAAAAGAAACTCCTTTAATTAATAAAATAACTGCAAAAAAAACAATAAATGCCTGAGGAATAAGGTTATAAGATATAAATAACCAAAAGGAAATTGCAGTTAAAATATCTATTGTGCCTAAAAATTTTACTATCATTTTATATTAAAAATCAAATTTTACTTCTTTTCCTCGTATTTTTCTTCTAATTGTCTTGCTATATCTGCAAATGCAGGTCTTGTGATAAATACTCCTGCTGTAATTCCAATTAAAGAAGTAACTGCAAATCCTTTTAACAGGCCTGCTCCGGCCCAGTATAATGGAAGAAGTGAAACAACTGCTGTTGCATAGGCGGTAAAGATAATAAATAATGCTGTTTTAATTCTCTTTTTTAGTGATTCTTGTTTATTTCTTCTTGATTCATCTACAATAACAATTTGATCATCAACCCCTGTTCCAATTGAAGCAATTATTCCTGCAATACTTGCTAAATCCATATTCCATCTTATTAATGCTGCAACTCCTAAAACTATTACTATTTCAGAAATAACAGTAAAAATAATTGTTAAAGAAATTGTTATTTTTCTATATCTAACAAAAATAACTAGTGCAACACTTAATATTACAAGCAAAGCAGCAGTTAAAATTGTTTTTTCAAACTGATCCCCTAACATTGGAGAAATTTTATCAATTTTTTCTACTTTTAATTTAAATGGCAAACTCCCTGTAATTAAAATTGTCTGCAATTTTTTCATTTCTATTTGAGCATCATTAACTGCTTCTTGTCTTGTCTGGCCTGTTCCAGAACCTGAAATCTGAATTTGAGTTGTAACTTTTCCTTTTAGATCATAACCAATATTTAGTGATTGAGTTAGTTTATCATCTAAATAAAAGTCAATTTTTTTATCTAAATACTGGCCACCTGAAGATAGATTGACTCCTAACTTAGAAGTTATATCTGCATGCCTTTGTGCAGCTTCTTCACTTAGATAAATTACAAATCTAAAATTACAATAATAACTTCCGTCTTGTATTTGTGAGCATTCATAAACTCCTGCATCCTGGCCTGTTCTTCCAACATAAGTTAAATCTTTACTACCCCCTACAAAAGCAGTTTCATTTCCTATTTTTGCTTCAAATTTTCCTTGCTTTGCAATTAAATCTTGTAAATCAGAAGGAGAAGAGCCTGCAATTTCAACAAGCATATATTTATTTCCAGATAAATCTGAAACTTTTTTTAAACTTACATCTGACAAGCCATAGATATTTAATCTTTCTTGAGATACAGAAATTAAATCATCTAATTCAGAATCTGTTAAAGGAGTTTCTGCAGTAATTAACGCCCTTGCTCCACCCTGTAAGTCTAATCCTGTTTTTATTTTTGTTTTAGGAATATTAGTAACTTCAATATCTTGAATAATTAATGGAGAAAATAGGTCAATAATACTATTTGATTTTGTTGTAATTTCCAATCTATGAGTTTGATTATCTGCAAAAATTTCCATGGATTTAGAATAATCTGCAAGAGTATCTATTTTTTGATTATTTATTTGAGTAATAATCTCTCCTGACCTTAATCCTTTTTCAAAAATACTTGAATTTTTATCGACAGATTTAACTAAAACTCCTTTTTCCATAAATGTAGGAGGAATAGAAAAAATAGATATAATCGCAAGTAATATACATGTAATCATAATCCACATTTTTATTGTTATTTTCATTGTGCTTTTGCCTCCACATACCATTTAATCATTGAAGCATTAGTTAACCAGGTGTTAAATATATCAAAGAATAATCCTATTGCTAAAATACTAAATATTTGATTTAAAATACTTTCAAAACTATAAACAAAAAATAAAGCAACACTAACTGCAATAAGAGAAGTTAAAGTCATTGTTAAACCAGTTTTAACTGCTCCAAAAACTGCTTCATTTACAGAACTATTTCCTCTTCTTAAAACTCTTGTAGTTAATAATATATCGGTATCAACAGAATAACCAATTAACATTAAAAATGCAACAATTCCTGCACTTGAAACTTTCATACCTAATAAATTAACAACTGCTAAAGTCATTATAATGTCTGCAAAAGCAGCAAATACAACTGCAACACTAGGAATAGAATTTTTAATGTATAAATAAAAAATAAAAATCATAAGGACAACTGCTAAAATTAAAAAAATAGCATTTGCCTGAAGAAATAAGAAAATAAAAACAATAAGATTTAAACCAATAACTGTTAGTTTAGTTTTTGTTCCTTTTGAAAAAATCAAAAAAACAACTAAAGCCATTAATAAAAATGCAAATATAATTGCAGTTTTTAATTGATTGTAAAAATCTTTGCTTAAACTAGAACCAGTAAATTCTGTACTTGAATTATCTTCTGTAAATTTATATCCAAAATATTTTTCTAAAACAGGAGTAATTTTTTCAGGAGCATCTGGAACAATAATTATGATTTTTATTTGTTTTCCAGAATTATCTTCAACAGAAGTTACTATTAAATCAGGAAAATCGTTTATTAAATAAGATTGCAAATCTACTACAGATTTATCTGTAAAAACAGAAATAGTTGTTCCGCCTGTTAAAGAAACATCTTTTTGGATAATATCTCCGTTTTGATTATAAAAATAAAAAATATAGGCAAGTGAAAGAATCATAAATAATATTGGGATAATCAATATCTTCTTGTAATTCTTATCATAAAACTGATTTAATTTTTCGTTCATTTTTTTTTCTTGTTTTTTATATGCACGGGCCGGTTGAAAAAACTTACGAGTTTTTAGTACTGTCCCTTGCTTCTAAATGCGCGGGCCGGGAATCGAACCCGGGCCATCTGCTTGGAAGGCAGAGATACTAACCGCTATATTACCCACGCTCATAATAAATTAATATTTTAGGTTTTTAAGTATTTGTGGTTGTGTAATTATAACTTCTTTTGAAGCAGTTGAACCTATTCCTTGATTCAACCCTAATTATATTAAATGCCCCTGATAGGCACACAACAATTTCTTACGAAATTCTTGGTGTCTTCAATTCTTGCGAATTGAAGCAGTTGAACCTATTCCTTGATTCAACCCTAATTATATTAAA
>JAUSIT010000010.1 GCA_030647965.1 Nanobdellota archaeon | reverse complement strand
TTTACAAATATAAAAAATAAAAGTGATATTGACAAATTAAAAAAATTTGGAAAAGTTTTTCGAGAATCTGTTAAAAATTTAAATTTAAAAAATTATATTGTTCTTGATCCTGAATCTAATAAAACTTTAGCACCAGAAGATAAAAAATTTGATTATTTTATATTTGGGGGCATTTTAGGAGATTATCCTCCTAAAAAAAGAACAAAAAAAGAGTTGACAAAATTTTTGCCAAAAGCAGAAACAAGAAATATTGGAAAAAAACAAATGGCTACAGATAATGCAGTTTATGTTGTAAATGAAATTTTAAAAGGAAAGAATTTTGATAAATTAAAATTTCAGGATAAAGTTGAATTAAAATTCAATGAATTTGAATCAGTAGAACTTCCTTTTAGATATATCTTGGATAAAAATAATAAACCTTTGATAAGTAAAAAAGTTATTGATTATCTAAAAAAGAAAAAGGGATTTTGAAAAAAATAATTTATTCTTCAAATTTTATGCCTTTTTTCTGAAGAATTTCAACAAGCTGATCTAGACTAAATGAAGTATAAAAAGATTGTAAGTTATTTACATGTGAAGCTTCACTTAATTTAAGATATGGGGGCTTAGTATTAAAATAGAGATTATTGGGAATTTCTTTTTCATCAGCAGAAAATTCAAAACTTTTTTTAGATCCGCTTATCCTAATTAATCTTTTACCACCATTTAAAATATTTCCATAATTCTCACCATAATTAAGTACACTAAAATCTTTTCCAAAGATCATTGCAGCCCTATTTCCAATTATTGCTGAGTATAATTCTTGATTTGTTGGTTCTATTTTATCTGATTTTTTCATATTTTCCATACACCATTTTCTTGAACAACTTTATTATCTAAAATTATTTTGGCTTTCTTCATATCTTTAACAATATCCCAGTGTATTGCAGAATCATTGCCCCCACCATTATCTTTATAGGCTGAACCTAATGCCAGGTGAATTGTTCCACCTATTTTTTCATCAAACAAAAGATTTTTTGAGAATCTATTTATTTTTGGATTGCAACCAATTCCAAATTCACCAATATAGCTTGAATTTTCATCAGTGTTTAACATTGCAACTAAAAATTCCTGATTTTTGTCTGCCTTTGATTCAATTACCTTTCCGTCTTTAAATTTCAGAAAGATTCCTGTAACTTCTTTTCCATCCCTTATGGCAGGATATTCAAATTTTATCCAGCCATTGACACTTTCTCTTCCAGGGGCCATAAAGATTTCCCCGCCAGGCATATTTTCTTTTCCGTCATCTAAAATAGAATTTTTTCCTGCTATTGAAAACTTCAAATCAACATTTTCCCCAATAAGATGAACAAATTTTCCTTTTGCAAATAAATTGTTTATTTTTCTCAGTCTTTTTGACAATTTAGGCCAATCCTGCAGACAGGCACTATAAACAAAATTTTCCCACTCTGTTAAAGACATTTCAGCTTCAATTGCATGAGAAACACATGGATAGGCAGTAGTTACTCTGAATATCTTTGGTTTTTCATTGCAGACATATTCTGAAATTGGCTTGGTGATTTTTCCTCTTGCAGTTAGTTTTTTAGAATCTGCAGAAGATAATTCTTTAGTATTATAATCTGTGCTAATGCCAATATATTTTTGGGCCTGCTTTATTGTATCAAACCATAACTTTGGAAAATGTTCTATTTGTTCTTTAGTAGCATATTTATAAAAAAAATCAGATAGGTTTTGCGGGGACATCTTTATAGTGGGATGGCCTCCTGCAAGAATAACTGCTTTGTAAAGCTCTGCAATAAATGGCTCTGCTTCACTTCCTCCGGAAATAATTACTTCTTCTCCTGGTTTTACAAATACAGAATAGTCAATAATGACCTGTGCTAGTTTTCTTGCTCTCATATCTATTGGCATTTTAAATTCTCCGAATTTATTTTAAGAGCAGTAAATATTCCAAAAATTCCTTGTTCTGGATTGTTCTCTAATTCAAACCTATAAAAAGGGGTAACTTGATATTTAGAATGTTCAGCAATGCAATCCCTTAGATAATTAATTCCAGGCAAATCGTTAAACATAAAGTCGGATGTGATTACACTAATAATCCCGCCAGGAGATAAGTTCTCATCTGATTCTGACAACATTGCAATTAGTCCTTCCCATTGTCTAGGATTTGGATAATTATAATGTATATGCCCTATTCCTGTTCTTTCTTTTTTAAATTGTTCATTAAATATTTCTAGAGTATACAGATAAGGGATAGATAGTCTTGCATCTCCAGCCAGGCCATTTAGTTCAAAATCATACCCTTGATTTATTTTCATGGTTGGGTCCCTAATTTCCCTAGTTTCACGAATGTCTGTTGACGCAACCCACACATCTTCTGGTGTTAATTGAAATCTTTTTTTATAAAATTTTTTTAACATAGTCCCTTCTTTAGCACAACCCGCCCCACCTACACATAAAGCAAGCACTTTAGTTTCAGATTTGTAACTTTGAGGAACTGTTTCAATTAGCATTTGAGTAAAGATATCTTCAAGGAGGACATATTCTTCTAAATTGTTTAGAACTCTAACTTCTTCTGTCCAATTTCTTGATTCTGCTCGGGGGTTATTAATAATCATTTTTATATATCCCAAGAATTCGCTTGAGGTCGAATCACCCCTAGCAAACAAAATTATAAAGGCTATAAAAAGGTTTGTTAGATTCATTCTGCAGATGCTAAAAAAATTAAAAATTAATGAATTGCGTGCTTAATTTTAGAACTGCAATCTCTGCAAATCATTCTTCCGTCACTGGTTCTAACAAGCTGTTTTTTATCAGTTATTGCTGAACAACTAGAACAATAAACAATGCAATTTGAACATTTTTCCAAGCCTGTTTTTCCAATTTTTCTCATGCAATTCTTACAATTTAAACTTCCACAATCACTACATTTTCTTGCACAATTATTACAAACTAATTTACCGCAATTATTACAAATTCCTGCAAAACATAACCGGCAATACCTTTTTCCGCATTCATTACATAAATGCAAACAAGAACTGCAACAAATATGCCCGCCCCTGCAAACATTAATCTGGTCTAATTGAGTTTTGCAAGAATCACATTTAATTTGACTTAATTCTTCTGTTAAGGGATTATAAACCAACTCAAAATTTTTAGAAAATCCTGCTTCAGATAAGGTAACCTGAATTTTAAAAATAGGATAATAAATTACAGTAGTATTAATTAGTTTATGATCGATATTTAGCGAGTATTTTGATCTTTCATTTCCCGAAATAATATCTCTTTCATTTTTGATTTTTTTCTCTTCTTTTTCTGAAAAAGAAAGTTCAAGCATTTCTTTTAATTTTTTTATTTTTTCAATATCATTGTTTAATCCAGCTGCATTTATTCTTTTAAGCAAACTATCTTTATTAGCTTCAAATTCCTCCAGAATATGATTATAATGGATATTTATTCTTTCTATTTCTTTTTTTAATTTAATACCCAAATCTACTCCAAATTCAGAAATTTTATCTTTTAATAAAACTTTTAAATTTTCTCTTGCAACTAAGTAATCTGCTTCTAAATGTTCTGTAGAAGCTTCTTTAATATCCCCTTCGCTAACCTGATAACTACTTAAATCCCCATTTACAATCTTGCCTTCATGAACAAATATTTCATTAGAAATATGGTCTGTTTTATTTAAGGCCATTAAAGTAGTTATAAAACTAAATCTTGAAAAATAATTATTTTCATTTTTCTTTTCAATTTTATCTAAAGAACAATTCCTTAATCTTATCTTGTCTTTTATATTATTTGGCAAATCAAAATCTATTTTTAAAAGAGTTTTACTTGGAGAATTCTTAAGATAATCTTTTATTTTTTTAAAAACATTGGATGTTTCATCAATTAAATACCCTTCTCCAGAATAATTTTCTTTAATAAAATATAATTTAGCAGGAGAAGTTAAATCTAAAAACTTTTCAACTTTTTCAGGAATATTTTTAATAATAAAAAATTCTCCTTTATCTTCTACATCACATTTAAGGCTTTTAAAAAATCCTAATATCAACTCTTTTAGTTCTAGCATAAAAATCAAAAACTAAACTCAATTTAAAAAGATTAGTGTGAAATTATTTATGCATTTCTTTAGGATTATCTAATATTTCTTTGTTTAATTTTTCCATTTCTCTATATTCTTTTATCCCCATGTCCACAATTCTTGAGATTTGAGAAATTTCACTAGCAAAAAGAGCTAGATTATCTTTAGAATCAATAAAAGATCTCATTAATTTTTCTTCAATTTTATTTCTGCCGTACTGGCCTTCGCCATCTAATCCTAAATTAAAAAGAATAATTGGCAATTCTCCAATTACTAAACCTACACAACACATTTTATTTATGATCAAATCTACAACATATGCTTCCATAGTGTCTTTTGTTGCAAGAGAATAAATATATATTTCTCGTTTTTGCCCAATTCTATCTAATCTTCCTATTCTTTGTTCAACAGACATGGGATTCCATGGCAAATCATAATTTATTAAATTTCTGCAAAACTGAAAGTTTAATCCTTCTGCACCAGTATCTGTAGAAATTAAAACATCTGCGTTTCCTGACTTAAATTCATTAATTCTTCTAGTTTTTTCTTCTCTGTCTAATCCGCCCATAAATTCAACAATTTTCAAATTTAATGGTGCAAGTTTTTCAACAATATATCTTAGTGTTGTTGGATGACGAGTATAAATTAAAATTTTTTCATCATTGCTTCTTGCTCTAATTTCTTTTACTAAATTAAACATTGTTTCAATTTTTGAATCGATTTTTAAATTAGCATAATCATTTAGAATTCCTTTTGCAAGAGCTCTTGTTTCTTCATGATATTCTTCAGATTCCCAAATTTTTGTTAGACTTTCAATTGCAGAACGAGAGCTAGAAGTTATTTTAGGAAGAATTGCATAAACTGCCAATAAACCATTTATCTGACTTCCAGAAGCTAAAAAATATTTAGATTTAATTAAATCACAGATATTATCATAGATTATTTTTTCTTCTTTAGTTAAATTAACACTAATAATTTTTGGAATTCTAGGTTTATACTCAATCCCTATTTCATTTCTTTTTCGCCTAATCATTAACTCCCCTAATTTTCTACGCAATTCCAAAGGATTTAATGGATATCTTTTATTTCCTTTATACAAAAAATTATTTCTAAATTCTTTAACTGTTCCAAGATGGCCTTTCTTAAGCAAATTTAAAAGATTATATAATTCAAGCAAATCATTTTGAAAGGGCGTTGCTGTTAAAAGTAAAAATCTTTTTTTCTTAAGCATATCCACAAATTTCCAGCGAATAGTATTTCTTTCTTTTAACTTATGGGCCTCATCAACAATAACTAAATCCCATACAACTTCATGAGCTAAACTGTGCTTAAACTCCCTTTTATTATTATCAAAAATTTTAACCCTATCTAAAGATGCAATCATAAAACCGGGATTTACCCAATCATCAGGAGACTCAACAATTTTAAAGTTTAATTCAAATTTTTCTCTTAATTCTTCTACCCATTGGTCTACTAAAGAAGGAGGAACTAAAATTAATACTTTTTTAATAAATCCCCTAACAACACTTTCTTTTATTACCATGCCGGCAGTAATTGTTTTTCCAAGACCTACTTCATCTGCTAAAAGTGCATGAGTATTCATATCCCTAATAATGCTTAAAGCTCCTTCTGATTGATGGGGCAATTTATAAGATAAATTATGTTTAATTAAATCATAGGAAATCAAATGCTCAATTTTTTCAACTTCATTGCTTTCAGTTTGACGCATTTCTTTTTTTAGTTCTAATAATTCTGGGGCCTCAAAACTAATTTCTTTGTTATTATCAAAGATAGTATCTTCATTAAAAAAATTCTCATTAACAGAAATCTCAAAATTTTCTTCACCCATTTTTCAGATAAACTAAACATAAGAAATGGGTTTTTAAGATTAGTTGTGGTGGGGGGAAACGCAGAACCAAGGTTCGATTCTAGATTAATTACGCCCTGCGTGCGTTTTTGATTTATAATAGAATTCTAAAATAGTTAAATCAAAAACGCCCGGATCAGGAATCGAACCTGAAAACCATTTCTGGCCGGCCTTTCCAGGGCCGTGGAGTACCATTGTCCCATCCGGGCTTATTGATTTAATAAAATACGGACAATTTATAAATTTAACATAGCCTCTAGATTATATGTTATATACTAAATCTATCTATAAACCAAAATTAGATTCAGATGGTTTAAGAATTTCTGTTATGTCGAGGCATACATTAAATGATGGGATTACTCTTGATCCAAAGATTACTAATTTAAGCTATGATTTATGGTTAAAAATACTTTCTCCACCAGATAAACTTGTTGGGGATTATTATAAAAGAGGTTTATCTTTTGAAGAATATAAAGAAGAATATTTAATATATTTATCAGAAAAAGATATTAGAATTGAAGTTGAAAAATTATCTAAACAAGCATTAGAACAAGATATAACTTTATTGTGTGTTGAAGAATCTGCTGAAAAATGTCATAGAAAAATACTAGCAGAAGAATGTCAAAAATATTATTCAAATCTTAGAATAATGCATAGATAAGTAAATTTATCAAATATAGCTGCCCATAAATAATGATATTGCTTAAGCAAAGATATATGGAATTTTCTAGCGAAAATTATAATTAATTAATGCCTCAAATACAAGTTAAGAAGTAAAACAATGATTTGTCCAGCTTTATCATTACATAAAGATTGTAGATTGATTTATAATTAATAAATAATTTGAGCCGCTAGGCGACTTAGTATTAAAATGAAATGTTAAAATTAGTAAGTAATATTTAATCAATAACTTCGATCTTGATATTAACTGTTCTTGGAATAGAAAGTCTCATAATGCTGTGCAATACTTTGTCATTTGCAACTAAATCAACAATTCTTTTATGGATTCTCATTTCAAATCTATCAAAAGTTGCTGTTCCATTGCCGCATGGAGATTTTCTAGAAGTTACTTTTAATCTTTTTGTTGGTAAAGGAATAGGACCAGAAATAGGAGTGCCTGCTTCACTAGCTATGTGCTTTATAGTTTCAATTAGCTCATTCAGCTTGTCTATATCAATACTCTGTATTTTTATTCTTACTTTTGACATTTTGCAGTATTTTTCTAATGTCCGAAATGTTTCGTTGACATTTCTGAACATCCTAAAAATAAGAGCTTTACAAACCATATTTTTTATGGGATGATACTCATTATTTTTATGATACGATCTATTTATATAAAATATGAATAAAAAATATACTTTTAAACCTTACTATATTATAATTATTAGTAAAAGGGGCAAAAATGAAAGCAATTTGGATAGTTTTTCTTCTAATTTTTATAATTTCAGGTATTTTTTTCTACAAAATTACAGGGAATACTATAAAACAAGAGGTTTTTGTTGAAAAAGTTATTGATGGGGATACACTAGAACTTGAAAATGGGATGAGTATAAGACTTTTGGGAATAAATACTCCTGAAAAAAATATGCCCCATTATTCCGATGCTAAAGAATTTTTAGATGAACTTGTTTTAAATAAAACAGTTATACTAGAATTTAATTCTGAAAATAAAAATGATAAATATGGCAGAACTTTAGCTTATATTTTTATAGATAAAACTTTTGTAAATAAAGAGATTTTAGAAAGAGGATTTGGAAATTTATATTATTATGATTCTGATAAATATACTGAAGAATTAATAAAAGCTGAACAATGGGCTAAAAATAATAACTTAGGAATTTGGAAAAAATCAAAGAATTATGGGTGTTTAAATTTAATTAAATTTGAATATAAAGAAAAAAAGGGATGTACTAATTCTGAACAATTAATAATTAATAATAAATGCAATCAGCTAAATGTTATAATTAAAGATGATGCAAATCATATTTATAAAGAAAAAATAAATTCTGGAATTTTTACAAAGAACTTTTCATGTATTTTTAATAATGATAAAGATAGTATTATTATTCGAGATGATGGTGGTTTGATTTTTTATTATAGTTATTCTAATTAATAGTAACACTTATTAAAATGAGTGAACCAGCCCCGCCGCGTTTGGGGCTGGTTCGTCATCTCAGCCAAAGCGAGATGATTATGATGGCTTTTAGATTAAAGAATAGGTTATAAATGTTTTGAATTTAATGGAAAACTAGTTACATCATAGCCTTTTTAAATATAAAAAACTCAAATATTCTATGCAAACAAAGACAATGCAAGAGTTTGAAAAAGAATATGAACTAGAACTTGATAAAATAGTTTTAGAAATAAATAAGCAAAAACCTGCAAAAGTTTTATTGCAACTTCCAGATGGTTTTAAGCCATTTGCAACAACAATAGCAGAGTATTTAGAAAAAGAAACAAATGCTAATGTGGTTATCTGGTTTGGAAGTTGTTATGGGGCATGCGATGTACCTAAAACAGATGCAGAATTAGTAATTCAATTTGGACATTCTCCTTGGAGTAAACAAGATTAAAAGATGGATAAAAAACAATTTATTTTATTTTTTGCACTGATTTTTATATTTTTAATTGTAGGAGTTTATGCTCAAGAAACAATTGAAAAAAAGGCTTATTTTTTTTATTCTTCTGGATGCTCCCATTGTGCAAATGTTGAAGCATCAGGAGTTTTAAACAATCCCAATGTTATTGTTGAAAGAATAAATGTTTATGAAAATCAACAAAATAGAGATAAGTTTTTAGAATATAATAATAAATTTAATATTCCTGAACTAAACCGGGGTTGGCCATTTGTGGTTATTGAATGTAATGGAAACTCTTCTTATTTATTAGGGGATAAATCAATTATAGAAAATTTTGAAAAAGATATAGAAAGTTGTAAAAATATTTCCACTTCTGGAACAGGAGTAAATCCTGCAAATCCTTCTAAAACAAATTTAACTTTTGGAATTGTTATAATGTCTGCTCTTGTAGATGGTTTAGTAAATCCTTGTGCTTTGGGTGTTTTAGCTTTTCTTTTAATAATACTTTCTTTACAACCTTCAAAAAAAAGAATGATTAAAGTTGTTTTTGTTTATATTTCAACAATTTTTGTAGTTTATTTTTTATCAGGTTTAGGTTTGTTTAGTGCATTACAATCACTAAAAATAACTAATATGGTTTATTATATTTCTATAATTGTTCTTTTAATTGCTGCTTTAATTAATATTAAAGATTACTTTTATTATGGGAAAGGTTTATCTTTAGCAATACCTGAATCACAAAAGCCACTTATTGAAAAATATGCAAAAATTGCAACCCCATTTTCTGCTTTTATTTTAGGATTTTTAGTTGCTTTATTTGAATTGCCTTGCACAGGAATATGGTATTTGGCTATTTTAAGTATGTTATCAGATAGTATGACAAGAATAAGTGCTATCCCATGGCTTTTGTTATATAATTTTATATTTGTCTTGCCTTTAATAGTAATATCTTCATTTGTTATTTGGAAATTTTCTTCTGCTGAAGAAATACAAAATTGGTCTCAAGATAATAAAAAGATATTTAGATTAATAATGGGTTTAATAATGCTGGCTGTTGCAATAGCAATGTTTTTCTTAAAGAACTAAAAGACATAAAATGAGGTTAAACTTATATAATCTTAGTTATTAGAAATAAAATGGGCGTAATTAACTGGTTTAAGGATTTTGGAAAAAATACATTATACTATCCGGGATGCTTAACAAAAGGGGTTTTAAAGCAAGAATTTGAAAATTATAAAAATATATTTGCTAAATTAGAAATAGATTATATCCTTATTCCAAACGATGAAGTATGTTGTGGTTCTCCTGTTATAAACGCAGGATATAAAAAAGATGCTCAAAAACTTGCAAGAAAGAATTTTGAATTATTTAAAAAATACAATGTTGCAAAAATAATAACTAATTGTCCTTCTTGTTATAATATGTTTAAAGAAGAATATCCTAAATTTATAAGAGAATGGAATATTGAAGTAGAACATGCAAGTAGTGCAATTTTAAAAGCATTAAAAGAAAAACAAATAAAGTTTAATGGGCCAGATGAAGTAGTTACTTTTCATGACCCATGTCATTTAGGGAGATATTCAAATATTTATAATGAACCTAGGGAAGTTATAGAAATCTTAGGTGGTAAAATTATAGAAATGCGACATAATAAAGAAAATTCTTTATGTTGTGGCGGTGGTGGGGGAGTAAGAGCTAATTTCCCAGAACTTTCTGAAAAAATCGCTAAAAGAAGAGCTAATGAAATTCCTAAAGAGGTTGAAAAAATTATATCTCCTTGTGGATTGTGTTTTTCAAATTTGCAAACTGCTTCAAATAAATCAGAAGAGTTTTCAACATTTGTTTTAAGGAGGCTTAGTTATATTAAATCATGATAAAATTAAAATCAAAAGATATTGTTTATAGAACAGATGCTTCACAGATAATCGGAAATCCATTAAAAGTAGTAATCCCAAAAACCATTAATGAAGTTACAAATATAGTAAGATTAAATCAAAAGATAATTCCTCGTGGTGGCGGAACAGGCCTTGTTGGGGGATGTGTGCCTAATGAAGGTGTTGTAATTGATTTATCTAAACTAAATAAAATTATTCGTTTTGACGAAAGAAGAAAAAAGATTGAAGTTGAAACAGGAATTGTTTTAGATGATCTTAATGAGTTTTTAGATAATTATAGTTTAGAATTTCCTGTAAAACCTTCTTCTCATGAAGTCTGTACAATTGGGGGGATGATTGCAACAGATGCTGTTGGCTCAAGAGCAATAAAATATGGAAAAACTTCTAAATGGATTGAATGGATTGAAATAATTGATAGCCAAGGAAAAATAATTAGAAAAGGAAAAGCAGAAATTAGTGATTTTACAGGATTAGAAGGGATTACTGGAATAATTATAAGGGCAAGTTTAAAACTCTCTCCAAAAGTAAAACGAAGCGCGTCCATTATTTCAAGAGAGGAAATTTCTGATATAATAGATATTGTAAGAGAAATTAGATTAAATTCTGAGATAAGCATGATAGAATTTTTTGATAAAAAAGTTTCTGGTTTATTGGGTTTAGAAAAAAAGTATAATTTGTTAATTGAATACGAATCAGATAGCGGAGAATTAAAAGGAGATGCTTATAATCGGATAATGTCTTTAAGAGATAGTACTTATCCTATACTTGCTGAAAAAGGATATTCTAGAATAGAAGATCCAAGAATGTTTTTAGATAAAATTAGTGATTTAATATTTTGGCTTGAAGCAAATAAAATTCCAACATTTGGACATTTAGGGGTTGGAATTTTACATCCGTGTTTTTCAAAAGAACAAGAAAAGAAAATTCCTGATTTAATGAGAATTGTAAAAAGATTAAGGGGGCAGGTTACTGGTGAACATGGAATTGGACTTTTAAAAAAGAATTTTTTAGATAAAACAGAAAAAAAACTGTATGAATCTGTAAAAAAAAGAAATGATCCTAAAAATAAATTTAATCCAGAAAAGATAATATGAAAAACAAAAAAGAAGATGTCAAAGAAATAGTAAAAGTTGATGAAGAAATAAAAAAAGATCAAAAAAAAGAAGAAATTGAAATAAATAATATTGAAGATGAAATACAAGGGATTGTAGATGGTTGCATAAACTGCGGATTATGTAAATCTTTATGTCCTGTATTTAAAATAATGGAAGAAGAGTATTATTCTCCAAGGGGGAAAGCAATTATGTTTTCTGAAAGATTTATTGACAAAATTGTTTTTGAATGTAACTTATGTAAAGCATGCGAACAAAAATGCCCTTTGAAAATTAAGGTTTGGGAAGCTGTAAGAAATGCAAGAGAAGTTTTGAATTTAAAAGGAAAAGAACTTGAAGCAAATAAAGAAATGATGGATAATATTAGACAGACAGGAAATCCTTTTGGAAAAGGTGATAAGAAAACAGACAAGCTATATTGTTGTTAAATCTTTTTATAAAATCAGATTATTTAAAAAAATAATTTTGTGAAATTTTTAATTAATCTCTTGATGCTTTTAAACTATCAACATAATTTAGCGTTTCTCTCGGAGTTTGATTAATGTCCCAATCTTTTCTCTCTAATTGCCCAATGCCACAATTATATGCTGCAGCAATTAAATCTCTTTTTTCATTGTCTGGAATTTGATCCCAATCACCATAGTTTACTTTCAAATAATTATTAATCCATTTTAGATATTTTATTCCGACTTCAATATTTTTCTGAGGGTTAAAACAATTTTCATAAAAGTTAGAATTATCCACTTCATTCCATGCTTCAGGTATTAATTGCATAACTCCTTTTGCTCCCCTTGGGCTTTGAGCATAAATATTTTTATTAGATTCTAAGTTTATCAAAGATTTAACAAAATTAGGTTCTATATATTTTGGAACCCTTATCTTAGCATAAGCACTTTTTATATAACTATTCATTTCTTTATCAGTCATAAACTCTTTTCTATCTTTTTCAATATTTTGAACATCAACATCATTTTTAGTAGATTTCTCTGATATAAACAAATGATTTGTTAAATCTCTGCCCACTGAATTTATAACATCCATAGAATAACCTAAAGTATATAAGTTTGGCAGAGAAAATGAAGCATTTGATACTTGATCGGATTTTAAATTAAATCTATCTTCTAAATTTGTCCCTGGTTTTTGGTAAGGTCTTTCATTTACAATAGAATATGGCCTTTGGTTTAATTTTTCAATATTTGCACAAGAAGTTACCTGATTTGAAAGAAATAATGACGCAGCAAGAGGCAATAAAGCTGAACTTCCAAGTAAAGGAATTAGTACTTTATCTGTTAAAAATTTTCTATTTATTTTTTTATTTTTTTCCATGTTATCTTGTTCAAAATTTTATTTAGTCAAAACAAAATTAAATATGATAAATGCAGGGTTTATAAAGCTTATGATTGAATTTTCACTAGAAATTTTAAGAAAATTTTATTTTATTTCAAGGCCTTTTGCTCGAGCTTCAATCATTAAAGAACGAGGGCATTTTTTATCTGAGAATGCACAAATTATACAACATTGAGTAATTGGTGTTGTAATTTTTTGCTTGCATTTTTTACAATCAAGGAAAAAAACTCCTGAATCTTGAGAAATTGTTATTTTTATTTTTTCAGTGCAATGAGGGCATTTAATTATTACGGATTTTGGAATTTTCTGAATTAATTTTTTTCTACCCATTTTTTAAAGAGTTATTTCTCCTCCAGAGACATCAAATCCCTGAGATTCTATATATTGGGTGCATTCTACTTCATTTTCAGGAATAGAACAATAGTCTAAACATTCTTCAACACTT
>JAUSIT010000006.1 GCA_030647965.1 Nanobdellota archaeon | reverse complement strand
ATTACTAGAGCTACCATTATAATTACATGAGGTGCTTTGAATTTTAATTTAGAAGGATATTCTTCATTATATCTTACAAGCCCGCCATAACTGCTCCCGGGCATACTCATTTCAGCCATTTTTATATTAGATATATTTTATTTATAAAGTTTGAGGTTAGTGAATTTTATCTTCTTATAAACCCTAAAGTCTCTTCGACAACTTTATCAATTGTCCGATAAGATGTATCCAGAATAAAATCAAATTGTTCTTTATCATGGGGATTTAGCCCATAGTATTTTTGATATCTTATTATATCTGAATTATATCTTTCGTGCCATAATCTTAGTGCTTCTTGTTCATTATTCATTCTTTCTTCAATTCTGCCGTGAAGCATTATTCTTCTTGAACCTATTTCGGGAGAAACATTAAGAAAAACTTTTAGAGAGTTTGGAATAAAATAATAGCTTAGTTTTCCGTCTATAATAAAATTATCTTTTGTTTTTCCTATTTCAATTTGCCAGTTGTCTGCTTCTTTATCTGTAAAATCTTCTTTTTCTCCAAGTGCATTAAGTTCTGCAATAGTTAGTCCTCTTTTTCTTGCCATTTCTCTTCTATAATTCCCAACACTATATCTTTCTAGATTTAGCTCTTTTGCAAGAATATCTGAAACAGTATTTTTACCAGAACCAGGTTTTCCTGAAATTGTAATTATCATCTTTTTATCATCCTTTTAATAAAAGACAAATTTTTTAATTAATAAATTTATGTGGGATAATTTATATAAACCGAGTTATAAATAATCTCTACCATTCTTTGATATTTTTTAAGAATTCTTCTTTGCTAACTTTTCTGCATTTCCCTGCTTCAATTTCTTTCTATGCTTCTTGGATGCTTTCAAAGACATTTAAAAAATTTATTTTCATTTTTTCTTTTTTGCTGGCTTCTTTTTAACTTCTTTTTTTGGAGTTTTTTTCTCTGTTTTTTCAATTTTCTTTTCTTCTTTTCTTATTTCTTTGAATCCAGTGTAAGGCCATAATGCTTTGGGTATTTTTATTGAGCCGTCTGCTTGCTGATGATTTTCCATTATTGCTACTAGTGCTCTTGAAGTTGCTATAACAGTATTATTTAGTGTATGTGCAAAGTATTTTTTCCCCTTGTCATCAATTTTTATATTTAATCTTCTTGCCTGTGCTTCTTCCATATTTGTTAAAGA
This sequence comes from Nanobdellota archaeon, assembly GCA_030647965.1. Classification (GTDB taxonomy): domain Archaea; phylum Nanobdellota; class Nanobdellia; order Pacearchaeales; family GW2011-AR1; genus JAUSIT01. The sequence goes on along the minus strand of JAUSIT010000006.1, from coordinate 47,699 downwards.
AGTAATTTCAAAATATTTTTCTTGTCTTGGGCTCCATGCTTCTAAATCACATGATTTTGCTTTTAAGTCAGCTAAATCTCCTGAACAGCATTCTAAAACTCTTATTGGAATTTCTAAAGCTTTGAAAATATCTATTGAATAACTTAACATTTTATCATACCATTTGTAAGAATCTTCTGGTTCGCAGATTAATACCATTTCTTGCTTGTTAAATTGGTGTGTTCTGTAAATCCCTTTTTCATCTATTCCATGGCTTCCAATTTCTTTTCTAAAACACATACTATATCCGGTTTGTTTTATCGGAAGTTCTTCTTTTTTTAGAATTTTATTAATAAACTGGCCGATTAAAGGATGTTCAGATGTTGCAATAAGATAAAGATTTTCTCCTTCAATTTTATATGCCATTGCATCTATTTCATTATTTGAATAAACTCCTGTTAAAACTTCTTTTTTAATCATTAATGGTGGCTCAACATATAAAAATCCATTTTTTATCATGTGGTCTCTTGCAAAATTAATCAATGCCATATTTAATTCTGCGAGTTTTCCTTTCATAATGTAAAATCCTTTTCCTGAAATTTCTGCAGAAGTGTCAAAATCTAAAATTTTAAGCTCTTCCCCTAATTCAGCATGGCTTTTTATTTTAAAATTAAATTTTTTTGGAGTGCCAATTCTTTTTATTTCAACATTTTCAGCGTCATTTTTTCCAATAGGAACTGATTTGTGAATTATGTTGGGAATTTTATACATAATTTCTTTAATCTGTAATTCAAGAGCTTTTTCTTTTTCTTCCAGCTTTGCAATTTGTTCTGGAATTTCTTTTGCTTTTTTTATAATTTCCTGGGCTTTTTTTTCGTTTTTATCTTTTTTTGCCTGATTAATCTGTTCAGAAAGTTTGTTTCTTTCTGCTCTTAAATTGTCTGCTTCTAATCTTGTTTTTCTCCATTCTTCATCTAATTCTTTGACTTTATCCACAAGAGGTAGTTTTTCTATCTGAAATTTCTTTTTTATGTTTTCTTTTACTAGTTCTGGGTTTTCTCTGATGATTTTGATATCTATCATATAATATTGAAAAGAGTATGATATTTAAAACTTACTTTGAGTTATTTTTATTGTAACTTTACAATAGTTGGTGGAAAATATGCCTTATTTTTTCTCTACTAGTCGTGGACGAATTTTCTAGGAAAACTTTATAAGCTCAATCTCATCCTGATATATAGATTAAAAAATATATTATAAAATACACTAAAATGGCAAATAACTTTGATTTATTTTTTAGAAGAAAACCTGCATTAATTCTAATTGCATTAAAGAAAGTTTCAAGAGCAAAATATGGCTCTATTTTAGCAAAAGAAGTTGATTGCACTTATAGCCATGCAGTAAAGATTCTTCAGACTTTAGAAGAGCTTGGATTAGTTGTTTTTGAGAAAAAAGGCAGAATAAAGATAATCAAATTGACTAAGAGAGGTCAAGAAGTAGCAGAACATATTGATGCAGTAAGAACTATTGTTGGATAAATATGGAAGATATGGAAATTCTTGAAAAAGGCATTAAAATTCACAATTTTTTAGAAGAAATTCTTATTCAATTTTGCCAAGATTTGCCTTTTGATGCACGTATTTTTGAAGAAAATAAGCAGTGCATTTATCCTTCTGAAATATGCAAATATTGCATAAGAAAAAGGGATGATGCTTTTTCTGGTAAAGAATCTATATATCTTTGTTCTAAGGTTTTAATTGATTAATCTTTGTAATCTGTTGGAATTTTATATGCCCCATTTATACTCAATTCTCGAAAAAGATAAACATATGCTCCAAAAAGAATACTGCCTCTTATAACTTGTTTAATTTTTTCTTTTGTTGGAGGATTATAATCTTTTTGAATTTTTGATATAAATAATTTATCTGAAAAAATATTTAATCCATCTGGAGAACATACAGAATTATTTATACTTAAGGGATTATATTTTTGAGCTTCTGAGCTTTTAGAAATAAATGAAGCAAATAATAATCCTGTTAGCCCTAATGCTTTTCGTCTGTTCATTTATTTGAACTTTTTCTAATGTTTTTAAGGATTGTTATTCAGAAAAAGGATAAATGGCCCCGAGGGGAGTTGAACCCCCGACACCCGGATATCTCTGCCCCTGAAATTCAAAGGAAGTTGAATGTCAAGGAACCTTGGTTCCTTACATAAGAGTCCGGTACTCTAACCAGACTGAGCTACGAGGCCTTTAAAAAATAAGTTATTTTGTGTTTAAAAAATGTTTGTTATTGTTAAGTAAACCTGTAAACTTTACATTTACTAATTATTGCATTCTATTATAATATTAAGTCGCCTAGCGGCTCCTAACGATTTATTAATTAATCTTAGAAATTGAAAAAATTTTGCTCTTAGTATCTTAAAGGATATATTGCAAGAGTAAAAATTTTTTCGCTAGATAATTCTATTAATTTTTGCTTGTTCAAGCAAACTATTCCAACGAAGTTGCATGTTAAGTTTGATAGTTTACTTAACAGTTATAGTGTTATAACTGTCCTGATTAATTATAAATTAAAAAAAATTATTTCTTATTTCTTATTTTGGAAAATTTATTCGTGATAATGTGGCATTATCATTTTAGATAATCCTGCAATTATAACTATTAAAGCTATAAAATAAGCCCAACTCATTACCATCCAGTATGCGTTTGCAATAATTAAAAGACCTAAAACTAACATCTTAGTTCCCATTAATCCTTTATGCATACAGCATCCTTTATTATCTGTTACTATCTTTTTTGGCATTTAATACACCTCCTGGATTGATTAGGTTGGGGGAGTTTTTAAAACTTTAGAAAATATATATCGGGATGTATATGTTTGAGTTTATTTTAAGATTAAATTTTTTATAAGATGTCCATAAATCTAACCACATTCTTTAGAATGTGGCGTAACTTTAATGTTTAGATTTTGGATCATCCTAAAAACAAGGGGCTTTACAAACCACACATTTTAAAGTGTGGTGCCCCATTGTTTTTTTGATGTTATTAAATAAATTTATAGAAATTACTTTTATTAATTATTGCACTTCGTTTTTATAAGAAGTCGCCTAGAAAAAGTTTTACTCTTCTATATTGCGTTACTTATTGCAAGAGCGAAACTTTTTGCAGCCCCCACTGATTAATTAACTATTAGTAATTTTCGCTAGAAAATTCCATTTATTTTTGCTTGTTAAAGCAAACTCCTTTTAGATAATTATCTTTTAAGTTTAATAGTTTAAAATCCAATAATTATTTAAACTAAATTAATTTTATTTAATTATGAATAGTATGAATGATATTTTGGGGATGGTTGCTACAGAAGCTATTGAAGGAACTTGGGGTGATTCTGGAATAGGCGATGAAGCATTACCCATACAACAATCTTATGAAAGTAAATCTTTGGAAAATTCTCAATTGCCTTTATTAAAATATAATCTTGAACTTATTAGAGATGAAAATGGAAATCTTAGATGGGTTGAATGATAAAAATTAAAAGATATAATAATTTATTTTCTTATCTTTTATAGACTCTTCCCCGTTTGTCAATAATTCTAATAAATAAAATTTTTCTAGAGTAGTCTATATCAATTAAAGCCCTGTAATCCCCTATCCTAATTTTATAGTATTCTCCCTCATAATGTTCTATATATCTAAAAGGATTTTCTTTTATTTCTTCAAACTTATTAATTATTCTTTCAGAAATATTTGAAGGTAGACTTTCTAAATACTTTACCGCCTCTTTATCAAAAATTATTGAAAAACTCATTTTTTGTTTTTTATTCTTTTTTTGACTTCATCAAAAGAAATACATTCAGATTCAGGCATATTTCTAGCTCTTTTTAATTCATTTTTAGCCCAATCAGATAATTCTCCTTCTTCATCTACCTTTGGCATTAATAATCCCTTTATTAATTCTATATCTATTCTGATTTGTTCTAGGTCTTTATTGTATATATTTTGTGATTCCATAATAATCGAGGTTATTTAAAGTTTAAATAATTTTGTGTTTAAGGTAAAGAATTTGGTAAGATAATAAATTATATGCTTTTTATGAAATAATTTAAATATTGTTATTTATATTCTCTCCAAGTATGCAAACACTTTTTGCATCTGAAGAATTTTGTTTCTGCTTCGTCGCCAGAACGAGTTTGTGAAGTCCAGAAATGTGCTTTGTTATGTCCGCATTCTTTGCAGGTTTGTTCAACTGTTGGAAGAACATCAACATCTGTATCAGTTATAACAGCAACTCTTTGTTTTTCATTTACTTTTTCTTTTATTTCTAGTTTAACTTTATCTTTAGTAGTATAACTGCATCTAGGGCATCCAAAATTTTTTGTTTTTTGGACAAGTATTGAACCACATTTAGGACAAAATTGCATTTTTTAATACCTCTTTAGTTCTATTTAAATTTTTCATTAGATATAATCTTCTGGATTTTCTTCAGATTCTTTAACAACTTTTTTTGTTTTTTTAGGAGCTTCTTTATCTTCTGAACTTGATTCCATTGCTTTTAAGTCGCTCTCTTTTATACTGTCTATTAAAGCTTTAAATTCTGAAAAATTTTCTGCAGATACTCTTGTTCCTGATTTTGTAAATCCAGTATATCTGTCTGAAGTTGTAAATTCTCTTATTGTTAATCCTGCCTTTCCTCCAAAATCATCAATTCTTACAACAATATCAGTATTGTCATTCTTTTTTATCTTTCCAATATCTTTTTCCATCTTTAATTTTGAATTGTTTAGTTTATAAATTCTTTTATTGCTTATAGGTTATTATTAGTTTATCAATTATCCCTGTATCTATTGTTTCATTGCATTTTTTATTTGGGTTCATTATGCTTTTTGAATCTGTTGAATGTGCGAATCCTAGTGCATGAAGTATTTGATGAACTTCAATATATGAACTATTTTTGCATAAAGGGTTGTAATCTGAATTATTAGTGTCATAAAAATTAATTTCTGCATTTGTTATTTGTCTGTATTTATTTGTAAAATAAGCAGCTTCATCTATTGTTTCTTCATTAGAATTTTCTTGATAGCAAGTTATATTAATTCCTAGCTTGTTTATGTTTTCTTCAAAATAAACAGTATTATTTGTTTGTATTTTTATTTTTTCAAAAGACCTAAGAATTTTTTCAGGAATAATTTTTCCACAGGAATTTAAATTCTCAAATTGATAGTAAATTGGCATTTCTCCCCATTGAGGTTCTGAATAAGTTTTCTGAATATTTTTTTGAGGGATATAACTTTGGGTTGTGCTATTTTTATTTTCATTTTTAATCTGAACATATTGAGAAATAATAAAACCTATTGTAAATAAGATTATCAATACACTTGCTATAATCATAAAAATCCAGCCAGATTTTTTTAAAATTTCTTTTGTTTCCATCTTTTTCTGATATTTTTAAATGTTTATTCTATAATAAATCTTTTTGTTTATATAATCTTTCTTAGAATTTTGGTTCAATTCAGATAAACGCCGACATAAAAATTTTACTCTTGATATATCTACTGAATTTTTAATGATTGCAAGAGCGAAAAGTTTTCGGGGATTGAACCAGGGTTCAATTCTTAATAGTTAACGCCGACACGGGGAATTGAACCCCGAAGCCCCGAAGGGCGTGGATTAGCAATCCACTGCTCTACCATTGAGCGATGTCGGCATGAATATAAGTATAAATTTCGGTTTATAATTTTTTAGCAATCCACTACTCTACCTTTGTGTTCAATCTTGCAAAAGTTGAACAGACAGAAAACCTTGTTTTCTGTAAGCGATGTCGGCATAATTTATTAGAGAATTAAAAGGTTTTAAAGTTTTGGCTTATGGTTTTTTATAGCTCTTTTTAGAAAAATAATTCAATATCTCTGTCGCTAATCTGGCTAGAATAATCTTTGTAAGTTGCAGAACCTAGTGTATATAATGTATCAACAACAAAATTTCCTAATCTCTTTCTTAACATTTCACTTTTATTCATAAGTTCAAGAGCATTGCCTAGATTTCCTGGTAATTCTTTAACCCCCTCATTATCATGATAAAAATCTCTTTTAGATGGGGCAGGCAATTCAATATTTTTTTCTATTCCTTCTAAACCTGCAGATAGCATTGCTGCAAAAGCAAGATATGGATTGCAAGTTGGGTCTGGTGCTCTGTATTCTACTCTTATTTTTTTTGTATTTGGAGAGTGTCCCCTACATAGTGCAGTTCTATTTTGCCAGTCCCAAGCAATATAAGTAGGAGCTTCACAGCCAGGAACTAATCTTTTATATGAAATTGGTAAAGGATTTGTTATTGCAGTAATTTCTTCTGCATGTTCTAATAATCCTGCAATATAATTGCTTCCAATTTGAGATAATCCGTCTTTAGAAGATTTATTATAAAAAAGATTATGTTCTCCATCGTCAAATGTTACTGCGAGATTTTGATGCACATGCATCCCAGAACCATTAACCCCTTGTTTAAATTTAGGAATAAAAGATGCATGCATTCCATTCATTTCAGCAAGTGTTTTAATAATATATTTTAATGTTACATTTGCATCAGCAACTTTTTTTGCATTTCCATGCCCAATTCCTATTTCACATTGATAAGTTGTGACTTCTGTATGGTATTTTTCTCTTTTCATATTTGTTATAGATAGAGCATCAATTACTTGTTTTAAAAAATTGTCTACTTTTTGTTTAGGCGGAACAAAATAATTTTTATTATTTAATCTTTCGTCTTTATGAATTGATTCATAAGGGTATTTTTCATCAATTAAAATAAATTCAAGTTCAGGAGCAAAATGAGCATGGAATTTTTTAGGTTCTTTTTCATATAATTTTGAAACTTTTTCAGTTAATTCTTTGTCTATTGATTTTTCTACAGAAGAAAGTATGCTTCTTGGACAACCTAAAAAAGGTTCTGGTTGTTCATCTTCACTTTTTGGAGAGTGATAAGCATCACATATAACTCTTGCTGTATCTTTTTGCCAGGGCAAAACCATTAAAGTATTTACATCAGGAATAATAATCATATCACTTTCAGTAGGAAGAATTATTTTTCCAAAAACAGAAGAACCATCTGTAGTTGTATAACCTTCTTCAGAAATCGCATCTTTTCTAACAGATACTTCTCTTAAATGTCCTTGGATATCTGTAAGATGATACTTCACCCACACAACTTCTTTTCCTAATTCTTTAAGCTTTTCTTCAAGCAACATAAAATAATAAAATTGTTTAGGGTTTTAAATTTAACTATTATTAAAAAATTAACTTATGAACTTTACATTTACTGATTATTGCACTTCGTTTTTATATTAAGTCGCCTGTCGGCTCCTAATGATTTATTAATTACTCAAAACTATCACTAGATAGTTATTTTATTCTTGCTGTTAAGCAAATTATTTCAATGCAGTTGCATATTCAGTTAAATAGTTTATCTTATCTATTCTTAAGAAAAATTATTTGATTAAAATAAATCTTTTTATTTCTTTATTATTTTCTATTTTTTTATATCCTACAAAATCTTCTAGAGAACGAGCCCATATTGTTCCTTTTGGAAATTCACTTTCATAAAGCTGTTGATAAATAACAATCTTTTTTTCAGGATTTTCACAATCTCTTGCAATCTCTAGTATTTTGTATAATTTTTCTTTTCCTTTAAAATGCTGATAAATTTGATTTGGTTTTGGTTCATTCATTTTTTATAAATTATTACATAATCTTCATTTTTTTTAAAAAATCATCAGTGGTTGGCTCAATTAAAGAAAGATTAATATTTTTGTATCCTCTTAAAATTCTACTGTTTAGTTCTGCTTTGACATGATGTATTATTGTTTCCTTAATAAATTGCATGTCTTTTAATGGTAATGAGGTATTTATTGGATTTATTTTTTGCCTGTAAACTTCTGCTTTTTCAAAACTTGTTTGAAGTTCTTTATTGTATCTAATTTTTATTTCTTCTAAATTAATTGCTTTTTCAAGAATAGCATGAACAATAGAATTGCAAATATTTCCAACAAACAATTTTACGAAATGGTTTTTATTTTGCATCTTGTTTTTTTATTTTATCTATTATTAAATCAAATGTCTGGTTGTATATTTTTTTATATTTTTTTAGAAATTCTTTTTTATCTATGCAGCCATATTTTATTGTTTTTTTATCTTCAAAATTCTTTTTTATCTCGCTTTCAACATTATCTTTTGTTATTCTTCCTAATTTTAAAAAAAGATATATGCTCATCATGTTCTGTAAATAATAATATTTTTCTTCTCCTGTTAAAGAATCATAATTATCAAACACGATCTTGCTTTTTAGTAATTGCAAATCAAGTAGTTTATAGTTAATTTTTTTGGTTTCTATTTTATAAATAATTCTTTTTTTTGAGACGCATTTTGAAAGCATTGATTGATATAAAGGGTCTGTTGAAAGTCCTTCAATCAATGACTTATTATCTATAAAAATTATGTGTGGTTGTATTCCTATATTATTGATTATTTTTTCAATTATAATTTTTTGAGAGTGTTCTTCATTTTTGACTTGAGGAATTACAATTAAAATATCTAAATCTTTAAAATTAAATCCAATGTCTAAAAAAGAGCCAGTTATAATTACATTTTGGGTTTCAATTTCATTTTCAATTAAATCAAAGATTTCTTCACTTATTTTTATTTTAATTGGTTCAATTTTATTTAGTCCATAAAAAAAAGGTTTTTCTTTTAATGACAATTCTCTGTCCTGGAGATTTGATATTGATATTATTTTAACATATTCTCCAATAGGAAAACCAGCTCTTTTTTTTGATATGTAAATCTGGTCAACATTAATTCCTTTTGTTATTTTTGCTATTAGTTCCATAGTATATATTACTATATAGTGTAGTATTTAAATTTTTTGGTCTTGGGTAGATTGAGTTCGATAAAGTTTTATAAATGCTTATTGTGTGATAAATATGCAGACCAGGTTGGCGTGCTAGTCCTACGCTGCTTACAAATGGACTTATGGTAAACTGCAAGAAGAAGCGTGACATGCAACTGTAAATGTCTTTAATTTGACGTTGAGGTTTTGTCCTTCTTGATCTTGCTGTAGTGAAATGGGTCAGACCTTGATCGGAGCAGCCCTAAGTTATGGTCTAGGTGCTTGAAGGGTCGCAGAACTGAGGAGATTTAAAGTCCTCTTTACAGCGAATTGAAGCAAATCTTCGGGTCTGCACTTTAAATAAGCTAATTCTCAATAATTATATTTAATAGATTATTGCACTTTGTGGAGATACTAAGTCGCTTAGCAGCTCCTAACTATTCATTAATTATTCGAAGCTATCGCGAGATAGCTATTTTATCATTGCTGTTAAAGCAAACTAATTCAACTTTGTTGTATGTTAGATTTTACAATCTATTATTTAGGAAAATTTATAAAGAGGTTTTCATAAAAATTATAAGAGGTTGATATGAATTTAAATAAACGAGGACAATTTTTTATTCTTGCTGCAGTTATAATATCTGCAGTTATCTTAAGTTTGAGTACAACTTATAATTATATTAATACTAATAAACAGCAAGAAACTTCTTTAGATTTAACCTATCAATTAAAATCAGAATCTGCGCAAGTTAGTTCTTATGGGGTTTATAGTGGTAATGATGAACTTCAAAATTTTTTAAATATTGCAGTAACAGATATGCAATATAAAGATCCTAATGCAGAAGTTGTTGTTTTATATGGGGATAAAAATTCTGCAACTGTTGAGAATTGGGCAAAGGGCAATATAAAAGTTGAGGGTAAAACAATTCCTGGAGGAGCAGATTTAATTGAAGGATATACTTATCTAAATAATGTTCGGGTGATAACTTATACTACTCGAGGAGAAATTTATCTTAAAAATCCAGATGATCCTGGGTTAGGAAATAAAATTAAAGAAAATATTGTACCTGTTTCATCACAAGTTACAGTATTGTTTAATGATATTCCTTATACTTTCACACTAACGGGTCAGGATAATTTTTATGTAATAATTAAAAAGACTTCTAAAAATGAAAATGACATTCAGACTGCTTAGGCCACTTGGTTATCGGAAAAATGCTATTAGTGAGATTGTTGCTTATGCAATTTTAATTGCAATAACTCTTTCTCTTGCTGGTTTGGTTTATGGTTGGTTAAAGTTTTATGCAACCCCTAATGAAAAAGTTGAGTGCCCTGATGGTATTGGATTGATTATTAAGGGATATCAATGGTCTGGGGGGGTATTTAGTGTGACTGTTCAAAATAAAGGTTTTTTTAATATAACTGGTTTTATTGCAAAAGTTAATCCTAGTGCTGATGCAACAATTGGAATATATACTTTAAGTACTGATGGAACTGAAGGAGGAATAGATGGAACTTCTTTAAGTCCAAATGATGGTGAAAAAGCAATTCCATATAAATATTCTACTGATGGAATTTCTTATGTGGCTCTGGATAAATCTCGTTTAGTTGATGGGTCTAATTTAGGATTTTTAGAAATTCAACCATATATAGTTGATTCTAAAACTCATACTAAAGTTTTTTGCAGTCAGATTGTAAGCCAGAGATTAACTATTATGCCTTAAATAATTTTTAAAAGTCCTTTCTGGACAAATAATGCTTCGCAGAATTTATGGAATTTTCTAGCGACAAAAAGTTTTGCTCTTACAATAAGTAACGCAAGATGGAAGAGTAAAACTTTTTGAATTATTAGAGATTAATACATGTAAAAATCTACAATATTTAGGTTGTAGTAATTATTTGTTTGTGTAGATTTTTCCGGTTCTCACAAAACCACGAACAAACCTCGACTTTTAAGTGGGGGTAAAAACCCCTCAGGGTTTTGTGATTTAATAAAATTGACTGGTAAATTGATATTAATCTGAAATGCAAATTATCCAAATTTAAGATACTTCATACCTCAATAAAATTTATAAACTGCTCAGGCAATATTATATTAGAAAAAAGATGGTAAAAAATAAAAGAGTTGATAAAAAAGCTTTATCTCCTGTAATTGCAACAATATTATTAGTTATGCTTGTTTTAGTTTTGGCAATTATTATTTTTTTATGGGCAAGAGGATTTATTTCTGAACAAGTTGAAAAAAAAGGACAGCCAATTGAAAGTGCTTGTGGGCAGGTTGATTTTACAGCAAAAAAGGTTGAGGGCAATGTTGAAATAAGAAATAATGGAAATGTTCCTTTTATAAAAATTGCTGCAAAATATTTTGATAAATATGGAAGTTCTACAATTTATGAATTTAAAGATACTACTGGGGTTTATCCTAAAGTTTTAGCAGGGGGTTCTGCAAGTATTCCTTTATCTTGGGCTGCGGGAGATCATACTAGTGCAACAGAAATTATTATTTATCCTATATTAATTGGAAATGTTAAAGGAGAAGCTTTAAATAAAAAAGAATATACTTGTATTGAGCAGGGAATAAAGATTAAAGGATAAAATTATAATTGAAATAAATTTTTCAAAATTGAAAGGAGGTTAAAAATGAATAATAAAAAAGGATTGTCAACAATTGTTGCGACAGTTTTGATAATTTTAATTACAATGGCTGCAGTAACTGTGGTCTGGTTAGCTGTTATGCCTTTAATAAGCAAACAAACAGCAACTAGTTCATCATGTTTTGATGCTGTTACTCAGATTTCATTAGTTCAAGGAGTTACTTGTATTGATGGAACTACTGATATAAATTTTGTAGTTAAACGTGGTGGTGGAGTAATTTCTGTTGATAGGATTGATTTGATTGCTGTTTCCAAGGATAGTAGTACTAAAAAGATATCCCAAGGAGTAAGTGATCTTGAACAAAATACTCAAAAAGTATATTCTATGACTGCTGCAGAAGCAGGTGTTATAGGAGATATTGTAAGTGTATCTATTGCACCTCATGTAACAGGAAGTAAAGATATGTGCGATATATCATCAACTGTTTCAGTTGCAAAGTGTTAAGGAAAAAATTTATTTTTATTTTTTTATTTTTGATTTATTAGAAAAGAGAGAGAAAGAGAAATTATAATCTATAAAATTTATGGATTAGTAATAAAATTCGTATTAAAATGAAAGGAGGTTAAAAATGAATAATAAAAAAGCATTGTCAACAATTGTTGCGACAGTTTTGATAATTTTAATTACAATGGCTGCAGTAACTGTGGTCTGGTTAGCTGTTATGCCTTTAATAAGCAAACAAACAGCAACTAGTTCATCATGTTTTGATGCTGTAACAAAAGTTTCACTAGTTGAAGGTTCTAGCTGTTATAAGGTAGTAGAAAAAGATGTTTCTATTCAACCAGGTACTAGTCCTTATATGGGGGGTTTAGATAAAACAAATAGTAAAGTAAAATTTATTGTTAAACAGGGTGGTAGCGCAACTCCAATAGAATCAGTTGATTTGATTGCTGTTTTACAAAATGGCAATAGTAAAAAAGTTACAAGAACTTTGGATGCTACAACTGAAGGTTCAAATACAAATACTTTAGTAGAATTAACTGCATCTCAACTTAAATTTGATGCAACTCCTCAGGGTTTGGCAGATTTTAATAGCATTGTAAGTTTATCGGTTGCACCAAAGGTAAAAGGAAGCAAAGATACTTGTGAAGTATCGTCTGTTGTTCCTGCTGCAGCTTGTATGCCTTAAGAAAGGAAAAAAAAGAATTTATTTTTATTTTTTTATTTTTGATTTATAAAAAAAGAGAAAGGGTTAGAAAGAAATAGTAATATAAAAAATAGAAAAGGGATAAAGATGAAGAAAAAAACTGAAAAAATGTGGAAATGGATTTTAGCAATAATTTCAATTTTAGTAGTCGGATATTCAATTTTTGAATTATTAATTAAAATAGGAGTTTTAAAATGAAATTTAAACTAAGAAAAATTGAAAACAAAAAAGCTCAAGTATGGGTTGAAACAGTAATTTATACTCTAATCGGGCTTACAATTATTGCACTTTTGCTTGGATATGCAAAACCTAAAATTGATTCTATGAAAGATAAATTTATTATTGACCAGACAATTGATTTAATGAATAAGGTTGATTTAAAAATTACTGAAACAAAATTAGGTGCAGAGGGAAATAAAAGAATAATCCCTGAATTAAAAATTTCAAAAGGAAAATTAAGTGTTTATGGGGCATATAGTCTTAGTAATCTTAATGATGCTATTGTATGGTCTCTTGATTCAAAATATAAATATAGTGAGCCTGGAGCAGAAATTTCAGTAGGAAATTTAAAAGTTAAAACAACTGGTACTGGGCCTTGGACAGTTACACTAAATTTAACATATTCTGATGTTAATTTATCATATAATGGAAAAGATGAAGCATATGATATTAATTCAGCACCAACACCATATTCTTTAACAATTGAAAATCTTGGAACTAGTTCTGGTGGTTTAAAAAAGAATATTGATTTAAGGATTTAATTTTTTAAAAATATATTTGTAAAACAATAATTTAATAAACTAATGAATTTTATTTTAATAAACGAGGATGATACAACTTAAAATCTAAAATGGAAAGCATTGAAATTAATGAAAATCCGTTTATCCCAACAATTCCAAAAATGCTGGATAAATCTAAAATTGATGTAAGATACATGCTTATTGCACCCTATGTTGGCGCGCATGTTTTTTGGGATGAAAAAAAAGGTGAGGTTTCTTATGAAATTGAAGAACCTGTTTTAAATACAGAAGAAAAAGCAGTTTTAGTAAGAATTGAAAAAGCAATGCTTGATATTTCTAATATAAATATGCTTGTTGAAAAAACTCAGCATAATTTGGTTGAATATATTGACAAAACTGCACGACTGGTTATAACTGAATTAAGTTTAAAAGTTGAAGAAGAATCTTATTTTAAAATTTTTTATTATTTATATAGAAATTTTATTGGCTTAAATGAAATTGAACCTTTAATGAGGGATTATTTTATTGAAGATGTAGAATGCAATGGGGTTAATGAGCCTCTTTATATTGTTCATAGAATTTTTAGGAATTTAAAAACAAATATTAAATTTGATACAATTGAAAAACTTGCTAGTTTTGTTGAAAAACTTGCGCAAAAAACAGGGAGATATATTTCTTATGCTTCTCCCTTATTAGATGGAAGCTTGCCAGATGGTTCAAGAGTTAATGCTACTTATACAAAAGATATTACTTCAAAAGGGCCTACATTTACAATAAGAAAGTTTACAAAAATTCCTTGGACACCTGTTCAGTTATTAGGATTTAGAACACTTTCTCCTGAAATGCTTGCATTTTTTTGGATTTTAATGCAGTATAAATTAAATGTAATGATTGCAGGAGCAACTTCTTCTGGGAAAACTACTTTGTTAAATGCAATTGCATTTTTTATTCCTCCTGAAGCAAGAGTTGTTTCTATTGAAGATACTAGGGAATTAAATTTACCTAGGGAAAATTGGCTTCCTTCTGTTGCAAGAACAGGTGTTTCTTTAACAGGAATTGGAGAGGTAGATATGTTTAGTTTATTAAAAAATTCATTTAGACAAAATCCAGATTATGTAATTGTTGGAGAAGTAAGAGGAGAAGAGGCTTCTGTTTTGTTTCAAGGAATGGCTTCTGGACATGCTTCTATTTCAACAATTCATGCAGATTCTGTTGATTCTGTTATTAGGAGATTAGAAACCCCTCCAATTAGCTTAAACCCTTCTCTGGTCAATAGTTTAGATGTTGTTGCTGTAATGACTCATGCAATTGTAAAAGGCCAAGAAACAAGAAAATTAAAGGAAATTGTTGAAGTTATCAATGTTCAGCCAGATGGAACTGCACTGACTAATACTCCTTTAATTTGGGATCCTTCGCAAGATAAGTTTTATTTTAAAAGTGATTTAAAGATTTTTGACAAGATTGAAAAAAGAAATGGGATTCCTAAGGCAGAATTAGTAAAAGATTTTAATTTAAGAACAAAGTTGATTTATGAGCTTTTTAAAAGAAAGATTTTCGGGTTTGAAGAGCTTCAAAGGATTGTAAATGATTATTATAAAAATCCTAGTGAAGTTTTGAAAAGGTTTGGGGTTGCTTAGTAAGAGATATTACTAAAAAGTTAAAAATTAAGAACAATTATCTTTTTAAATATGGAAGACTAATTAATAATAAGAAAAAGAGATGATAATATGGAAAATAAATGTATCATAAAAAGGGTAAAGGTTGGTTCTTATTGGAAATTTGAGGGGTTAATCCCAAAATATGTTAAACCGCATACAAGGAATATATGTATTCCAAAAACTAGAATTTTGCTTAGAAAGAAACTTTTACTTACATTATAGAAATGTTTGATTGGAATTTGGGGGTTGGAGAGATAATCCAATTTATAGTAGTAATTATTATGGCTTTTTCAACTTATTTATCTTATCGTTTGATTAAAATTAATGTAGATAATAATAAATTAGATTTTTTTATTAGATTATGCAAAGAAGAGATAGAAATAAGAAAATCTGCAGAAGAATATTTAGAAAAATCTAATAAAGAAAAAAGAAGAAGATTGAAAGAAGATTATTTAAAAAAAGCAGATAAGATAAAATTTGATTTTTATGAGTCATTATCTATTTTATTAGGTAAAAGTAATTTTTATGAAGATATCTTTTTGGACTTTTTTGGCAATCATATTTTTGGAGAGGTATATGTAGACTTTATGCTTTCTCCGCTATTTAATGAATGGAAAGATAAAACATTTTATTATCCTAATCTTTCTATACTCTTCAATGATTTTGATTTAAGTATAAAAGAAGTACCTAAAGAGTGGGATGAATAATTTAGATGATTCTTTTATAAAAGTTAGTTTGTATTAAAGAACATCAAAAGTTGTTTATGTGTAATGTCTAGTAAGATTAATAAATCTCTTAATTTTTTATTATAGATGGGTGATATTATTCTTTTAGGGCAGTTAGTGAGTTCTATGGAAGATGCTGTAAAAAAACTTGAGCAGGCAATAAATAAAAATAAGATTGAAGATTTTAATAAAATAAAGACATTTATTCTAGATAATCAAAAAAAGATAAAAGAGGAGTTGCAGAATGATTGAAGATTTAAAAAAAAATATTGCTCAAGAGAAAAATATACTTGAACAGATAAGTTTGATTAATTCAAAATTAAAAACTTCTAATGAAAAAGAAAAAGAAAGTTATTTTTATGCTATTAAATCTTTAAAATCCCAGCTTATGATTTTAAATGATGCTGTTCCTTCTATTCTTGAAAGTATTTCTCCTGTTAAAAAATTAGATTCTAACATTCTTTCTAAGCAAAATACAGATTTGTCAAAAATAAGTTATATCTCTCCTTCTGGAAAAAATTTAATTACTATTAATAAAAAAGAAAAAGAAGCTTTTGCAAAAGAATTAAATCTTTCTGAATCAGTTATTAGGGGAATTAAAAAAACAGAAGAAAAAGAAAAGCCAAAAGTTATTATTGAAAAACCAAGTGAATTAGCTAGAATTGCAAATAGTCTTTTTTTAAATATTTCTGAAAAAATATCTCCTAATTTTAAAAGTGTTGAAAGAGATTTAAGACAGGGCAATATGAGATTCCCGATAAATACCTACACTTCAATAGCATTATATGTCTCTTCTTTAATTTTTGTCTGCTTTTTTATTTCTTTTATTATTTTAATACTTTTGAAATTTGTAGGGATTATTTGGATTTTAGTGCCTTTTGCTTTAACTGCTTTATCTTTAGGAGCATTTTATTATTATCCTTCTTCTGAAAAGGACTCGTTTAATAAAAAAATATCTAATGAAATTTCTTTTGCAACAATTTATCTTGCAGCTATTGCTGGTTCAAATATTGAGCCTTCTAAAATTTTTAGAATACTTGCAGTTGGAGATTATTATCCTGCTGTGGGTGGGGAAATAAGAAAAATGATTAATCAGATAGATATTTATGGTTATGATTTAGTTACTGCTTTAAAAAATTCAGCAGAAAGAACTCCTAATCAAAGACTTTCAGAATTATTTAATGGAATTGCTACTAATATTCTTTCTGGAGGCTCATTAAAAAGTTATCTTGATAAAAAATCTGAAAATTTCTTATTAGATTATCAGTTGGAAAGACAGAGATATACTGCTGTTGCAGAAACATTTATGGATATTTATATTAGCCTTTTAATTGCAGCACCTTTAATTTTAATTATGATGATTATAATTATGGATGTTGTAAAAATAGATGTTGGACTTTCATTAGATAATATTTTAATTTTAACAGTAGGAGGTATTGCTTTTGCAAATGTAATCTTTTTAATTGTACTTGATGCAAAACAGCCAAAAACATGAGAATCACTAAGAGTGAATTATTGGGTATGATTCCTGGAATTTTAATGATAGCTGGAGATTTAATTTTTTTAAGAAGTGAAAAAATATTTTCTTTTATTTTAGTTTTAGCTTTAGTAATAATTACTATTCCTTTTGTTCTTGCTATTAGTCTTGAAAATAAAAAACAAAAAGAGCTTGATGAAAGATTTTTGGCTTTTGTTAGGGATTTAGTTGAAAATGTAAAATCAGGAACTCCAATTAGTAAGAGTATTGTAAATTTAAAAGAAAGAGATTATGGTGGTTTAACTATTCATGTTGGAAAGTTAGCTAATCAGATTATATTGGGTATTCCTTTGACAAATGCTTTAATGATTTTTGCAAAAGATACAAAAAGTCCAGTTATTACTCGAGCAGTAAGTTTAATTTCAGAAGCAGAGCGTTCTGGAGGGCAAATAGATACAATTCTAGAATCTGTTGCACGATCTGTTAATCAAATTGAAAATTTAAAAAAAGAAAGGCAATCTACTGTTTATAATTTAGTTGTTCAGATTTATATTATTTTTATTATATTTTTGATAATTATGCTCGTATTGCAATTTGAAATTTTGCCAAAAGTTACAAGTGTTGGTGGAAGTGTGGAAGGGCTTTCTGTAAGCTCTAAAGCAAATACTATAACTCCTACTGAATTTTCAAGACCTTTATTAATTATAATTTTAGTTCAGTCACTGTTTACGGGGTTGATGATTGGGAAAATTGCAGAAGGGAGTCTTAAGGCCGGGATTAAGCATTCATTTATATTATTAGTTATATCTTCATTAATATCAACTGGAGCTAATGCTCTTTTTGGATAAAGAAGATAAGTAAACTATCTAATTTAACATGCAACTGCGTTGAAATAGTTTGTTCTAAAGAACAAAAAAAGTTTTACTCTTACAATAAGTGACTAAAAACAAAAGAGCAAAACTTTTTGATTAATGGAATTTTTTAGCAAAAATTACTAGTAATTAATAAATCGTTAGGAGCCGCAAAAAGTTTTGCTCTTGCAACAAGTAACGCAAGATAGAAGAGCAAAACTTTTTAGTCGACTTAGTATAAAAACGAAGTGCAATAATCAGTAAATGTAAAGTTTATTGGTCTACTTAGCAAAATCTAAAAATATATAAATGAAATTATTTTAAGATAAATATGAATAATAAAAAGGGCGTGTCTGTTCATTTAGAAATGATTCTGGCGTTTGTTATATTTATTTTATTTGTAACTTTTCTTTTAGCATATATTAGGCCTTATGAAAAAAAAGATGCTGTTTCAGATGCTGTTTTAGTTGGATTTTATGATTCTTTTAAACAACAAGCTTCTGTAAATTTAACAACTATTTTTATAAGAAATACAGATAATGCTAAAAAGTGTATTAGTATTGCTGATTTAACAACAATAGACCCATATTTTAGCCCTGGAGAAGATGCCTTTGTAAAAAAAGTTTCTGCAGGTAAATTATCTGCCCATGTTTCTGGAACTTCATTAGTTACTAGTTTGGATAAAAATGATTCTGCATATCTTTTACTTTCAACTGAATTTACAAGTTCTGTATATACTTGTAATTCTGGTGGAACTTTTGAAGCAGGTGTTCCTTTAAGAAAATTAGTTTTATCTAGAACTAAATTAACCAGTTTAAGTAATCAATATACTGCAGATTATAATGACTTGAAAACTAAACTTAATATTCCTGAAAATATTGATTATGCAATTATTGTAAAAAATTTTGATGGGGTAGGTTCAGATCTTACAATGGATATTGGCAAAGATGTTGTTGATTCACAAAATATTAATGTTGTTTCAAAATCTTATTATGAAGAGCTTTTGAAAACAGAAGATGGAACTTTAGCAAATTATGAAGTTATATTAAAACTATGGTAAAATGATAGAAAATAAAAAAGGTTGGATAAAAATTTTAGAAGCATTTCTTGGTATAATGCTAATTATGGGAGTTTTGCTTTATGCTTATCAGAAAAATCAGCAAACATTTGATATAAGTGATTATGTTTATGAATCTGAATCTAGAATACTTGATAATATTGCTTTAAATGATGTAATGAGATTAAAAGTTTTAGATCCAAATGACGCTCTTAATCCTGGTTCTGTTGCTGTTGCTGAAACATATTTAACAGATTATGCACAAACAATTTTATCTTCTAATTTTCAAGTTGTAGTTAGGATTTGCGAGTTAACTTCTGAGGCAGGTGTTCCTCCGTCTTGTTTTTTAACTTCTGAGCAAAAAATAGATGCTGGAGAAAAAGAAGTTTTTGTACAAGAAAGAATTATTAGCAGTACTTATGCTAAATATAATCCTAGGAAAGTAAAGATTTTTGTTTGGACAAAGGCTTAAGGTTTTTTTGATGATTCTATGATAATTTACACTTCGTGGAGATATTAAGTCACCTAGCAGTTCCTAATTATTTATTAATTGATGGTAGTCTCTGTTAAAAGATTTTATAAATTTTATACAAACATAATAATTTTATTTGGATAAAACAATCTCCCATTTCTAGAGTAAATGTTAAAAACTCTTCTTTTTTTAGTATTATATGCCTTATGATGTTATTATTGGGAGAAACGAGAGTGATAAAAAGCTTTTTGGAAATAAGGGTTTAATTTATATTGGGAAAAGCTATGTAACAATGGGCAATTATACTTCTCTTTCAAATCCTATTTTTTTAGATGTTGCAAGAAGCCATGTAATTTTGGTTTCTGGCAAACGTGGTTCTGGAAAATCCTACTCCCTGGGGGCTATTGCAGAATCTTTAGTAAGCTTGCCATTTGAAGAAGCACAAAATATTTCTCCTTTGATTTTTGATACAATGGGAATTTTTTGGACAATGAAATTCAAAAATGAAAAAGATGCTGTTTTGCTTGAAGAGTGGGGATTAAAGCCAAAAAATGTTGCTGTAAAAGTTTTTTCTCCTTTTGGTTATTTTCAAGAATATAAGGACAAGGGAATTCCTGTTGATGTTGAATTTGCAATTAAAATTTCTGAACTTAATGCAGATGATTGGATTACCACTTTTAATCTTGAATTTACAAATTCTATTGCAGTTGTTATTGAAAGTGCAATTTCTGAATTAAAAAAAATAGGGGATTATGGGTTTGAAGAAGTAAAAAATAAAATTTTAGAAAATAAAAATGCAACTTTGGAAGCAAAAAATTCTGCTATTGCATTATTTAATGCTGCTGAAACTTGGAAAGTTTTTTCACAGGAAAAAGGAATTAATATTAATGAAATGATTTATCCTGGTCAGTCTACAATTATTGATTTATCTATGTATTCAAGCATTGGAAGTTTTAATGTAAGAGCTTTGATTATTGGCTTGGTTTGCAAAAAATTATTTAATGAAAGAATGGCTGCAAGAAAAAATGAGGAAATTCAATCTGTTCAGCACGGGTTAGATTATTTATATTTTAAGCCAAAAAGAGAAATGCCTTTGGTTTGGATTTTTATTGATGAAGCCCATGAATTTTTAATTAAAGAAGGAAAAACTCCTGCGTCTGATTCACTAATACAATTATTAAGGGAAGGAAGACAGCCAGGAATTTCTTTGGTTTTAGCAACACAACAGCCAGGAAAAATTCATACAGATGCTTTAACCCAATCAGATATTGTTATTTCACATACTGTTACTGCAGAGCAAGATGTAAAGGCCTTGAATGAAATAATGCAGTCTTATGTTTATGAAAGCATAAAATCAAAAATGGATGCTCTTCCAAAATTAAAAGGTTCTGCATTAATTTTAGATGATAATTCTGAAAGAATTTATCCTGTTAGAATCAGGCCAAGATTTACATGGCATGGTGGAGAGGCTCCTACTGCTGTAAAGATTGATAGAGATGAGAGAATATGACTCCTAAAATTGAATTTGTTACAACTGAATTGAATGATTATTTAGATACTTTGAAATATTTTTTACTGGATAAAAATCATGGTGATTCATGGAGAGAAACAATTTTTTTAGTATATCCTGATTTAAAAGAAAAATTAGAAAAGTCAGATAATAAAGAAAAAGATATAGAAAATTTTTTTAGACAAAAAGAAAAAAAATTCAATAAGTTCTTTAAAAAAATAAGGGATGACTTTCAAAAGTCTTGGGATAAAATAAATGATGAAGTTATGATTGCATTAGAAGATATAAATGAAATTAAATGGCCTAAAAAATTTAAAAAATTTGGAGCAAGGATTACTTTGAATCCCATATGCCCTAGATATTTAGATAATAATGCTTTTGATGTTTATTTTGGGTTTGCAGATATGACTATGAAATCCATTGTTTTGCATGAAGTCTCTCATTTTATATTTTTTGAAAAATTTAAAGAGATTTACCCTAAAACTAACAAAAAAGAATTTGAGTCTCCTTATTTAATTTGGAAGTTAAGCGAGATAATGCCTGCAATTATTTTAAATGATAAAAGAATTCAAAAAGTTTTTCATCATGAAGCATCTGATTTTGTTTATGACTGTTTTAAAAAAGAGATTGATAATAAAAGATTGTTGGATTATTTTAGGAAATTTTATAAGGATAGAAAATCATTTAGAGATTTTGTTGAGAAAAGCTATGATTTTGTTAAGAAGCATGAAAGTGAGATAAATAAGATTGTATAATAAATGGGGATTTAAAGAACATGGTTCTTCTTTTACAAATTCTTAATAAACAAAAGATTTAAATATATACACTAATTCTAGTAGGTATACTAAATATAGTTCATATTACAATTGCAACTTTTACTATTTCAATACCTGAAGATTTGAAGAAAAAAACAGAAGAATATCCTGAAGTAAACTGGGCAGAATATTTGAAAAAACGTTTTGAAATGAGAATTGAAGAATTGGCTAAATTTGAAGAATTAAAGAATTCTGGGAAGTTTTAAGATGGCTAGTTTAACTTTGTCTGTTTCTGATGAATTTAAAAATAAATTAAAAAGTTTTTTATGGGTAAATTGGAGTGAAATTGCCAGAGAAGAAACTATGAAAAAATTGATATTTGAAAATTATGTAAAAACTGGAATAATAACTGATGAAGAATGGGAATTTTGTGATAAAATGAATTGGCATCCGGTTGATGAATTGCCTTTGAAAGATGATTTTAAAAAAGAATTAGAAAAAAGAAAAAAAGAAAAATCTATAAAGTTGAAGTCTGTTTCTCAAATATTTAAAGATATTAAATAAAAGGAGCGAAATGTATAATCTTGAAATAAAACCTTCTTGTCAAAAAGATATAGAAAAATTGTGTAAGAAAAATCCTGTTTTAAAAGAAGTTTTAGAGAAAAAGATGAATGAAGTTATAGAAAATCCTCAACATTATAAACCATTAAAATATGATTTAGCAGGTGAAAGGCGGGTTCATATTCTAAAAAGTTTTGTTTTGAAATTTGAAATTGATGAACAAAATAAAATCGTCACATTTATTTTTTTCGGCCACCATGATGAAGCATATAAAAGGTAGATTTGTTTATCAAAAAAACAATGGGGCACCACACCTTAAAAGGTGTGGAAAAAGTTTTGCTCTTTTCTTTTTGTGTTTCTATTAAAAGAGCAAAACTTTTTTTGTAAAGCCCCTTGTTTTTAGGATGATCAGAAATTAACGCACTAAGGTTACATCTACATCATAAATAATGCAGTTTAATTTCTGACATTAAATGATTATTTTATTAACATTGAATCTTCTTTATATTCATGGAAATTCTGCAAAAAATAAATGACCTTAAGAAAACTGAAATTGCTAAGACAATTGATTTTAGAATTAAGGAATTTGAAAGAGTTGGAAAAGAACGGGATGAAAATAAAATTTTTAGTGAATTATGCTTTTGTATTTTAACTGCGAATTTTAATGCAGAAAGAGGAATAAAAATACAAAAAGAACTTGAAAAAGATTTTTGTTCTTTAAGTGAAAAACAGCTTTCTTTGAAATTAAAAGAATTAGGACATAGATTTCCAAATGCTAGGGCAAATTATATTTCTTATTGCCAGAAATATAACCAAGAGCTTATTGAGGTTTTATACAAAAGAAAATTAAGTGAAGATGAAATTAGACAATGGCTTGTAAAAAATATAAAAGGTTTAGGGATGAAAGAAGCAAGTCATTTTTTAAGAAATATTGGATTTAAGCATTTTGCAATAATTGATTTTCATATAATTGATTTGCTTGCAAGAGAAAAAATGATTCAAAAACCAAAATCAAAATCCCTTTCTAAAAAAGAGTATGTTAAAATTGAAGAAGTTTTAAAAGAGATTGCTAAAAAAGCTGACTTGAATTTAGCTGAATTAGATTTATATTTATGGTATATTGAAACTGGAAAAGTTTTAAAGTAGGATTATACTAATGTTTTTATGAAATACAAATTTCTTAGCCATACTGCAGATGTTAAATTTCAGGCAGAAGGAAAAACACTTGAAGAGGCATTTTCAAATGCTGTGTTAGCTTTGAGAGAGACAATTGCAGGAAAAATTGAAATTAAAGGAAAAAAAGAAAAGAAAATTTCTGTTAAGGGAAAGGATTTTGAAAGTTTGCTTTATAATTTTCTTGAGGAATTTTTAGTTTTATTAGATGCAGATGATTTTTTAGTTTCAAAAGTAAAGGATATTAAAATTGATAAAAATAAATTTAAGTTAAATGCAGTTGTTCTTGGAGATAAAGCTTCTGATTATAAATTTTCAAATGCTGTTAAGGCAGTAACTTATAATGAGATGTTTATAAAAGTGGACAAGAATAAAAACACTGTTCAAGTTGTTTTAGATGTGTAATTTACTACAATAAATCTTTTAAAGTTATATAATTGAATAATAATATGGGTATAAATCTTAAAAAAATGATTGACCTTTTATTTAAAGCTAAAAAATGTGAATTTTTAGGAACCGAGTTCTGTACACTAGGTAATGAGAAACATGATATTTGTGATAAAGATGGTGGGAGAACTTATTATTCTAATGGAATAAAAAATCGTCCTGCAGGATGTTATAGGCATGCAGAGAGCAAACAAAGAAGCTATGATATTTTAACAGACATTAAAAGACAAGAACAAAATGCACTTCTTTCTCCATGGGAATTGGGCGTTAATAATGACCCTTAAGATTTTTATCCTAAATAATGCTTAACAATTTTTTTTAAGTTCTCTTTTTCTTCATTAGAAACATTATATTTTTCTGCAATTTCAGAATATTCTTTCCATGCATTTTGTATTGCAGTTCTATTAAGTTCTGAAGTCCATTGGTCGTTTGAAGAATTTACTAAATAGTGAAGTCCTTTAATTCTGTTTACAAGTTTTTCAAGTTTTCTTCCATCTTCAAAGTCATTGTTTGGCATTTTTCTTGCTCCAAATGAGTTTAATATTCCTTAGCTTGTTACGACTGTTCGTGTTCGTTCTCATTTGGAGGCATCCAAAACTTTGAAAAATTCTCTTTGGAGAATTTTGTTTTGGAATGTGCTCAAGAATTCGTAAATTCTTGACATTTAAAGAATACTCCTTGCTTGCTTTTGGTATTCTTTATTTTTCCAGTTCAAGAACCATAAATATGCAATTAAAAATGCTACTCCTGAAATTTGGATAATCCAGGTTAAAAAATACCATTCAAAATTATTTCTTCCTAGTGTTAAAAAAATGTATAATAATCCTCCAATTGCAAAAGCTATTGCTCCTACCCATTCGTGCTTCCATGAAATCAATAAAATAATTATTAAAACAAATGAAGGAATATTGTGCATAAATAAACCTATAATTGTTTCCCAGAAAGTATAGTTATTTCCAAAAATATCTAGAGAAAATAAGCTGAGAAATAAAATAAACAAAATTGATAGAATTCTTGGGCTCCAGTATAATAGTTTGCTGATTTGTTTTTCTTTTTTTATCACTTTCTTTTTAGGCATTTTGATGTATAGTAATTAGATTATATAAATCTTTAAAAAATATTATCTTATTGTGAAGTTATGGCTAGAAATGGAGTTTATGCAGGAAGCTTTGACCCTGTTACAAATGGGCATTTATGGATGATTGATCAGGGCTCAAAATTTTTTGATGAATTTAATGTTGCAATTGGAATAAATCCTGATAAAAAATATACTTTTTCTATTGAAGAAAGAATGCAGATGCTTAAAGAAGTTACAAAAGATATTAAAAATTTAAGGCTTGATTCTTTTGAAAATCAATTTCTTGTTAGATATGCACAATCAATTGATGCAAATTATATTTTAAGGGGTATGAGGAATCCAGATGATTATGAATTTGAAAAAGCAATGAGATATGTTAATGGGGACTTAAATAAAAATATTACTACTATTTTCCTAATTCCTCCAAGAGACCTTGTTGAGATAAGCTCAAGTTTTGTTAAAGGACTTATTGGGCCCGAAGGTTGGGAAGAAATTATTAAAAAATATGTTCCAATTCCGGTTTATAATAAATTTTTGGAGAAATATGGTTAGGGCTAATTATTTTTTTGATAATCTAAAGAATAAATTTGATATTCTTGCAAATAAATCTGATTTAGATAAAAATTTATTTTTTAAACTTTTAAACTTTTATTCACACCCTAAGAGAGAATATCATAATTTACGGCATATATATGAATGCTTAAATGAATTTGAATCAGCAAAGCACTTAATAGAAAAAAAAGAAGAAACTGAAATTGCAATATGGTTTCATGATGCGATATATGATGTTAATCTAGGAAACAATGAAGAAAAAAGTGCAGAGCTTGCATGCGAAATTTTAAAAGAGCAGAGATTTAAGACATATAATGATGTTTCTGATTTGATTCTAGCTACAAAGCATAATTTAATTCTTCCTGAATTGGCTGAGAACTTTGATACAAGAGCTTTAATGGATATTGATTTATCTATTCTTGGAAAGCCAGAAGAAGATTTTTTTGATTATGAAAAAGGAATTAAGATGGAATATTTTCCAGTATTGAGAAATCTTACTGAAAAGGAATTTAAAATTGGAAGGGTTGGATTTTTATTTAAATTATTGTCTAGGATATATGAACATAATTTATATCAGACTTCTTTTTTTAGGGATAAATATGAAGCACAGGCAAAAAGTAATCTTGAAAAATCTCTAAAATTACTTTGTGATTAATAATTAATGATAACTATTATAAACTTCTTTTTACTTTTGATATAATGACAGAACTGAAAAAAATATCTGATGTTGAATGGGAAATTCCTAAAACAGGAAAAATGAATGTTCCTGGGAGGATTTTTGCTAGTGAGAAACTTATTCAGAATATTAAAGAAGATGGAACTCTTGAACAGGTAAAAAATGTTGCAATGTTGCCTGGAATTTTAAAAGCATCTCTAGCAATGTCTGATGCCCATAGGGGATATGGATTTAGTATTGGGGGAGTTGCTGCATTTGATATTGAAAAAGGAGTTATTTCTCCGGGTGGAGTTGGTTATGATATTAATTGTTCTGTTCGTTTATTAAAAACAAATTTAACATTAAAAGATGTTGAAAATAAGAAAAAGGAAATTGTAAATTTATTATATAATGAAGTTCCTTCTGGTGTTGGAGAAAAAGGAAGATTAAGATTAACTAGGGAAGAGCTTGATGAGGTTTTGAAAACAGGGGCAGTATGGGCTGTTGAAAAAGGATATGGTATAAAAGATGATTATGAAAAAACAGAAGAAAATGGGTGCATGAAAAATGCAAATCCCTTAGATGTTTCTCAAAAAGCAAAATCAAGGGGAATGCCTCAATTAGGAAGTTTGGGGGCAGGAAATCATTTTGTAGAAATGCAGGTTGTTGATGAAGTTTTTGATGAAAAAATTGCAAAAGTTTTTGGATTAGAAAAAGGAATGATTACTATTATGGTTCATTGCGGTTCAAGAGGATTAGGACATCAGGTTGCTTCGGATTATATTAAACTAATGGAAGATAAATATGGATTTCCTGAACAAGATAGAGAATTAGTAAATGCCCCTATTAATTCTGAATTAGGAAAAAAATATTATTCTGCAATGTCTTGTGCTGCAAATTTTGCTTTTGCAAACAAGCAAATTATAACTCACTGGATTAGACAAGGGATGAAAAGTATTTTTCCTAAATTTAAAGCAGATGTTGTTTATGATGTATGTCATAATATTGCTAAATTTGAAAAACATTTAATTAATGGAAAAGAAAAAGAAGTTTTAATTATGAGAAAAGGAGCAACAAGAAGTTTTGGACCTGGAAGAAAAGAAATTCCTGAAGTTTATAGAAAAGTTGGACAGCCAGTTATAATTCCTGGAAGCATGGGGACTTCGTCTTATGTTTTAGTTGGAACACAAAAAGCAGAAGAAATTTCTTTTGCATCAACTGCTCATGGGGCAGGAAGAGTTGAATCTAGAACACAAGCTAAAAAAGATCTTACAGGGGAGCAAGTTAAAGAACAATTAAATAAAAAAGGAATTGAAGTTAAAGCAGGAAGCTGGAGAGGCCTTGCAGAAGAAGCACCTCAGGCTTACAAAGATATTGATGAAGTTGTTGATGTAAGTAATAAAGCAGGAATTGGTAAATTAGTTGTTAGGGTTAAGCCATTGAGTGTTGTGAAGGGGTAAATGATAACGATTAAGTAACCCCGGAAAATTTATATTTATTTATTATTGCACTTCGTTCCAATAAGAAGTCGCCTGGCGGCTCCTAATGATTTATTAATTACTTACTTATTGATTGTTGCTAGACAATTCCTAATATCTTTGCTTATTAAAGCAAACTATTTCCATTCAATTGCATGTTAATTTTGATGGTTTTGAGTAAAATTTATAAATAATGGTTAATTGAATTATATACCTATGAAAAGAAGAGATGTTTTAAAAATAGGTGGAATTGGTTTTTTAGATTTGTTAATACCTAATAATGTTTTTGGCTTGGAAAATATTGTTGGAAATATAAAAGATGTTTTAGTTAGCAAGCCTGTTGAAGGAGCAAGTTTAAAATTTTATAATTATCCTGAAGGAAATTTTATTTCAGAGTATAGCACTGATTCTAGGGGAGATTATTATTCTACAATTACTGGGATAGAATCAGATAGATGGGCAGATGTAAAATTAAAATTTAGCGGTTCTATAAAAGAAGAAAAATTATTAGCTAAACCTGCCTCAAGTTATCTAAAAGCTGAAATTTCTCATCCAGATTATTATTCTGCTGTAAGATATTTTAATTTAAAAGATAGAGATTTAGATATTGGTTTAATTCCAAAAACTTTTGATATGGAATTTTTTGATGCATGGACAAGGGGTGGAAAAAAAGTATTGAAAAAATGGCCTGCTCCGCCTGTATGGATAATTGATACAAATAATGCAGAACAAAATCAAATAGATTTAGTTAAAGATATAATTAGAATTGATATTAATCCTGCAATGAGCTGGGGTAGTCCTATTATAAATGAAACAACTACTTCAGATAATCTTGAAAAAAATGAGGGTTTTCTTATTTATTGGGTTAGTGAAGGAGATTATTATGGAAATCATCATGAAACTTTAGAAAATAATAAAATTGTTTCTGCATCTACTTGGTTTTTAAAATCAAATAAATTAAGAAGAGTTTTTTTAAGGCAGATGACTCAGGGCATTGGTTTTGTAAATAATATAAGTGGAAATGAATTTTATAGTGATGATGGACATTATACCTCGCAAGGTTTAGATATGTTAAGGGTTTTAGATGTAATGGCTCCCGGAAATTCTTCTCCAGATAGCAATCCTGCACCTGTTTAAAAGGATAAATTTTTAAGGAGGAAAATTCTTATAATTTTATGGTAAGTTTTAATTTAATAATTGAAAAAGATGAAGATGGATTCTTTGTATCTGAAGTAGTTGAACTACCTGGGTGTCATACTCAAGCAAAAAGTATGGATGAATTAATTAAAAGAACAAAAGAAGCTATTTCTTTGTATCTTAAATGTGAGGGGATGAATATTCCTAAGGGAAATTTTATAGGTTTACAAAAAATAGAGGTATAAATGTCAAGATTACCATTAATTAGTGCAAAAGAATTAACTAGAGTTCTTGAAAAATTGAATTTTAAGTTTATACGTCAAGAAGGAAGCCATATGTTTTTTAAACATCCTGATGGAAGAACAACTGTAATTCCAAATCATCCTAAAGAAGATATTGGTTCGGGGTTATTATTAAAGATTATAAAAAAGGATTTACAAATAACTAGAGAAGAATTTGAAAGATTATTATAATGTTTATTGCCCAAAAGCCCCTATAATTTGAGTATAGAAATCCTTAAATATTGTGTATTTCTCGTGTTAAAATGGAAGAAGAAAATAATGTGCCTGTAGAAGAGATTTGCGCAGATTGCAAAGGAACAGGTATTGTAAAAGAAAAAGATGGAACAAACCATACTTGCTGGAAATGCCTTTCTGATGGAAAATTAGAACAACATACTTCTAATATTAAGGATTACGGCATAAGGATTTGATTTTAAACTAAATATTTTTTGTACCTTATTTTGAAGAAAAATGAAATGTATTAAAACTTTTGAATCTAATCTTTCTTATTTTACTAAAAAATATCTGTTTAGTGAAGAAAATAAAACAGTTGAATCTACTTATGTAAATAGGGGGGATAAAAATATAATTTGTTTGTCTTCTATGTATGGTTGTCCTGTTGGTTGTAAATTTTGTGCATCTGGCAAATCATATTTTGGCAATCTTAAAAGTTCTGATATTCTTTTTATGGCAAATTATATAATTAATGATTCAGATAACAAAATAAAGACTTTATTTTCTTTTATGGGTAGTGGAGAGCCTTTATTGAATGTCTGGGAAGTTTCTGATTCAATTAAAGAATTATCTAGAATTTCTGATTCTTATTTCAGTATGTCTGTTTCTGGGTTAGGTATTGATAATATTGATTCTATTGCAAATGACAAAGAGATTACTAAAAAACCAAAAATTCAATTTTCACTTCACAGCCCATTTAATTTTCAAAGAAGAGAATTAATTCCTAAAACAGAAGATATTGAAAAAGTGTTGGGTAAATTGCAATTATATAAAGAAAATACTGGAAAAGATATTGATTTGAATTATATTTTATTAAATAATATTAATGATAGTAAAGCTCATTGCAAAAAGCTCTTAGATATTATTAATCAGACTGGCTTTAATTTAAAAATAAATGAATATCATCTCACCAATTCTGGATTTTTAGAAAGCAAAAATAAGAAAAAATTTATTTTATTGCTTAGAGAAAATGGAGTTTATCCAGAAGTTTATGCAACAGATGGCGTTGATGTTAATGCTGCTTGTGGGCAGCTTGTTTCTGAATATCGGAAAGGGTGCTGATAATTATAGTTAAATAAACTATCTAACTTAACCTCACTCAATATTGTGCTTCGCAGAAATATTAAGTCGACTAAAAAGTTTTGCTCTTCTATCTTGCGTTACTTGTTGCAAGAGCAAAACTTTTTGCGGCTCCTAATGATTTATTAATAATCTAAGACTTTTTCTCTGCAGATTATTGCACTTCGTGTGAATATTAAGTTGCTTAGCAGCTCCTAACTTTTATTAATAATCCCTAACTTTTTTATCTACCATTATGTTTCATTAACTAATCGTAATTGAAAAAGTTTCGCCCTTATATCTTTAAGTTATCTATTGTAAGAGTAAAACTTTTTTTGCTTGTTAAAGCAACTATTTCAACGCAGTTGTGTGGGGTTTTAATTTTACTTAATTTAATCTTTTAATCCATATCTAATCTTTAAATTTAAATATGCAATTATCTTGTTTTATTTATGAGTTATTCATTTGATGTAATAGGTGATATTGCAATTCTAAAGTTTCCGGAGGGAACTATAGTGTCTGGAAAGAAAAAAACTGCTCTGCTTTTTTTAAAAGAACATAAGAATATTAAAACTGCTCTTGAAAAATCAGATAGAGTAAAAGGAAGATTGAGAATAGCAAAGACAAAATTCCTTGCTGGCTTGGATAAAAGAGAAACAATTTATGTTGAAAATTCATGCAGATTTAAATTAAATGTTGATGAAACTTATTTTTCTCCTAGACTTGCTAATCAAAGGCAGATTGTTTCTGAAGATATTGTTAAAAAAATTAATGGAAAAAATAATAAAATTTTAGTTATGTTTGCAGGAGTTGCTCCTTTTCCTGTTGTTATTGCAAAAAAATTAAAATTAAAAGGAAAAAAAGCAGAGATTGTTTCTAATGAATTAAATAGAAAAGCTTCAAAGTTTGCAGAAGAAAATGTCAAGTTGAATAAATTAGAAGATTATATTAAAGTTATTCAGTGTGATGCAAAAAAACTTTCTGAAAAATTAGGAAAAGAAAAATTTGACTTTGTAGTAATGCCTCGTCCGAATTTAAAAGATACATTTTTACAAACTGCACTAAAGCTTTCTAAAAAAGGAACAAAAATATATTATTATGGATTTGGAGAAAGAGATAAAGTTTTAGAAGAAATAAAAAAAGACATTGACAAAAATAAAATAGGAAAAATTAAAATTGAAAAAGCAGGTGAGATTGCACCATATAAATATCGATGGTTAGCAGAGTTTAGTGTTCTATAAAAAAGTTCAATAATATTTATAAACTAAAGATATTTATGATAGAACATGAAAAAGGGCGTGAATTTATTTTTAATAGTTTTTTTATTTGGAATATTTAGTATTGGATTTGTGAATGCTGCAAGTCTTTGTGGAAAAGCAAATGGAAAAAGTTATGCAAGTGCTGATGAAGTTATTGCTGCTGGTGCATGTTCTTCTGGAAATATTTTACAACAGAATGGTGTAATTCCAAGTTATTCTGATTTTAAATGGAAATGGCAATGTATTGGAACTATTCCTACTACAGAAGATTGTTCTGCAAATTATGTATTGGATGGCGATGGAAGTTCTGAAAATCCTTATCAAATTAAAAATTGCTTAGATTTAGATGTTATTGAACATTATTTAAATGAAAATTATATATTGATGAATAATATTAATTGTGATAGGGTTTATTGGCCAGGATATTTTATTCCTATTGGGAGTTCTAGTAAGCCATTTACAGGAATATTTGATGGCAATGGAAAAATAATTAAGAATTTAGAAATCCCTTTTACATATAGTTCAGATAATAAACATGCAAGCATATTTAGTGTTATTGGTGTTGGAGGTATTGTAAAAAATTTAGGTGTTGTTGATATTTATATTCAAGGAAGCAGTCCTCCTGGAAATATTTATTCTGCAAATTATATTGGAGGAATTAGCGGTCTTAATAAAGGAACTATTAGTAAATGTTTTGTTAAAAGGGCAGGAATTTTTAAGCCTTACTGGATTAATTCTGCCTATAATTTAGACGGGGATTCTTATATCGGGGGAATTAGTGGGGCAAATGAAGGATTAATTGAAAATTGTTATACTCAAGATTTAGTAATTAAAGGAATATATTATATGGGTGGAATTAGTGGCGCTAATTTTGAAACAGGAATACTTAGAAATAGTTATTCTACTTCTCAAATAATTGCTAATGATCAATGGAATGCTGGATATGGTGGTGGATTAATTGGATTAAATGGGGTGGCTGCTAAGGGGCTTGGTGCTGGGGGAGATATTATAAATTCTTTTGCAGTTGGGCCAATTGGTTGTTTAAATAGTGCCTTTATATGCAGTCAATCTAGTAATGGGGATTATTCTATGGGAATTTTAGTTGGCGAAGCAAATACTGGTGGGATATTAAGTGGGAATTATTATTTTGATTATTTAACTTCTCCTTGTTGTACTACTGCTTCTCTTAGGGTTGATGCTGCTATTGGTGCAATTAGAACAGGTACTATGTCAGCAACTTCACAAAATTTAAATTATTTTAAAGGTATAGGCATAAAAACAAAAGCACCATTTTCATCATGGAGTTGGATAACTTGGTCTGAAGTTTCGGGAGATTTTCCTAAGTTAAACTGGGAAATTGTAACTACACCTTATTGTGGTGATGGAATAGTGCAATTGCCTGAAGTTTGTGATAGCGGCGTAAATAATGGTGTTTATGAGTATTGTAACTCAGATTGTTCTGGATTAGGGGCTAGATGTGGGGATGGAATTTGTCAATCAATTTATGGGGAGAATACAGGCCTTTGTGTAGATTGTATAGATTCATTATCTTTAAAAGTAAGTATGTGGTGGACAAAAGGAACTGATAAAATAACTCAGGCAAGTATTGGAGATTCTGTTAATATTAATTTGGAAAAAAATATATATCCTACAAATAAAAATATAAATTATAAAATAATTAAAAAATCAACAGGAGTAACTGTTTATTCAGAAACTATTAATAGTGTGGTTTTAAGAGATAGTTTGGATTGGATTCCTACTGAATCAGGAACATATTATTTTATAGCTACAATAGATTCAACAGATTATAATTCTCAAAGTTATCTTCAAGGGGAATTAGTAGTGGGAATTGGATGCGGTAGTTCTGGCGGCGTAACATTAGCTACTATGCCAACAACAAATTTATGTTCTGATACAAGCAGTCCAACAGTTTCAACAACAATAAGCCCTGCAGGATGGAGTTGGAATTGTGGCGGGATAATATGTTATGCAATAAAGAGTACCGGTGGGAGTTGTAATAATGGTGTAAAAGACTCTGGAGAAGATTGCGACGGGAGTGATTTTGGAACTAATAGTCGTGGAATTACAATAACTGATTGTGTGTCTTATAATTCTAATACTTATAAGGGTGGCAGTCTTAGTTGTTCTAGTTGTAAAATTATTACTACTAGTTGTATTTTAAAAGAAGCAGGATCAACTGGGAATTGTAATTGTGCTATAACTGCAGATAATTGTAATCCTGATGGAACAGGGAAAAAAACTTATACATGTACTTGGACAGGTAATCCTGCAGATCGTACTACTTTAAATTGTCCTGCTACAAAACTTCAGGATTGTTCAATACCAATTACAGAACTTCCATTTTTTACATGGGTTAATATGACAATTGTTATTGCTGTTTTAGTTGCATTTTATATTGCTTTTGGAAGACAATTGGTTAAGAAGAAAAAGAGAAAATAAGAGAGAAAATTTTATTTAAAATTTCTCCATTCAATATTGAAATTTAAAAAATCTATTTCTGCAAATTTATTTAAATTACAACTTCCTTTTCCAGTTAGATATTTAAAAATTTCCATTACTTGTATATTTGCAACTGCCCCTGCTATTGGTCCCAGACTACCTGTTTGTTCAATATCTTTTATTTTTTCAAAATCTTTTAAAGGATCCATTCTTTTTTGATAATCAATAAAATCTTGAAATGTTGCGGTTTTTCCTGGGACGATTATTGGCCCAATCATTCCTAGGTGCATATTATATCCCCCAGCGACACAATAGGGAATATTATATTTTGAAGCATATTTATCAATTATCTGGGTAGTTTCAACAATGGATGGAGAGTCTGCACAATTTACAATAAAATTTGCGTTTTTAATTATATCTTCTAAGTTATTATTCTGAGAAATTTTTCTTTTAAATGGGATGATATTAATATCTGGAAATTTTGTTTGAATTATATCTACTTTATATTTTCCTATATCTGAAGAATTAAAAAATAATTGCCTATTAAGATTTGTTTTATCCACAATATCAGGATCTACTATTTTAATATTTTTTACTCCTATTTGATATAGCCCATTTACAATCCAAGTGCCTATCCCCCCTATACCAAAAACAGAAAAATTTGAGTTTTCTATTTTTCTTTGTAATTCTAAAGTTTCTTCTCTAGAATTTGTTAATTCATCAATAAATAACATCTGCTTGGAAAAACGTTCATTCTCTAAAAAAGATGAATATTCTTTAATTACTCCTTCAGATTTAAGAGAATTAATGCATGAAGATATTTTATTATTATTGTATTTTTCTGAGAATTTTTCTAAAATTTTATTTTCTTCTCTTTCTTCATTCAAAAAATCTATTAATTCTTTTACAAGAGAATCTACATTGAATCTTTTTATTTTTCTAGTTGCTGTAAAAATGACTTGATAAATATTTTCAGATTCTTTAAGGATATAAACCGATTCATTAATTTTTAATTTCATTTGTTTCTTCAGAATATTTAAAATCTTTAATATTTTTAGGTGGTTTTGTTAATAATTTACCTTTTAAATTAGAAGGATATATTACTTTATAATTTGAAAAATTTTTTCTTAAATGAGAGTTTTTTCTTAAATGCCATGATCCCACTATTATTAATAATGGCTTGTTTGTTTTATTTAGATATTCTTTAATTTTGGAAATATGTGTTTCTTCTCTTACTTTTAAAATATCTTTTAGTTTAATTTGATCTTCTTTAGTTAGATTTTTTTGATTTTTGATTTTTGATTGTAAATCTTCATCAAAACCAAAATTAGGTAAATCCATCCCAATAATCTTGATATTTTTATTATCGCACAATTTTATAAGAGGTTCTAATTCTTCAAAGGAAATGTTATCAGATATCTTTTTAGATTTCAAAATTTGAGCATATTCTTCTTTAGAATTTAAAGAGATATTCTGAAGATTTTCACTTAGTATAAATTCAGGCATTATTTCTTCTATAACTTCTTTTTGTTTAATGAAGTCGTTTATAAATCCATGAGTATCCCCTAGAAAAATCAAAGGATAAAGAACCATTTTAAATGAATTTACATCCAATATTTTATACTTGTTGGACCATTATATGGTCTTTCTTCAATTAAAGTCAATCCCTCATAAGGAATTTCTTTTCTATCAGATTTCTCTGCATTAAGCAAGGAAAGTTCTGATATTTTTTCAAGTTTTTCCATAGTTATTGTTAGTTATTCAAATATATAAAGATTTCTATACTATTAAGATAATTAATGTTTTTCTTTCAAATAATCAACACATTTTTCTATAAGAACATCAAAGTCTTTTTCTTTTTTCCATTCGTTTGCTATGAATTTTCTTAATTCTTTATGGGGTTCATAACCAATATCTTTTGCAAACCATAAATCATTGA
Source organism: Nanobdellota archaeon (assembly GCA_030647965.1). Lineage (GTDB taxonomy): Archaea > Nanobdellota > Nanobdellia > Pacearchaeales > GW2011-AR1 > JAUSIT01. The sequence goes on along the minus strand of JAUSIT010000006.1, from coordinate 11,485 downwards.
ATTCTAAGTTTAGCAAAACTGTTAAAGCTTCTTTTAAGTCTGCTGTTTTTTCTTTTCCTAATTGTTTTTCTGTATCTTGCCAATAGTATTCATGAAATTGTAAGTGCATAATTTCATGTCCTGTTGTGTTCATTGCATTAGGTAAAGAATTAAAAAATGAAAAAAAGAATGTTTTTTCTTCAGGATCATACGGGCATCTACCCGCGGTTGTTAAATATGCTGTGAAGTCTTTAGAGCAAATTGGCTTTTTCATTATTTTCTCAAGCCGGTTAAAATATTCATTATTAATTCCTTCCCAAGATTTATTAACACTTTCAACAAATATATTTATTAAAGAACTTTTGTAAATTTTTTCTGCAATATTTTCAAGTTCATTTTTACAATCTTCAAATTCTTTTCCTCCACATATTTTTAAAACATTTGAGGTTACATTTTGTTTAAAATTATACCAATTAGATTTAGAATTACAAGTTTCCCAAATATTATAAAGATCTTTTTCTTTATCAAACTTAAAATTTACTTTTGTCATTTTTTAAAATTCTAATTTACTTCACAATCATCATCTTTTTGGTTTGTGTGTATGGCTTGCTATCTTTATCTTCTGCTTTGAGCTTATAGAAATATAATCCAGAAGCATATTTACCTGCATTTAATCTTATAGAATGTTTTCCTGAATCTTGCATTTCATTATCTACTAAGCTTTCTAATTTCTGCCCTTGTGAATTAAAAACTTCAAGAGAAACTCTTTGAGGTTGTGGAACAGAGTATTCTATTGTTGTTGAGCTACTAAATGGATTTGGATAGTTTTGATTTACCCAAGGTACAGGCACTGGTTTATTTTCATCTTCTTGAACAAGAACAGGTTCTGGTCGTGTTAGGACTAGGTTTGGGTTTGTATAAGTTAGAGATGGAGTGCCTTGGGCGTCTATATTAAATTCTGTTAAGTCAAAACCCGGCCCCTTTTTATAAATACCCGCAATAATCACTTTACTATTTGTTGGCATATTCCATTCTCCGATTTTAACATCATTGTCATCTTCTGATTCTTTTAATTTCCAACTTTCCCATTTTAATGGATTGTCTCCAATTACTACTCCAATTAGAGTATGCCCAAAATTGTTAGGTCCATCTATTGCTACCCCATAAATTGGGAGATTAAATCTACCATTATCTGTTAAATTATATTTTGAAGGAACATTATCTAATGTTCTAAGGCCAGTAGTATTAGTAATTGTTTGAAATTCAGAATCTACGCAAATCCAGTTAGGATCATTATATTTAACATTACTTGTCCAATCAATCTTCAAACATTTATCTAACCAGTCTTCTCTTTCTTGTCTTGTTTTCAGCTTGTTCCAGTGGCCTGGGAGGTATTGTATTTCTTTGTTAATGTATTTCAATACTAAATCTGCGTCTGTTTGAGTTATTACTCCATCCCCATCTACATCTGCTCTATCGAACTCTCTGCTTCCGAGCATTGAATTAATTGTATTGTAATCCCATCCATGAAATTCGCCAAATTCTTCATGTGTTTTATTTCCAAGTATTAATTGTATTGTGCTGTAATCTTCTAGATCTATTTTATTGTCTTTGTTGGCGTCTCCGCTTCCATAGGCAACTAATGTTGAATCATTTGGTTGTATAAATGGGTTGAATATATGTAAGGAATCTTCGTGAGAAAGTGCTGGTTGTGCTATTTTTGCAACTCCTTCTTGTAGATATTCTATATTATCTAAACTTCTTACATCATGCCTTTGGCTTTCTAGAGTTTGGCCATAGGTTGTTTTTGCAGGGAATAGGGACAAAGCTGCGGCAGTTGCTCCGATAATTAGTGCTTTCCTTAATCCACTTTTCCTTTTGTGTGTCACTACCATGTAATAACATATACTAGGAAGTATTTAAAGGTTTTGGGGAAGACTTTTTAGAAATAAATGAAATGCAATAATCTTTATATATTTAGATAATATTAATAAATTATGGAAAAACTAGAGAGTTTTATTGGTCCTGGAACTGCAGGTTTAACACAAAGAATACCTGCTAAGTATGAGGGAACAGCAAAAACTGAAAGACTCTATGTTGTAGAATACAATAGAGTTATTTCTTGCAGTCAGAACCAATATTAGGGAAGATTGTGGTGATTTTTTAATATGGACATAAATCAACTTAAATATTTTTCTCCTTATTCTTGTTATATTAATTTAACAAGCAAATGTAATTTGAGATGCAAACATTGTTTTGGCAGTTATAGTATTCCTATTGAAAATGAACTAAATTTAAATGAATGGAAAAGAGTTATCGATGAATTATATAACTCTAAAGTTTTTTTTGTTAATATTTCTGGCGGAGAGCCAACTCAAAGCCCCCATTTTAAAGAGTTTATAGAATACTTGTCAAAAAAAGGAATTCATTTTATTTTAACTACAAATGGCATTTTTTCTAAAGACATGAGGGATTTTATAGTGAATCATAAAGAATATTTAATTGGAATTAAAATAAGTTTAGATGGGTCAGATAAAGAAAGTTATGGGTTTTTAAGACTTGATTCTAATTATGAATATAATCCTAAATTATTTGATATTGTTTTAAATAATATTTTTTATTTTAAAGAACATAGTCTTCCATTAACTATTGCAAGTGTTTTACATAAAAAAAATATAAATAAAATAGATAATCTTATTGAATTAATAAAAAAAATAAATCCTATAAGTTGGTTTGTTTCTCCTATTGTTTTAGTTGGTCGAGGAATGGATAATAAAAATACTGTCGAATTCTATGAATTTTATAATCTTGATTTTTGGGAAAATCTTAAAAAAGAAGGAGAAAAAAATAAAATTAATATAAGATTAATTGATTTGCCTGTTCAAACAGGTAATCAAGGATTATCTTCTTATGAATGTGCAGGTGCATTAAATTTTTGCGAAATTAATTCTGATGGAACTATTTCCCCTTGTCCTTTATGCAGAGTTTGTATTCCTAAAGAAGAAATTAAGTTTGATAATATAAAAGAAAAATCTTTGCTAGAGATATGGGGTGGAGATTCTTTTAATAAATTTAGAAGTTATATGAATATTGGCTGTGGTGGGTGTAAAATGCTGCCAAAATGCAATAAATGCATTGCTCAGAGTTTTAGGTATTTTGGAGATGGCTCTTCTCCAACTCCATTTTGCATAAAAAATGGTCAAAAAATGGGGCTTAAAAAATATGATTTTTATAGGACAACATTAAAAAATAAGTTTAATTTAGAGGTATAAAATGCATACAATTAATAAACATATAAAATGGAGAACAGATAATGGATGTATTCTTATTTGTGATTGTAAAAGATTGATTGATCTGAAAATAGATTTAAAATTTCAAAAAATTTTAGAGAAATTTGAAAAAGGAGTAGAAAAAAATGATCTTAAAAATGAAGAAAAATTGTTATTCTTAGATTTTGAGAGATTAAAACTTCTTTCAGTTTTAGAAATTCGTTCAATTAAAGAAAGTGAATTTCCTCGGGCAATGAAGCTTTTAGATAATGAATTAAAAAAAAGAGTGAGGGACAATAAGTTTCTTTTTGAAAACTTTAGAAAATTCCCTGAATTTTTTATTGGGATTTTCTTAGACAATGAGCTTATTGGGATAATATGTGGTTTTCCAAGAGAAGATTATTTATTAATAAGTGAAATTGCAGTTGATTCTAGATTTCAGAAAAGAGGTTTTGGTGCAATGCTAGTTAGGGAATTTGAAAAAAATTCAAAAGGAAAATACAATAAAATAAATGTTGGTGCTCAAGATGAAGTGATTGGTTTTTATAAATTATTGGATTACAAGCCATTTTTACTTATACAATATAAAAAAGGAGATTATTCACCAGATAATCTTAATGAATTTAAAATATTAAATGTTAAAGAAAATGGTGAGAATGTAATGGTTGAAGTTGAAATAAGAAAGCCAGATTTAAATTTATTAAGAGAATTAAGAAAAAGGTATCTTAAAGCTTATTTGCAGTATATCTTTAGCAAAAAAATTTAGTTCATTTAATAAAATAACATTTATAAAACTGCAAATCTCTATATAATCATGAAGGGGATGATAAAAAGGGCGATGAGTAATTATTATAAATATACTTTTATTCTTGCAATTCTTTTTGGACTTTTATGCTTGAATGGCGTGTCTGCATTTAATGTTTATAATGTAAGTTTGACTACTAGTTATACTCCTTATGGGAATCTTGCTGGAAATATTAATGTAAGCTTGGCTGGAGAAAACCTTAATTCGGTTTTATCTTGTAATTCTGATCTTGTGAATAATATCTCTCTTAGAGATTTTTTAAATAAAAATAATGCTGTTTATAATTGCACTCCTTCTGATTGTTCTGATGGATACAGTGCTGTTGGTGGAGAGTTTACACAAAAAACATTTTTAATGAACAAAGATGAAATAAAATTATTTGGATTTATTTTAAATGGAAAAAATATTGAAATTACTGGATTTAGTTTTGATGTTTTAAGTGATTTTGAAAAACAAGTAGAAGTTCCATTGAAATTATCTTTTTTTAATAATAAAAGTTTTTGGGAATTTAACAAAGTTTCTGATGATTATTCAGGAGTTGTATCTTATGGGTGTTATGATAATAATAGTGTAAGCAAAACAACTTATGTTATTTCCAGTGATAGAGAATATTGTGAAAATATTTCTCTTCCCCATTCTGGAGGTTCAATGATGCTTGGAGCAGATATTAGTGGAGTAGATAATAAAGAACTTAAGATGTTTGTTTATTATAATTCAACTTCTTCTTCTGTTGCATATTGCACATTTAATCCTTCTATAAATAATTCTTGCATTGCAAATAAAACAACTGGTTATGATGCAGGGGATTATACTATTTGTGTAAAATCAAGCCAACCAACAAATTATCAAATTTATTCTGAAAATTCAGGATCAAATTGTGGGTGGTTTGGATTGCCTTCTGGAAATAGTACGAGAGATTATTCTATTTTTGCAAAAACAGCAAAATATGCTCCTTCTGAAAAAATATCTATAAATAGAACATTAATTTCTTCTATTGTTTCAGATGCAAATTCATTTATTCAGTCAAAATACAATAAGGATTGTTCTGAAGGGTGTATTTTACCAATAAGCGCAACAGGGGTAAATCAAAATTTAAACATTTCAAATATTAATATTTTATATAGAACTTCTGAAGGAGATTCGTTAACTTCAAGTGTTTCTGATTTGACTTTAATTCCTGCAAAAATATCTTCATTTGTTGGAAAATTAAATTTAGCTTCTGCAAAAATAAATGTTTTTTCAATAAAAGGAGATAGATATATTTCTTGTTATTTAAATGGCCAAGAATTATTTAATAAATTAATAACTATTATTCCTGCCCCTGTAATAAATTCATTAACTAATTTAAATCCTCCTGCAGGAATTAGTGCAAGATTTAGGGCAGATGTTAGTTCTGATTATTTAATTTCAAAATATATTTGGGATTTTGGAGACGGAAATAAGGAAGAAACAACAACTAATTCTGTAAATCATGTTTACAATAATATTACTAATTATACTCTTACATTAAAAGTTATTGATAATAAAACTCAAAACTCTTCAAGAACATTTTTAATTAATACTATTTCTCCAAAAGATTATATTAATTCAGAAATACAAAATAGAAAAAATGATTTAATTAGCGCAAATAATGATATTAATAATTATCCTACTTGGTATCAGCAAGAATTAAGGATTATTTTAGATGTTAATTCTTCATCAAATAGTTTAAAGGCAATTGAAGATGAAATTTCAAGTGCTTTAACTGATAAGGATTATTTAAATATTGCAATTAAATTACAAAAATTAAACATTCCTACTTCTGTTGTTGTTTCAGATGTGTTTAATTCTCCATTGATTATGAATCCTGAAAATATCAATATTAATTCTATAAAAGCAATTACTAATGATAAAAATGATTATTCTGGATTAGAAAGTGAATATCAAAATTCTATTTTAAACTGGAAAGAAAAAAATATTGCTAATTCTATTATTAATATTAAAAAAATTGTAACTTTAACTAGTGATAATCAAAAAGATATAATCTTAAATGTTTATACTATTAGCATAACTTCAAATGCTAATGGATATTTAATTATTGAATTGCCCTTGAATGAAATTAATTTTAAAATTTCTGATAGTTCATTAAAATCTTCTGAAAATGCAGTTGGCATTGCTTTATTTGCTGGGCAAACTAAAAATATTGAATTTGCAATCGAAGATAATCAGACAAATATTTTTATTTCTCCTGGATTGGATAAATTGGAAATAAATACTCCTGTTAGTGCTTGTAATTTTAATAAACAATGTGATGCAGATGAAACTATGGATAATTGTCCTTCTGATTGTTATGTTTTCTATAAAGATAAAAAATTACAATTATATGCGCTTTTACTTTTTATTTTTGCAATTATACTTTATACGATAATTCAAATTTGGTATACAATAAATTATGAAAATAATTTGTTTAAAGATAGAAGACATTTATTTAATCTTTTAATGTATATTGATAATGCTCGAGCAAGAGGAATGAGTGATTATGAAATAAGGGAATCATTGAGAAAAAATAAATGGCCTGCTGAAAAGATTACATATGCTATAAAAAAATCAAGGGGAAAAAGAACAGGTATGATTGAAATTATTCCAATAAGTTTTATATCTTCTTTATTCAGAGCAAAAAAGAATACAAAACTTAATAAAGCATAAAAATTTTATGTCTTTAAATAGGAGATGAGATGGTAATAAAAATTATTAGAGCTTTTACAAAGAGAATTTTTAATAGTATTTTCAGCAAAAAAGATCAAATAAAATTAGGATTTTATGGACCTCCTAATGCTGGAAAGACTAGCTTGGCAAATAAAATCTGCCAGGATTGGGTTGGAGAGGATTTGGGGAGTGTTAGTAAAGTACCTCATGAAACAAGAGAGATTCAGTTTAAGGAAAAAGTAACTATTGAAAAAAACGGCAAAAAATTAGAATTAAAATTAATTGATACCCCTGGAATTGCTACTAAGGTTGATTTTGAAGATTTTTTAAAATTTGGATTAAAAAGAAAAGAAGCACAGGCAAGAGCTAAAGAAGCAACTCATGGTATTATTGAATCTATAAAATGGCTTGATGATATGGATGCAGTAGTTGTTGTTTTAGATTCAAGCTTAAATCCTTATTCACAGGTAAATGTTACAATTGTAGGAAATTTAGTTGCAAGAAAAATTCCTGTATTAATTGTTGGAAATAAGATAGATTTAAAAAAATCAGATCTTAAGAAATTAAGTGAAGCATTTCCAGAATATGCTGTTGTTGGAATTTCAGCACGAACTGGAGATAATATGGAAGAGTTTTATGAAGCTCTATTTAAACTTGTAAAAAAGGTGAAATAAAAAATGTCTAGTAAGAAAAGTGATAATAAAGATTTAACCATACATTTTATGCCTTATAGTGAAATTGAAAAAGAAAATTCTTCAAATAGGATTAAAAAGATATTGGGGATTATACTACAGAATAAGATTATTGTTTTACAGGGAAGACTTAGATATGAAGAAGAAACAAGGCTTATTGAGGATACAATGGCTTTAATTGGCAATGTGCCCGGGTTTAGGGGTATTGAAATAGCGGAAATTTCTAGTGGAGAAAATGGTGGACTTTTTGATTTAATGAAACATAATATAGTTAAAATTCTTGTTGGAGAAAGAGATGCTATGACTGTTATTGGTCCTGCTAATCTTGTAAAGGAAATCAAGAGAAATCCTAAGAAAATAGAGCTTATGCTTAAGCGAAAATAACAGAAAAATAAACACCTAAAATTTTATTAATACCTTATTTCTTTATATTATATGCTTATGTCATTTTTTAATTTGGGATTAATGAAGAAATTAAGCTAAAAGGAGTAAATCAAAAAATGCCTTATGTCATTTTTTAATTCAAAATAAACTAAATTAAAATAATAAACTAAAAAGAGTAAATCAAAAAATGCCTAATGTCATTTTTTAATTCAAAATAAAATAAATTAAAATAATAAACTAAAAAGAGTAAATCAAAAAATGCCTTATGTCATTTTTTAATTCAAAATAAACTAAAAGGAGTAAATCAAAAAATGCCTTATGTCATTTTTTAATTCAAAATAAACTAAAAGGAGTAAATCAAAAAATGCCACACCAATGTATACACTGTTCAAATATTATTGAAGCTGGAAGCAGAGAAATTTTAGAGGGATGCAGCAAGTGCGGGGGAAAGTTCTTTTTTTATGTAAGGGATGAACAGCTTGAAAAATTAAGGCAGGCACCTATTGAATTAGATGAGCATATTGATAGAAAAAAAGTTGAAGAAGATGTTAGAAGCATGCTTAATGTAAAGGATGAAGAAGAAGCTGTTATTCTTGATTTAGAATCAATAAGAGTGCTTAATCCTGGCAAATTTGAAATAGATTTAGTTAGCTTAATGAATAGAAGGCCAATTGTATTTAAACTTGAAGAAGGAAAATATATTATTGATTTGGATTCTATTCCAAGAGAAAAACTTAATAAGGATAAGTAAAATAATCAATAAAAACCTTATTAAACAATAGTTCTTTTATATTTAGATGAAAGCTGAAGTTATTTTGAAAGAGGTATTGAAAAATTATGTTCCTTCTAATGAAGAAGTTTTAAAGATAAAAAAATTAGCTGATTTTTATGTTAACAAGCTGAAAAAAGAAAAATTAAATGTTTTTATTGGTGGAAGTCTTGCAAAAGATACTCTTGTAAAAAAAGATATTCAGGATGTTGATATTTTTGTTTTATTTGATAAAGAAGAAAATACTTTAAGATTAGAAAGCTCTCTTAAAAAATTAAAATTAGATTTTAAAAAAGTTCATGGCTCAAGAGATTATTTTCAGATTAAAGACGAAGAGATTTTATTTGAAATTATCCCTGTTGTAAAAGTTGAAAAGCCTGAAACAGCAGGAAATGTTACTGATTTTTCCTTGATTCATGTTAATTATATAAAAAAGAAAATAGCTAAAAATAAAAAATTAGCTGATGAAATAAGACTTGCTAAAATATTTTGTTATGCTCAAAATTGCTATGGTGCAGAGAGTTATATTCAGGGATTTTCCGGATATTCTTTGGAATTATTAATCTGCTATTTTGGAAGTTTTATGAAATTTTTAAAAGGAATTCAGAAAAAAAGAATTATTGATAGTGAAAAGTTTTTCAAAAACGACAAGAAAATTTTAAGTGAATTAAATGAAAGCAAGCTTTTAGCCCCGGTAATTTTAATTGATCCAACATATAAATATCGAAATGTTTGTGCAGGGCTTTCAAAAGAAACATTTGAAAGATTTTTAGAATTTTCTAAGAAATTTATTGCAAAGCCCTCTTTGAATTTTTTTGAAAAAAAGAAAATTGACATTGAATCAATAAAAGCTCTTGCTAAAAAGAAAAAAGGAAAATATTTTGAATTGTTTTTTTCAACTGAAAAACAAGAAGGAGATATTGCAGGAACAAAAATGAGGAAATTCTTTGAGTTTATTATAAGTGAGCTTGAAAGAAAGGGGCAAAAAGTTTTGTTTAAAGAGTTTAATTATTCTGGAGAAAAAATTGCTGAAGCCCACTTAATTATAAATGAAAAAAAAGAAGTTGAGATTAAAGGTCCGCCTGTTGCAAATAAAAAGGCTTTAACAGGTTTTAGGAAGGCGAGAAAGAAAATTTATTTTAAAAATGGTTTTGCATTTACAAAAGAAAAGATTAATGTAAAAGATATTATTTTGTTTGTAAAAAGATTTGAAGAGGAAATGGGCGTTAGATTAGAGAATTTTAATTGATTGAATTATTGTTGCTTCGCAATAATTAATGGAATTTCCTGGCGGAAATTACGATTTGTTAATTATAAAGAGTTCTGTTAGTTTCTAGATGGGGGAGTTGAATAAGCCTGCAACTATAATTCTTATGTAATCTGCACTTGTAGAATTTTCTGGTGAAATTATAGTTTATTAATAAATAATCTGGAGCCGCTAGGCGACTTAGTATAAAAACGAAGTGCTAAAATAAGTATTAAAGTTCATCGAGAATTTTTCTAGTATTTTCGGTTTGTATCATTTGATTAAGGTCTGTTTCATCTATATGCATATTGTTACATAGTTCTTCTGCTTTTTTTACTTCGCCATAAACATATTTTATTTTGTCTGCTATTTTGGAAAATATTCCTTTTTCTGATTCTACTTTGCTGTATCTTTCAAGAGTTTTATAGTAGTAAGTAGGATTTATCATGGTGTTGTTGTTTCTAAATTTTTAATCTTATAATTTTGATAAGGTTTGCAGATGTAATTATCTTTGCATGAACCACAAATTTGTTCTTTTACTTCATCACCATGTTCTTCTATGACTTTTAATCTTAGTTTTCTTGCAGCTTCTATTCTAAGTTGTTCATCAAATTGTTTGCTTTTATTTTTATCATTTTTACATTCTTCTAAGGCATAATCAATAAATTTGATAATTCCATTTTCTTTTTTTACATATTCATCTATTAAAGTTCTTTCTAGAATCATAAGTTTTTTTGGATGAAAACATAAATTATAGTTTATCTTGTATTCCATTGGTTGACCTCATTTGTTCACCTAATTTTTGCATAAAATTTTGAGTACTTAGTATTGTTTTTGCATAAACACAATCATGTGAACAATCTGGATTATTGTAATTACTACATCCTGCTCTTAATGCTCTTTTGTCTTCATTACATACATTTTCATAACCTTTGTTGTAATCTGCCATTTTCTTTTGTTTTTTTAATCTTTCCAAGCTAATTCAAACATATAAGCCATTGAACTTGCGAAATATTCTGAGTTTACCCAGACGCCGTAGTCATAGTCTTCATGAACTGAATTTGGTTTGATTGTGAATATTAATTCTTTTTTATCTGCAATTAAAAATCTGGCATTGATGTTTTTAAACTTTATGGGTACTCTAAGTTTCTTGGATAATTTTTTTGCATCTTCATCTGAATCAGAAATTATTACTTTTATTGTTATTCCTCTTTTATTTAATTTGTCAAAAACTTCTGTAAACATTTTTTGTTTTGTAGTTAATTCATTTGCTGAAGAAGTAATATAAACTGTTTTTTCTGCGCTTTCCATTGTATTTCTTAGTTGAGAGTATAAATTTGATCTTCCCCTTATTGAAGTTGAAAGTTCATGATTTTTTATTGGTTCTACTCCTGATTTATGGAGTTGCTGTAATTCTTCAAATTCTTTTGTATCTTTTAAATTAGAAAGTGTTTTTACTTTTTCTTCTGCATCTGTAAATGTGTTATTTTTAAGTTTTTCAATAACTATTTCAGGTTTTACTGAAATGTATTTTACTGGCTTTCCTAGCTTTTTTATTGCAAATCCTCTTATTTCTAAGCTTTCTCTAACATCATAGGTTCTGCTTCTTGGAACTCCTGATATTTCTGCAATTTCTCCTGCAGTAGATATTCCTTT
>JAUSIT010000040.1 GCA_030647965.1 Nanobdellota archaeon | reverse complement strand
ATATTCTTTTACAGTATAATTTCCTTGAATTATTTTTGATATTTTTTCTTCAAGTTTTATTAAATCAATTGAACATAAAGCTCCTTCACTTTGAGCTACATTATTGTTAACTCCCAGGATTAACTGATTATCAATAAAATGTGATGCAGAAAGAAAAGTGCCATCTCCTCCAATTGAAATAACTAAATCTATATCTTTAAAATGTTCTTCTTTTAGCTTATTTTTCCAGGCAGATTTAATTTCTAAATCAGGAAATTTTTGTTTTAATTCTTTTTCAATAGAACATTTTTTATCTTTATTTACAATTAGAACTTTAGATATTTTTCTTACTTCTTTTTGTTTTAATAAATTAAACATTGTTTAGATTGGACGATATTTATCTAATTAGAAAATTACTTTTTCTCTTTTTTTTCTTTATTTCTTTTTCCTTGTTCTGCTTCTTTAATTTTTACTTTATCTTCTAACTCTAATTTTTCAAGAAGTTCTTTATATCTATTTCTTATTGTAACTTCTGTTATTCCTGCAACATCTGCTACTTCTCTTTGTGTTCTTTTTTCATCATTAAGCAAAGCAGCAACATATAATGCAGCAGCTGCAATTCCTGCAGGGCCTCTTCCTGAAGTTAATTCAGAAATTTCTGCTTTTTTCAAAATTCTTAGTGTTTCATTTTGTGTTTTTGGAGATAGATGCAAAACAGATGCAAATCTTGAAATGTAATTTTTAGGGGATGAAGGAGTTACTTTTATGCCTATTTTTCTTATAATAAATCTGTATGTTCTTCCTATTTCTTTTCTTTCTACATCTGATGCTGCTGAAATTTCATCTAGAGTTCTTGGTATGTTATATGAACGGCATGCAGCATAAACACATGCAGCAATTACAGATTCCATACTTCTACCCCTTACCATTCCTCTTTGCAATACAAAATTATATATTCTTGCTGTTTCTTCTTTTACAACAGTTGGTAAATCTAAAAATGAAGTTACTCTTCTTAATTCAGCCATTGCTAGTCTTAAATTTCTTTCAATAGAAGTTGATACTCTTTCTTGCCATTTTTTTAATCTTAAATATTTTCTTGTTTGTTGGGTTGAATTTAATTTGTAAATATCTGAAATTTCACCTACATTTGTTGTAAGGCCTTTGTCAAATTTTTGCATAGATATTGGTGGACCGCCTCTGCTTTTTTTCTCTGTTTTATCAAAACTTCTTAATTCATGGCTTGTATCAACCATTTTTTCTTCAATAAGAAGGCCACAATTCCCACACATTAATTCACCTCTGGATTCATCATAAACTAAATTAGAACTCCCGCACTCAGGACATTTTTGTGTATGCGCCATTTGTAATCGTAACCTTTTTAAATGTTTCGGGGTTTAAAAAGCTTTGGGTATTGGAGTCCGTCCAATCATCGGGAGTTAAGTTCGCTGTCAAGTGAAGGGAGTTAGGTTTTTATATTTGGTTTATCTGGCTTATTTATGGTTTATAGTGAAAATGATTTAATATTTCCAGCATTACAGCTTCTTAATCAAGCAGAACATGGTTTAAGCACATCTGAACTAATAAAACAACTTATAGAACTTCTTAAACCAGAAGGGCATGATATAGAAATAATTAAAGGAAGAAAAGATACTTATTTTAGCCAAAAAGTAAGAAACTTAAAATCTCATAATAATACTCTTTTATTAAAAAAAGGTTTAGCTATTTATATTTCTGGTTATTGGTCTATTACTCCAACAGGTAGAAGATATTTAATGGAAAATGAGCCATTATATGATTCTTTAAGAGAACAGGGATTTGATGAAAAAGCAATTTCACAAGAAGTAGAAAAGGATTTTAAAGACATCGTAATAGAAGAAGGAACACTTATAATAAAAGATGTAAAACAAAGAAAAAGGTCTGATAAACTTAGAGAAATGGCGATTAAAGATTTAATACAGAAAAATAATGGAGAATTAATTTGTGAGGTTTGTGCTTTTAATTTTCTTAAAAAATATGGGGAAAGAGGTAGAGGTTATATTGAAATACATCACAAAGAAATGGTTAGTGAAATGGATATACATGGAAATAAACAGAGTTTAGGAGACGCAATAAAAAAAGTTGCACCTCTTTGTTCTAATTGTCATAGAATGATACATAGGAATAGAGATAAAATGCTTTCAGTTGAAGACTTGAAAAAAATTTTACAAGCATAATAATTCAATCTGTTTATGTGATGGTATTCCTAAATTATGAATTACTAAATGCTTAACTTTTGTTGCAACTCTATCTTTTATATTGAAGATATATTCTTTATTAAAAGTAGCAATTTTAATGCCTTTTTTATTTTCATAAAGTCCTCTAATATATGGAGTTTCTTTTATAATTAAAATCCATTTTGCTTCAATGGGGATTAAAGTATCTGCTAATCTTTGTTGGTCTGATTTCGTAAAAGCATTTTCTTCATATTCGCTAAACTCTGAATCATATGGGGGGTCTAAAAAGATAAAATCATTTTCAGTTAAATTTAATCTTTTAAGCAAAATCTCAAAATCTTCTTTCTCTGTTTTTGTATGAGTTAATAATGCTCTTACATTTGCAGAAAAAATATAATCTACTTTTGCCTTGAAATCTTTTTTATTATAAGCAATTCCCCCATAAGGAACATTAAATTCACCATTCCTATTAAATCTAAACATTCCCCCATAACAAAACTCTCTTATAAAATACCAATTAGCTATTTTTTTTTCTAATGAAATTTTTATTTTCTTCTTTTTGGATTTATTCATAATGTTTCTAAAGTGCATATAAAATCCACTCCTAAATGCAGATTCAATATTTTTCTTAATTTCAAAATCAGAAAACTTATTTTTTGTATCTACCTTTTCTTTTGTTCTTTTCAATTTTGAAATTAAATTACTTTTAATTTCATTCAATAAACCTTTCTGGCTAATACAAAATTGCTTTTTAAATAAACCATTAAAAGGGATAATTTTATTTTTAAAAATTATCTCTATTCTCCTCTTAAACTCCTTTTCATTAATTTCATTCTTTTTATATTCATTATAAAGCTTTATAAAATCCTCTCCAAATTTTTTCATATAAACATCTATTCTTTCCCACGCTTCAACATATTTATAGAGTTCTTTTTTAAATTTCTCCCCAGATTTTCCATTTTTAAGAAGCTCATAAAAGGTTATTAATTCTTCTGAAATATCATTAATAACTGCGTTATTTGGTTCTAAATCGAAGAATAAAGCCCCACCACCAAAAAATGGCTCTATATATCTATTAAATTTAGGGATATTTTTTTTAACATATTTAATCTCGTTTGATTTTCCACCAGCCCATTTTATTAAAGGTTTCATCTTTTCTTTAACCTCTTTATAATTTTTGGATGAGATTTTAATAAAGAATTAACAACTTGAGAAAGAGATGGTTTAAATTCAGGTTCAGAACGCATTTTTTCAAGAACCTCACAAATATCAACATCTAAAGTAATATCTGCCCTCTTTTTCATATTGACTAAACATAAATCTTGTTTATAAATCTTACTTATGGGATTTATCCTACTCATCCCATTAATAGGATGTATGGGATATATAAATCTTTAGTATTTTATTTTTTTAAGAATTAGGTAGAATTTATAATGAATTTCTTACTTTTTATGCAAATCTCTTTTAATCAAATCCTCTAAATATTCAGAAATCTCTTTTTTTTGCTTAATGCAGTGTATTTTAACATCTTGCCATAAACTCTCCTCAATTACTAAACTCGTTTTCTTCTTTGCCATATACTACTATACCTATGAGAGTATATAAATACTTGTATTTTCCTGTATATATGTTTAAACCACCATAAAGCTTATATACCACTATACCTATATACTATTATGGAAACAACACAGAACATTAAACAATTCGCAGACAATAGAGAAGAACGAGCAAAACTAATCTTACAGAATGGCGACCCTGTAAAGTTTGACGATAATACTTATTATGTGCCTTCTCAATTTGACAGCACTAAAAAGTATCAAGTTACTCATTTTGATAGCTACTCTTGTAATTGTAAGGATTTTGAATTAAGATGTAAGGGAAAAGGATTATACTGCAAACACATTAAAGCTATTCTTTTATTTGAAAAGATTAAAGCAAGATATGAAGTAGAGCCAGAAGTAGAAAAAGAAATAAAATTTATTATTAATACTCCACAACAAGAATTATGTCCTTTCTGTGCTTCTGAAAATTTAATTAAAAGTGGATTAAGAAAAACACAATTTGGAAATAAACAAAGATATGAATGTAAATCTTGTAAAAAGAGATTTGTATTAAGTCCTATTCCAAAAATAAAAGGAAATGAAAAATTAGTTTGTCTTGCTATGGATTGTTTTTACAAAGGATTAAGTTATAGAGATATCGCAGACCAATTCAAGCAATTTTATGGCTTATCATTATCTCACGAAACTATAAGAAATTGGGTTTTAAGATTTTCAAGAATAATGGAAAAATATGCAAAAACATTAACTCCTAAAACTTCTGGTATTTGGAACGCTGATGAAACTTTAATATTGACTAAAAGAGGGCAAGATAAGAAAAAGTCAAATATTAATTTTGATTATGTTTGGAATGTTATGGATAATAAAACTAAATTCTTACTTGCTTCTGTTAATTCTGGTAGAAGCAGAAGTAAAATTGACGCTGAAAATGCAATAAGAGAAGCATTTTTACAGAATAAAAAAACTCCAAATAAAATTATAACTGATAGAAATACAAGTTATGCTGATGGGATTTCAAGAGTATTCAAGCCATATAAGTATCACAACAGCCCCAAGCATATTTCCATATTAGGAAAAAGAAGAATAGTAAATAATAACGCAATAGAAAGCCATCATACACAGCAAAAAGAATTTCAAAAGGTTAGAAAAGGAGTTACAGAAGTTCAAACTTATCAAGATGGTTTCAAAGTGTTTCATAATTTTGTTAGAAAGAATATCAAAGATAAAACAACACCAGCAGAGAAATGTGGTATTGGAGTTGAAGGTAATAAGTGGAATACTTTATTAATTAACTCTATTAATAATAATCATGGAAAATTCTGAAGAAGAAATTTCTTTTTTTATGCCAGAAAGAGATGAGGACATTTTTGAAGATGGCTCAATTCATATTGAACTTCATGATGTTAAAATTAGCGGGGCAAGATGGAGATTTCATAAAAATGATAAAGACCCCTTTCCAAGCAAACCACATGGACACAATATAGAAACAGGAGATAAGGTTAATATTTGGACTGGGGAAGTTTATGACAAAAATAAAACATTAACCTATAAATTAAGTGAAAAACATATACTATTTATTCAATCAAAATTAATGACTGCAAATTTTATTTAAAATAACTCCCGACATTTGACATTTTTTAGATTTCATAGAAAACTCCCTCTGAATGGACGAACTCTAACACCCAAAGCTTTTTAAACCCCGAAACATTTAAAAAGGTTACGATTACAAATGGC
>JAUSIT010000037.1 GCA_030647965.1 Nanobdellota archaeon | reverse complement strand
AAATGCTTCACCTTCTTTAAAATTCCAACTTTCCTCCTGCAATGATGCATCATGTTCAGGAGAAACATTGGTTGGACCTAAAAATACATCAACGTCTTATTTTACATCATCTCCTGCATTGTTGAATACGACGCTGACGCCGAATAATAGATGGTTTCAATATAAAGCATTTTTATCAACAGGTAATACTTCCCTAACCCCAACACTAAATAATGTTACAATAAATTATGCTGGAGCACCAATGACTGTTGCATTAAATCCTGTAACAAATAATTCTGTTAATTTTGCAAATGCAACTTTTAATTGTTCAATAAATGCAGGAACTTTAGAATTACAATATAATCTAACAAATGTTTCTTTGTATCATAATATAAATGGGGTTTGGGGTTTAGTTGCAAATCAATCTATTTCTGGAGCATCTAATATAACCACTTGGAATTATAATTTATTTAATTCAATAAAAAATAATAGTTTTATTGATAATTCTTATAAATGGAATTGTATTGCTTATGATGCAAATAGTGCAAGTGTTTGGGCTGTTGCAAATGGGACAATTGCGTCGTGGAATTTAGGAAGTTATGTAAATACGACGACAAATAATGTTAATTTAACTTTATGGCAGAATTCAAGTGGGCAGTATCCAAATACAACTGGAACTTACACTTCTCAAGTATTTGATGCAGGGTTGAATGTGAGTTGGGGGAATTTGAGTTGGGCTTCTTCTGGAGATAAAGAAGGGTGGGATTATAGTGGAATAAATTATAGTACTAGTGTTCAAAGTTTAAATCCATATGGATTTTATTGGAATGGAAGTAATTGGTTTATAATAGAAACAATAAAAAAGATTTATATGTATTATCCAAATTGGACTTATGCAGGTCAAAATTGGAGTGTTACTAATGACCAAGAGCTAAGAGATTTAGAATGGAATGGTTCTAATTGGTTTGTTCTTGGAAGTGAATCTGATATTGTTTATCAATTTAATTCTGATTTTTCAATTAATCAAAGAAATTATTCAATTGCTTCTCAAGATACAACTATGACTGGTATGCAATATGTTAATGGATTTTGGTATTTAGTTGGGAATGCAAATGATGCAGTTTATAAATATTATCCAAATTTGACTTATACTGGAACAAATTGGAGTATTAGTAGCCAAGAAATTACTGCAACCGAGATTTTTTGGGATGGAACATATTGGTGGCTTACTGGAACAAATCAAGATAGTGTTTTCAAATATTATTCTAATTGGACTTATACTGGAACTAATTATTCTGTTGCTTCTCAAGATGTAAATCCCTCTGGAATTGCTTTTGTTGCAAATAATTGGTATATGGTTGGTTATACTTATAAAGCTGTTTATAAATATGATTTTAACTTTAAATTTCAAGCGCGTTCATGTGACGACGCATCTTGTTCTGGAGAAACTTTTGTTGGGGGAGGAAATAATTCAACTTCATATTTTACTTTATCAACTAATACCACATTAAACACAACCTTGACGTCGAATAATAGATGGTTTCAGTATAAAGCGTTCTTTTTGACAGGAAATACAAGTTTGACTCCAACGCTAAATAATGTTACAATTGGTTATGGGGATGTTGCACCGTCGGTTATATTAAATGCACCTGCGAATTCTTCAATTAATTTCAAGAATGCAACATTTAATTGCACTGCAAATTATGGGACAAGAAATCTTACAAATGTTTCTTTATATTTTAATGCAAATGGAAATTGGAATTTAGTTAATACAAAATCTGTTTCAGGAACTTCTGCAGAAGCAACATGGAATTATAATCTTTATAATTTTATCGGAAATAATAGTTTATTAGATGCAGGATTAAAATGGAATTGCCTAGTTTATGATTCTGGGGGCAGTTCTGCTTGGGCTTCTGCGAATAAGACTTTCTCGTCGTGGGATTATTTGGGGACGATGAATTTAACTAATTCTTCTGTTAGTGGAAATTTGACTTTGGCGAGAGGGAATTATCAGAATGGTAGTGGAAGCTTTTCAACCTCTGCGGTAGGCGCAGGAACTCCCTATCAAATTATATTAGACCCACGGGATAATTCTTTTTGGTTAGTAGATAATCCAGATGATGCTATTTATCACCTTAATTCAACAGGTTCAAATACTACTGGAAGTTTTTTAACAACTGCTACAGGAGCGGATTCTCCAATAAGTATCACTTTTGATCTCCGAGATAATTCTTTTTGGATTATCGATACAACCGATAATGCTATTTATCACCTTAATTCAACAGGTTCAAATACTACTGGAAGTTTTTTAACAACTGCTACAGGAGCGGGTTTTCCAATAGGTATCACTTTTGACTCTCGAGACAATTCATTTTGGGTTACAGATGGGACAGATATGGCAGTTTATCACTTCAACTCAACAGGCGGAAATACAACTGGAAGCTTTTCATTATCTGCTGCAGGATCAGCAGACCCTTATGGAATTGCTTTTGACTCTCGAGACAATTCATTTTGGGTTACAGATGGGACAGATGATGCTGTTTATCATTTTAATTCAAATGGGGTAAATCAATCAGATGGTTTTTCAACATCTGCTGCAGGAGCAGGAGCTCCTATTGGATTAATATTTGACTCTCGAGATAATTCTTTTTGGATTGTTGATAATACGGATGATGCTGTTTATCATTTTGCAAATAATTATCAAACTTCTGGCACATTCACATCACAAATCTTCGATGCTGGAAATAATGTTTTATTTAGAAATTTGAGTTGGAGTGCGGATGTTCCATTAAATTTTAGAAATGATACTGATGGTTTTAGTATTGCAATAATAGATGTCCCACGTGGGATAGCTTTTGATTTAAGAGATAATAGTTTTTGGATTGCAGGACAAGGAACTGGAGACATTATAGCTCATTTTAATTCAACAGGTTCAAATACAACTGGAGGATTTGGAACTGGGAGCGCTGGTGCTGGTTCTCCAACATCTGTAGCTTTGGATGCTACAGATAATAGTTTCTGGATAGTGGATAATACAGATAGATTTGTTTATCATTTTAATTCAACAGGTTCAAATACAACTGGAGGTTTTAGTGTTTCTACTGTGGGTGCAACAAATCCTTATGGTATTACTTTTGATAATCGAGATAATACTCTCTGGATGGTAGATTTTGATATTGATTTTGCATTTCATTTTAATATTTCTGGGAGTAATTTATCTGATGGTTTTAGTTCTTCTGCTGTAGGTTCAAGTGTGCCAGTAGGTATTGCTGTTGATAATTCTGATAACAGTTTTTGGATTTTGAATTATCCAAATACAATTTACCATGTTAATTCTAGTGGGGGGTTTTTATCATCTTCAAGTATAGCTAGTTTAGGAATTGCTGATGGTTATGGTATAACATTTGACACAACCGATAATAGTTTATGGGTTGTAGATATTACTGATACCTTTGTTTATCATTTAATAGCATCTTCTTTAAAACTCCAAGCGCGTTCTTGCGACGACGCCTTATGTTCAGGAGAAACTTTGGTTGGACCTTCAAACACATCAACATCTTATTTTACATCATCGCCTTTTGCACTAAACACAACTCTAACCCCTAATAATAGATGGTTTCAGTATAAGGCGTTCTTTTTGACAGGGAATACTTCCCTGACACCAACGCTAAATAGTGTTAGAGTAGATTATGATGTGGATAATGAAGTGCCTGTATTTTCTGGTTTTAATTCTACGCCTGCAAATGGCTCTGCTTATGTTTCTGGCAGGAGTTATTATTTAAATGCAAGTGTTACTTCTACAAATGGTAGTGTTGGCCTGACTTTTGGAGATTGCACTGCATCTTGCACTAATTATTCTGTTTCAAATTTAAGTGCAAGTATATTTAATTCTTCTGCGATTTCTAACTTGGCTGCTGGGACATATCAGTATTACTGGTGGGCATATGGAAATGGAACATTTAGAAATTATGCAACAAGCTCCTTGCAGTATTATGGTATTAATAAATTTACACCAACATTAACATTTTTATTAAATGGGGGAATAGCAAATTTATCAATAACATATCCTCAACAGATTAATGTTTCTGCAATATCTGATTTTGGAACAGTTGGCTTGGATAGAAATAATATAAGTGTTTTATCTGAAAATGGTTTAAATGTTTCTTTGTCTGCAGGAAATTATACTTATAGGGCAAATGTAACTGGAAATGCAAATTATTCAGATGTTACTTATGTGTATAAACAAATAATTTTAAACCAATCTTCTGGGATAATTTATACCTATCTAAATAATTTAAGGGCAAATAAAACACTATCCAATGCAAGTTCTATTTATTTAAATGCAACACTTATTAATGGAAATGCTGCTGAAAATATTTTGCTGTATAAAAATGGAACACTGATTAATAATGGAAGCTCTCCAGTAAATAATTTAACAACATTTTTGATTCCGGGGTTATATAATATTACATCTATTTATTTAGGAAATACAAATTATACATTTGCATCTGAAACTTACTGGTTAAATGTAACAGAATTATCTGCAATTCAGACAACACCTTATAATAATCAACACATAAGAAATTTAACACCTGAATTTAATGGAACTTATATTGGAACAGGAACAGGAACTTGTGATTTATTATTAAATTCAACTTCTGAAATAATGTCAAGGTCTGGAAGACAAACTCTAAGTTCTGGAACAGTTATTAATATAACTTCTAATGTAACATTAACAGAAGGCTATAATTATAAATGGGCATTTTATTGTTCAGACAGCTTGAGCAATGTTACATCTGGAAATAGAACAATACAAATAGATACAATAAATCCAACAATAACTTGGACATTTCCTGCATATGATAATTCTTCTATTGTAAATAGAACCTGGAATATAAATGCAAGTGCTACTGATACAAATTTATATCAGATTAATTTAACAGCATTTTATCCAAATAATTCTGTATTTTATAATAATTTTTCAGAAGACCTAAATGCTTCGGCAATTACTACTTTGAATTTAAGAGATTTATTAACTTTTAATTCAACAACTCCAAATGGAAATTATACTATATGTATTAATGCAACAGACTCACATACATTTGGAGATATAGGGGATTTATCCAAGGGTAAAAAAGGAGAGACAGTTTTAATTTTTAATACTTCTCAATCTCCTGGAGTAAATATTTCTGCTCATTTTACAGAAAAAGGTGGAAAACTAACAGATACTCCTGGAACTTTTAAGAGCGATATTATTTTAATTAATAATTCTTATTATAAATTTGGATATAATTTTACTGTAATAAAGCCAGAATCTGTTTTAGTTTTAAATATTTCTTCTCAAAATAGATTAGTTTATATGACTCCTTACTCTGGAATTAGAGGACACTTTATTTTTGATAATAAATATTATATTGATTTTGCAGATATACCTTTAACAATGAATTTTTCTCTTGTTAAAGAATCTGATTATAATTATGTAATAAGAATTGAAGGAAGTACAGGATGGTTAGGAAATGAGTTTGTAGTTATAGATCCAGTTGTTGGTGGATTAAATAATATTCAGGAATGCAAGCAATTTTTATTTGATAGTACTGCTCCAAGCGCCCTATTAAATACTCCAATAAACAATACAAATACTTCAAGTTTAACTCAAAACTTTACAATTAATTTAACAGATAGTTTATCTGGCTTGAAAAATGCAACATTGTATATTTACTATAGAAATGGAAGCTTGTTTGAAAAAATAGAATATATATTTATTGGAGCTCCAACAAATTTTGTATTAGGAATAGTTAGAAATTTACTTCCTGATTTTGTTTTTGATTGGTATTATGAAATTTTTGATGTAGCTGGAAATATGAATAGGACTGCTAATTTTTCCATAACAACAGACCAGACAGCTTCTTTACTTAGTATTAGTTATCCATTAAATACAAGTTATAATACAGATATTTCAACTTTAGATTATACTTTTATTGAATTAAATCCAGATAGATGTTGGTATTCAACTAATAATGGGGTTTCAAATTCAACAGCAGTTGTTATGGGTATTAATTTTACATTAATAACTTCAACACAAGGAGCAAATAAATGGTTTGTATATTGTAATGATACCTCCAATAATCAAAATCAAGCAAATGTTTCATTTATGAAAGATACAATACCTCCTTATTTTACAGGAATGTCTGCAAATAGAACTGCAATTTATTTAAATGATAGTATAAATGAATATTTTAATGCATCAGATGCTCAAATATTTGATAGCTTTTCTGTAAATGATTCTAGATTTATTATTAATAGAAGTGGTTATTTGAAAAATGCAACAACTTTGGGTGGAGGAATTTATATTATTAATATAACAATAAATGATAGTTTGAATAATATTAATTCTAGTTTATGGATGTTAAATATTACTCCAACAACAGGAGTTATTTATACTTATTTAAATCATTTAAGAGCTGATAAAATTATTTCAAATTCTTCTTTAATTTATTTAAATGCAAGTTTAATAATTGGAAATTTTGCTGAAAGGATATTGTTATATAATAATGGAACTCTAATCAATAACGGAACTTCGCCAGTATATAATTTAACAACTTTCCCAATTCCTGCTCAATATAATATTACTTCTATTTATTTAGGAAATGCAAATTATAGTTTTGCATCTGAAACTTGGTTGTTAAATGTAAGTGAAATTGATAATGATTATCCATTATTTTCTAATTTTGTAGAAAATCCTTCAAATGGAACAATATACTCTCCTAATGCTTATTATCAATTTAATGCTACAATAATTGGAACAAATGGAAGTGCATTGCTTAATTTTAATGGAGTTAATTATAGTGCTTCAAATTTAAGTGTAAATATATTTAATATCAGTTTAAGAGATTTAGCAGCAGGAACATATAATTATTTCTGGATTGGATTTGGAAATGGAAGCTTTAATAATTATAATAATTCTGAAACAAGGTCATTTACAATTAATAAATCAACAGCTAGTACAACTATTTCTGTAAATCCTGGCTCATTAATTAATTATTCAACAGCAAGTAATTTTTCATGTGTAAACGCAAATGTGGCTGTTAAAACATTGTATTTAAATGGAATTAATAAATCAAATGAAATTGGATTAAATATTGTTAGAGCTGCGGGAATTTATATTATTAATTGCACAGGAGAGGCAAATCAAAATTATACTATTAGTTCAAGTCAGACTACTTATATAATTAATAAATTAACAGGAGCTGTTTATACTTATATAAATAATACTCGTGGGAATTTTAGTGGTGAAAATAGAACTAATACTTGGTTAAATGCAAGTTTAAATCCTGGCTCTGGAAGCATTGAATTAAAATTAAATGGAAATTTGATAAATAATTTAGAAGCTCCTGTTTCAAATTTAACAAATTTAACAGCAGGATTTTATAATTTAAGTGCTGTTTATGCTGGAAATGAAAATTATACTGCAAGTTCTGAAACTTGGTGGTTAAATGTTTTAGAAGCAGATGTAATTGCTCCTAATTTTACAAATTTAGAAAATTTAACAGCAATTGTAAATGTTAGCTTTGAACATGATTTTGATGCAACAGATAATATTAATATTTCTTGCTTTGAAGTAAATGGAAGCAGTTTTACAATTAATTGCTCTGGTTATTTAAAGAATGCAACTACTTTAAGTTTAGGAATGTATTATATTAATGTAAGTGTAAATGATAGTTCAAATAATTATAAATCTGGAATAATTTTTGTAAATGTAACTCAAGATATTGTTGCACCAAATATAACTTTAATTAGCCCTGAAAATGGCTCTTCAGTATCTGCTGGTTCAATAAATTATCAGTTTAATGTAAGTGATTTAAGCAATGTTTCAAGTTGCTCTTTAATTTTAAATCAGGTTTCTGTTTCAACAGATAGTTCTATTACAAAAAATACTGCTCAAACAATTAGTTATTCAACTTCTGCTGGGAGTTATAATTGGAGTATAAGTTGCACTGATGAATATAATAATAGTGCAAATTCTTCTTCAAGAGCTTTAACAGTTACATCTGCTCCTGCTGTTTCTTCAACAGGTGGAGGTGGTGGGGGTGGAGGAGGAACCGCTGAATCTTGTTATAATTGGAAATGTGGTGAATGGAGTGATTGCATTAATGATGTGCAAACAAGAACATGCACTAATTTAGGAACATGCACTGGTGTTAAAGGAAAGCCTGCTGAAATGCAAAACTGTATTGCTGTTGGAAAGGTATTTGCATTATTTGATATAAAAATTGATTTGAAAAATATACAAATGGTAAAAAAAGAAGCATTAGTATTATTTATTGATTTAATTAATGTAAAAAGTACAGGTCAGATTGATGTTCAGATGAATTATGATATTTATTACTTAAATAATACTTTGATTTATTCTGAAAAAGAAACAAGGGCAATTGACCAGTATTTATCATTTAAAAAAACAATTGATGAAATTTTATTAGAACCTGGGCAGTATAAGATTGCTGTAAAGATATTTTATGGCACAAATCAAGAAGCATATAGTGAATCTATTTTTGAAGTTACTCCTGAAGGTGAAGTTAAATATGAAGGTGCATTTAAATTTTTCAATGTAACTAATATTATTATTGCTTCTGTAATAATTATTGGAGGGTCTGTAATAGTATTATTAATTAGAATATTTTATTATCTAAGGGAGTTGCGTATTGTTAAAATAAGAAAACAATCAAAATTAAAGTTTGATTTTAGGACAAGGCATAATAAAAAAATTAAGAAAAAGATGAAGTGAAAATTGAGAATTTCTACTTACCCTTTACATTTTAAATAATGATATGTAAAGGGTAAGATTTATAAACTCTTTGTTTCTATAATAGTTATGGTATATATTTACAAAAAAATAATTGCAGGAAAGCCTTATTATTACTTGAGGGCGTCAGAAAGAAAGGGCAAGAAGATTATAATAAAAGATATTGCTTATTTAGGAAACTCCTTAGAAGAAGTTAGAAAAGAGTTAGAAAATAAGAAATATACTGAAAAAATAAGAAAGACTTACAAAACAATCCATAATTTTATAGAATCAAACCATTGGCTTGAAAAAGCATATGAATTAAAATTAAAGAAAGATGAATTTTTATTAGAAAAATTAGAAGAAATTGAAGCTTGTAAGTTGCATTATAATAATATATTTAAAAAGATGGATGAAACAACAAAAAAAGAGATATTAAAGAATTTTGTAATAGAATTTGCGTTTAATACAACTTCAATTGAAGGAAATACTATAAATTTGGAACAAGCACGAAATCTTTTAGAAGATGGATTAACTCCTGAAAATAAAACATTAAGAGAAATCTATGATTTGCAAAATACTGAAAAAGTTTTCTTTAGATTATATAACTCTAATTTTGAAGAAGATTTGAGTCATGAATTAATTATGATGCTTCATGATAATCTTATAGAAAACATTGATGTAAGAAAAGGCTATAGGAAAACAGACATTAGGGTAATAAGAAGTAATTTTGATGCTACTCCTTCACCTTATGTTAAAACTGATATGGATTTATTATTAAAATGGTATGAAAAAAATAAAAATAAATTACACCCATTAGTTTTGGCTACAATTTTTCATCATAAATTTGAAAAAATTCACCCATTTATGGATGGAAATGGTAGAACCGGAAGAATGTTATTAAGTTATATATTAATTAAAAATGATTATCCCCCTTTAATAATTCATAAGAAAATAAGATTAAATTATTTGGATGCATTAAGAAAAGCAGATAAAAGTGGTTTGAATGATGCAACAAAAGAAGATTATCTGCCAATTGTTCAATTTAATGCCCAAGAAATGATTGATAGTTATTGGAATATTTTTTTATAAAATATTTTTTAATCCTCAATCAGCCTAATAAAATCTTCTGATTTTTTGCCTAAGATTAATTTTAGTTTTTCCTTATCCATATTTATTATATTTTTTATTGAATGAAATTCTTTTAGCAGTTTTTTTGCATTTGAAGGGCCTATTCCTGGAAAACCTTCTAAAATAAACTGCTTTTGTTCTTCTAGTGTTTTAAAAGATTTGGAAGGTCTTAGCGAAAATTCTGATTTTGGTTTTTCTTGTTTTTTTGCCAGAAGTATTAAAAAATTTGCAGTGTCTTCTTCATTTTTTGTGAATATTATTGGAATTTTGTAATTTACAATAACTGAAAGAATCATTCCCTTTATTGCATTTTCCATATTTTCTGGGTAATTATAATTAAATCCTTCAATTATTAAAAAATAGGAAGAATATTTTTTTATTTCTGTTAATTGTTCCATTAATCTTTTGTTTATCATGCTTGAGATAAAATCTGAAAATGTTTTTCTTTCTATTGCTGTTTCTCCAATCAAATAATCTGCAATTTCAAGAAATTCGAATTTTATATTTGCATTTTTTTCAATAAGGTTTGAAGCAATCAGAGAATTTTTCTCTCTTGTATCTATAATTATTGGGACTTTAGGATTTTGAATATTATTTTTTTTAGGTTTTTCAGCTTTTGTTTCAAATATATCTTCAATTTGTTTCATTTGATTGCTTTCGTTTGGCCTTTTTGACTTTATAGTTGCCATATCTTTCAACTAAAAAAATCAAAATTATAATAAAAAGAGAAAAGGCTATTGCTAATGAAAATGTTGAATTGTAAATATTTGTTTCATTGAGATTTCTTCTGATAAAAAATAAGTCATCAATAATTAAAGCAGTTGCAACTGCAGATAGAAAAATTGCAGGTTTGTATTTTATTTTCCCAAATAATAATGAAAGATTTGTGAGTATTAACAAGAACAAGCCATAGTCAAAATGATGAAATTCAAATCCCAATAGTATTGGATGGGGGTCTTTTATTAAAACTAGCCCCCTAGTAATAAGAATTGTTAAAATCATTATAATTATAAAGAAAATTATTCCATGCTTTGTTTCAAGTTTGTTTAAATCCTTTTCAATCTCTTTTATTAGTGTCATGTTTCTTCTTATTTTTTAGTTTAAGATGTTTTTAACTTTTTGCTATTTGTTTTTAAAATAGTGTTTTTTGCTTGTTTTCTATCTTTCTGTCCATATCTCTTTTTATGTCCGAAATTAAATCTAATTTTTCGGTAGTGGGTTGAGATTCTATTGGTTTTAATTTCGGAACATCACAAAAACAAGAAGTCTTATCAATGGTCTCTTTTTGATTCTGTTCCATTGTTTTTCTGATACTTTCAATTGCAGAATACATTTTTTTCTCTTTTGCTCCTGATGCATAGTAATATGCTTCGTCTCTTGTATTTTTTGTAATTAAAATCTTTAAAGCTCCGGGCATTAGTCTTGCTGTTCTGCCTGCTCTTTGAATTTTTCTTATTGCAGAGGGAATTGGTTCATAAAAAATAACTTCATTTACTTCAGGTATATCTAAACCTTCTTCTGCTATTGATGTTGCAACAAGGCAATTTATTTTTCCTTCTGAAAAATCCTCTATTATTTTTTTCTGCTCTTTTTGATTTATTCCTGTTTCATTTATTCCTTTGCCTTTTTTTGTCTGGCCTACAAATATTTCTGCCTTTACTAAAGGAATTTTATTTAGAGTTTCTGTTATCTTTCTCACTGTTTCTCGGTATTGTGAAAATATTATTATTTTTGAGTTGGGATTTTTTTCTATTTGCTCTTTTACTAATTCAAAAAGTTTTTTGAGTTTTGGATGCTCAAAACTTAAAAGAGTTGTTAAAGAGTAAGCTTTTGCAAATCTAGAATCTTTTACTAATCTTTGCACACCTTTGGATTTATTTTGATTTGCTTGTTCATATAAATCTTTTAAATATATTATAAATGCTGAAATTGTCTGAGTTTCTAATAATTCAAGAGCATGCTGTATTTTAATTGCTTGAGAACAAACAGATACTGCCATCATAATATTTGGATTTTTTTCTCCTGAATTAAGATTTCCCATTAATTTTCTTTGTAAATCTAAAAGATTTTTTTTAGATGCAAATGTAAATAAAACTTTTCTATTTTTTAATTCTTCAATTTTTGCATCATAAATTCCTTTTAATAACTGCCTTATTTCTTCAAATTCAGATGGAAATTCTACTTCTATTTTTTCAAAATTTAATTCTTGTAAATAGGGTTTTACATCTTCACTATCTCTAGTTCTTATTTCAACAGAATCTATTCCTAAATTTTCACAAACTTTTGAAATTGTTTGTTTGTCTGAGCCAGGGCTTGCTGTTAATCCTAAAATTTTTTGATTTTTTGCATGCTCTTTGTATTTTTGTGCGATTAAGGTATAAGAATAATTTTTTAGGCATCTATGGCATTCATCTTGAATCAGCAGGCAAGTATCTGATAAATTATAGAGATTATTATTTAAATCATTTGAAATACAGTTATGACTTATTAGACAATTTGTAATAAAGTTATGTTCCTTTTCTATAGTTAAATCATATACTTCTTGTTCTTCATAAATTTTTTCTTTTTCTTTTATTTTTACCCATCTTATCGGCAGTTTCAAGAGTTCTTTTAATTTTAGTGCATTTTCTCCATCTAAATTTTCTGATAATTTTCTTAAATTATCTGTAGAAAGGCAGGAGAATTTATAGCGTTCTGCTTTATTTGTATTCTCTTTATATATTTTTTTCATTAATTTTGATATTGGTAAGATTTCTTTTGAGCGAGTTTCTGGTTTTTTAGTATTATTTAACGTTTTTATTAATTTTTCACATTTTTCTTTGTTAGGCGATACTTCTAAAAATTTTTGTAAATTTTTTCTACCAGAAAATCTAAATGTAAAAATTTCTGATTCTTTTATTTTTCTATTATTAATAATTCCTTTATTAATTCTTTTTTCAGTACTCCCCAATATCCCTATTTTTAGGAATAACCATTTTAATTCTTGTATAAAACTTTCACTTGCACTAGATATGGAAACATGATATTTTGAAGCATTTCCATCTGTATCAAAAATTCCTTTAATAAACCCCTTTACTGATTCCTGTTCTGCAAAAAATAAAAATCTAGGAATTTTAATAATTTTAGCTTTGTTTCCTTTTGGAATTCCTAAGTCTGTTAGTATAGTACTTAATGCAGAATTATATGCAATAAGTCCTTTTTTGTTTTCTTTTTTCATTTCAATTCCAAAGATTTCTTTTATTACTTCTTTAAACTCATTTGAAACAGATTCTCTATCTAAATCTGAAAAAACAACTTCTCCCCCATGATTCTTCCTATTTCCTAAATGTCCATCTCCTAACATTGCTCCGAGAATATATGCTAATTTATTATCTAGTTTTCTTGGTACTTTAACAGGACTACTTTTTCCACATTTGTCTGTTAGGGTAAGTGAGCTATAATTTAAATTTATTTTTTCTGATAATTCTAAAAAGAGTTTAATTGGCATAAAATTATAAAAATATTTCGAATATTCTGAACATTTTATTTTATTCTCTTTTAATTTTTTTATCAAATTTGCGGTAAGTGATTTCTCTGCTATTTTTAAACATTTATTATTTGCTAGAAGAGAAATAATCTCAATCGGTTCTATGTCCTGATTTATTTTTTTTACTGAAGCGATATAATCTTCTTTATTCAGTTGCGAAGCTTGTTTCCAGAAAATATTTCCTTCCAAATCTATGGTAAGAAGGGGGTGGTCTTCTGTGCATAATATTGTATTTCCAATATCTGTCTTTATTTTTATTAAATTTTTGGCTATTGATTTAAGTGCTTTTGTTGCTTTTAGAAATTTTGTTTTTTCTCCATCATATCCTAGAACTTTTTCATTAATCTCTGCGATTTCCCATTGATTGTTTTCATAATCTCTTTTTTTAAAGTTGAATTTTTTAAAGAAATTAGAAATTTTTATAGGGCCTTCTTTTGTGAAAATTAAGGTATCCCCTCCAATGCATTGTGGTGTTGAAAAAATAAATTCTGCTGTTTGCCATATTTTTTTTCTTTGTTCTGCAGGAGTTTTTCCTGTAAAAATTTGCATATCTGCCCAGTCTTCTGGGAGAATTTTTTTAAATGAATTAAAATGCTGTTCAACTAAAGGTCTTGTTGGAGCTAAAATCAAGACTTTTTCTAAAGGAAATTGCTTAAATCTTTCAACAGCAAGCATTATTGCAATAAGGGTTTTGCCTGTTCCTGTTGGAAGAACTACTAAACAATTATCTTTAATGCATTTTTCAAAAATCTTTTGCTGATAATCTCTTGGATTTATTTTAATTTCTTTCATTTTGTTCTCTTTTAAAATTGATTTATGTAATGTAAACTTGTAAACTTAACATACAACTTCGTTGAAATAGTTTGCTTTAACAAAGCAATCATACTAAGATTGTCTAGTGAAAAAGTTTCGCTCTTATATCCTTGTATTATCTGGAGTAAGAGTAAAACTTTTTCAATCAACTATTAAGTAATTGATAGTAGGAGACGCCAAAAAGTTTTGCTCTTATCTTTTTTCGTTCCTATTGTAAGAGTAAAACTTTTTCAGTCGACTTAATATTTCTGCGAAGCATAATATTGTGTAATGTTAAGTTTAATTTACTTAATTTAGTTAAGTTTATAAATTAGAAAATAATATAAACATTATGGTGATAATTCCTGGTCTTGAAGTTTCTACAACTGCTTTTACAATACTTTTAATATTAACTTTTTGGGAATTAATATGGAAATTAATTGCTTTATGGAATTGCGGTAAAAATAATCATTTAGGATGGTTTATTGCTATAGGAGTTATAAACACTGTTGGAATTTTGCCAATAGTTTATTTATTATTTTTTAATAAGAAAAAAGCAATTAAAACTGCTAAGGTTAAAAGAAAAAGAAGATAGGAATAATTTCTATTAAAAATTAAAACAAAACAATTTTTGTTCTGAGTAATATTATCTTTATCTTTGTACAAATTTAGCACTTCGTTATTATACTAAGTCGCCTAGAAAAAGTTTTACTCTTTTATCTTGTGTTACCTATTGCAAGAGCAAAACTTTTTGTGGCTCCCAATTTTTATTAATATTTAATTCTTTTTAGATAATCTTAATAACTTTTAAAAATTTTATTCTAGAATTAAATTATAACCATACTATATCCTAAGAAAATTGTTGTTATTGCAATCATTGCAATCCAGAGTATTCTGCTGCCAAATAAGATTCTTGAACCATCTAAACTGCTTATTGGAATTATTGACCAGAATGCATAGTAAATACTTAATTGAGCAAATATTTCTGCACCTTGGATATATCCTGAAGCTAAATATCCTATAATTGCGAAAAATAAATTAATTATAATTCCTGCTGATGCAATTACTGCCATGTGCCATTCACTTACTTCTGTAAATCTATATAATCCATGCCTTCTTGAAACTCTTTCTGTTCTTGGCTTAAAATCAAATTCTAAAATTGCAAGCCAGAAAAATAAACCTTTTGACAAGAATGAAATAAATAAAGGAAGCCAGAACATTGGTAAGGCTTTTTTGAAATGACCTGATTTTGTAAATCCAAATTGATACAAAGACCATAATCTTGTTGTAACATCTGTTTCAAAATAATAGGCCATTGATTTTTTTGCTAGAACATTTAATGAAATTATAATTAAAAAGCAGATTATTGTAAGGAGAATTGTTGAAAATGATTTTTCAAAAAATGATACTGCTAATCCTAATATTATTGAAGCAAATATAATAATGAGAATTTCAATAATGTTTTCTTTTGTTTCCATTTGCTCTTTTATTAAGATTTATCTAATAATTTTAGAAAATCTAACTTTTTAAAGCATTCGATACGGTTAAGTAAACTGGTAAACTTTATATTTACTAATTATTGCACTTCGTTTTTATAAGAAGTCGCTTAGAAAAAGTTTTGCTCTTTCAATAAGTAACTTATGATAGAAGAGTAAAACTTTTTGCAGCTCCTGACGATTTATTAATTACTCGTTAATTTTCGCTAGAAAATTCCATTTATTCTTGTTTGTTAAAGCAACTATTTCAACGCAGTTGCATGTTAAGTTTGATAGTTTACTTAATAGATACTAATTTAGCCCATAGAAAATTGTCGACGAATGTTGATAATTTCTAGAAAATGGATTATACTCCCTAGAATAGAAATGTATTTAAAGCACAATTTTATTTATTTTATTATGATTAAAGTAAAAAGAATAAGTGACGTTGTCGGAAAAA
The DNA here is from genome assembly GCA_030647965.1 of Nanobdellota archaeon. Lineage (GTDB taxonomy): Archaea > Nanobdellota > Nanobdellia > Pacearchaeales > GW2011-AR1 > JAUSIT01. The sequence goes on along the minus strand of JAUSIT010000037.1, from coordinate 9,022 downwards.
AAGTTTTTACTGATAGTGGTGATTTATTCGGATATGTTGAAGAACTTAATCTATTTGACAACAAAATAGATGGTTGGAGAATTGTAGTTTCTAGACAATCTGGAATGAATTCTATGTTGGGTGGAGCAAGAGGAATAATTGTACCGCACCAATTTGTGAAAGCAATAGGGGATGTTATTGTAATCAGTAAAAATGCTGTTCCAGCTAGAGGGGAAGATGATCTCCCAATGGTAGAACAGGAAGATTTAGTTTAAAGACTGTATCAGAAAAACAATGTGCCCCACATTTAAAAGTGTGGGTTTGATTGGCACTTGTTTTTAGGATGTTCAGAAATACAGCACCTTAAATGGTGTGGTTTTAACCACATTTCTGACATAAAAAAAAGAGACTTATAATAATGGCACTATTTAGTTCACCGTTTTTTGTAGAAGGAGTTTTACCATTCTTACTTGTTTTTGTATTAATTTTTGCTATTTTGCAAAAATCAAAAATACTGGGTGATGGAAAAGCACAGATAGATGCATTAATTTCTTTGGCTATTGCTTTAATTTTAATAGGGGTTGCTCCTGCAAGAGACATAATTGTTAATTTAATGCCTTGGCTTGCTGTTGCACTTGTTGTAATTTTAGTTTTCTTATTATTATATGGATTTGTAGCAGGAGATTTAAGTTCAACTCCAACTTGGATGAAAGTAATATTTGGAGTTTTATCTGGAATTTTTGTTATTGCTCTTGTTATTTATGTAACTGGATTTAATGAAAAAGTTAGTGGCTTTTTTTCAGGAGGAGAAAGCTGGGCAAATGTTTTATTTATTGCAGTAATTATTGCTGCTTTTGTCGTTGCTATTACAACTGGCGGTGGTGGTTCTAGTTCTTCTGGTGGGAAAAGGTCTTGATGAAAATTATATAACAAAAGATATTTAAACAATATATATTTCAATTGAATATGGCAATAGGTGGTTATGGTGATATTACTGGTGTTCTTAATGCTTGGGAGCAGATGGGTGTTTTTAGTTATGTAATTCCTTTTTTATTGATATTTGCATTAGTATTTGGTATTTTAACAAAATCAAATATAATGGGCGAGAATAAATCTGTAAATGCAATTATTGCTTTATCTATTGGTTTATTGGCTTTACAGTTTGATTTGGTTTCAACATTTTTTGGAACAATATTTCCTAGATTTGCAGTTGGATTATCTATATTTTTAGTTTTAATTTTATTAGCAGGATTATTTTATTCAGGCGAGGGAAAACAAAAAGGAGCTTTTTTTGCTATTGGAATAATTATTGCAATTGCAGTTATTCTTTGGTCTTTAGCAAATTGGGATACATATACTGGAAATTATATGATTGGGAGCTGGGTATATGAAAATTTTTGGACAGTTATAATTGGAATAATTGTTGTTGGAGGAATTGCAGCTGCAGTTAAATTTACACCTGCTGGGCGCCTATAGATAAAATGGTAGAAGCAGCAACAATCTCTTTATTGAATTATTTTATGCCTGTATTTTCTTTTTTATTTGTATTTGTTTTAGTTTATGCATTGCTTGCAAAGACAAAAATTTTAGGGGAGAATAATTTTGTTCATCTTTTAATTTCATTTCTTTTAGCTTCTTTTTTTATTGTAAATGCTTCTTTAGTTAAATTTGTTAATTTTAGTTCTGCATGGTTTGTTGTTTTTATTATCTGTATTTTTATGATTATGCTTTTAATTGCATTTACTCATGGTAAAGTTGATGTTATAATGAAGCCAGGTGTTGCTTGGTTTTTATTAATTGGATTAATTGTATTTTTTATAGTTTCAGCATCATATACTTTTAATTTAGCATTAAACTGGGCTAATTTAACAGAATGGGCTCAGACAGATTGGTTTGGAATGCTATTATTAGTCGGAATAGCATTAGTTGTTTCTTTTGTATTAACAAAGAAGTAGGATTATTGAGAATTATTATTTTCTAAAACTGAAACTATATTAGCTATTAATGATATTAATAATCCAAAAGCACTAGATAATGTCGGGAAAATAAACTACTAAATCTAGTTAGCAAATGTTTTTTTAATATTAGATTTTCCTGAACATCCCAAAAATCCCACAATTAAACAAGAAGATTTTTCTGATAATCCAAAAATATCTAAAGCATTAATTTTAAGTAATGATATGGTAAAATAGATAAATATTACAAAATTAATTATTTGGGAGAACAGAGTTAATGAATTACCTGTTTTCATTTAATAGAGTATTGTTTTAATTATACCATATATTAATAATCCTAATGCTATAAATCCTAAAATCCAGACAATTATTTGCAATTTTTTTAAATTTTTTTTATTCATTTTTTAGAACCTGTAATTTTTCTTAGTTCGTTATAATTATCTACTAATGGATTCATTAGTTTAGAAACAGTATTATGTAAGTTTTCTAAATCTTTGTGTATATATGAACTAGTATCTCCAAACTCTCCTATTTTTCTTATTATTGCCTGTTGTAATTTATCAATATTATTTTCAATTCTTTTTAGTCTTTCATCTAGTTCTTCAACTTTATCTTGTATTTGATTTTTAAAAGAAGCTAAATCTCCTGTTTTTTTATTAAATTCTTCAAATTTTTCAGCAACTACTTGTTCTGCTATTTCTGTGATTGTTCCTGTATCTGTTTGATAGTATTGATTTGAATCAGGATATTGATATTCTTGAGCAGGCTGTTCTGCATATGTTTGGGAGTAGTATTGTTGTTCGGGATTTGCTTGTTCTGATTGAGTAGGATATTGATATTGCTGTTGAGGAGCTTGTTGATTTGGATAGTATTGCTGTTCTGAATTTTGTGTGCTTGGTTCTTCTTGATAAACAGGGGCAGCTAATTGCGGCTGTTCACTATCAGATATTGATTGTTGCATTCCTTGTGCTTGAGAATAATCTGTAAATTGTTCTTCATGAGATTGAGTTACTGCCATTTTTATTTTTGCTTGGTTTAAAGCATCATTAATATCTTTTGGAGAAATTCCTTTGTCCCTTAATTGTTTATTTATATCTGTATCTGATATTCCCTGAGCTTGCAGTTGAATAACATCATCTAATGGAGCCATTATCTTTCAATATTTTCCTCTGTTTTAAGATTATTATTTATTGGTTTTTCAGTTTTTATACTTTCTTGTTTTTTAAGATTTAATTTTCTATCAATCAGGTCTTCGACATCTTTTATTCTTGCAAATTCTAATGGCTGAAAATCTTTCAACATTCTTTCAATAAGAAGTATTTCATCTTTTTTGACAAATCTATTTATTTCAGAAACTATATTTTGTGATAGAATTTTTAGTTTATCTAAATCTTTTTGCATAAGATTTGATTGTTTTTTTATGATTTCAATTTCATTGTCTATATCTTCTTTTGAAGAAATTAAATTTTGGCCAAGCAATAAAACTCTTTCTCTAATAATTCTATTTCTTTCTTCTAAATCATTTAACCTTATGTTTAAGTCAGACATAGGTGATTGTATTTGGGATTGCTGTGTTTCTTTTTCTGCCATGCTCTTTTTATATTAAATTAATTAGATTTCTAGCTTTAAAATGTTTTCCGATGCAGATATATCTATTTTACACAAGTAATCTTTATATAGTTTAAAGGGTTTTTAGACATATTATTTAAAAGGGGAAAATAAGTAAAAATGCTGTTTAAAGAAAATACTGCTTTGTATTCTTATGAAATCTCTAGAGAGTCTGGAGAAAATGTAATGTATATTAATTATCTTGGAGCTAATTTTGTTCCTTCTCTTGCAGATTATGGTGAAGTAATGTCAAGAACTATTGATGTTTTAAATGAAAATCAAAATGTTTCTAGGATTGTTTTTGTTCAGCAGAGAAATTATAGCTATGATTTTCAACAGGTTAAAATGCTTTCTGAAATTGCTTATTTGTATAATCTTTTTACAAAACAAGAAAAAATACTATCTAGTGAAAAATTATTTTTTGCAAAAGAGCAATTTCCTGAAATTTACAACAATCTTAATTATATTTTAAATATACTTTTTAAGCAAGATATTGTTCGAGCTTATAGGGAATTGAAAAATCTTTTATTTCAGCAAAAAGCTATTTATGAAAAATCTCCCACTAATGAACCTTATATAAAATTTTTAGAAAGAATGATTTCTTTGATGGATGAATTAACTATAATAAAAAAATTAAAATCTATTTTTAGCTCCTATAAGGTTGGAGATAGAAAAATTTATTATGAAGTTTTTAGAGCAGATGTAATTCCTAATTTTACATTTACTCGAATGGTTTCTAAAGTTCCTGATGATGCTGAAATTATTGAACAGTATGAAATTGGAAAAGGATATGATAAAAGCAGTGTTACAATTTTTAAAGATAGAAATGAGCCAAAGTTAATTTATCATTTAAATCCTCCTGAATATTTATTGACTGAAGAGCATAATATGCTTTTGAATTTAGCAAGAAATGTTTTAATTGAACATAAACCAACTTCTGATGAATTTAATGATGCTGAAAGAACTAGACAGATTTTTTTTAATGTTGCAAGAGATTTATTGCAAGATTTGGCAAATAATAAAAATGTTAAATTAAATTATTCTGAATTAGGTGTTCTTGCAACTATTTTAGTAAGATACACAATTGGTTTTGGAATTTTAGAAGTTTTGCTTCAAGATGAAAAATTGCAGGATATTGTTATTAATTCTCCTGTAAGTTTGTCTAGAATTTTTGTAAGGCATAATGATTTTGATGAGTGTTCTACAAATTTAATTCCTTCTCAAGAAGATGCTGAGTCTTGGGCTGCAAAATTTAGAGTTTCTTCAGGAAGAGCTTTAGATGAAGCAAATCCTATTTTAGATACAAATTTAGTTTTAAATGAATTAAAAGCAAGAGTATCTATTGTTCAAAATCCCTTGTCTGCAGGGGGTTTGGCTTATTCTTTAAGAAGGCATAGAACAAAACCCTGGACTTTGCCGTTATTTATGAAAAATAAAATGATTGATGGTTTAAGTGCTGGTTTGTTGAGTTTTTTAATTGATGGTTCTAGAACAATGTTAGTTGCAGGAACAAGAAGTTCTGGTAAAACTAGCTTGTTAGGGAGTTTAATGCTTGAAATAATGCCTAAATATAGAATTATTACTATTGAAGATAGTGTTGCTGGAGATAGTAAGATAATTATTAAAGAAAATGGGGAATTCAAGAAAACAACAATTGGCCAGTTCATTGATGAAAAAATAAAGAAAAATGGCTTTAAGGATATTAATGAAAGAGAAAAAGCATCAAATTTAGATAATATTGAAATATTTTCAGTAGATAAAAAAGGTAGGGTGGTATTATCAAAACCAAGTAAATTTATACGACATAAAACAAACAAACAAATTTATGAGATTATAACAACTTCTGGAAAAAAAATAAAGGTTACAGAAGATCATTCATTGTTTACCTTGGATGAGAAAAATATTATTAAACCAATTAAATGCAACAATCTAAAAGAAGATAGTTTTATAGCAATACCTTTGAAATTGCCTTTTAATAATTCTATAAATAACATAAATTTATTAGAACATTTAAATAAAATAGATAAGAAATTATTTATTTTTGGGAAAGGTGTTGAAAAGTATATTTTAGAAAATAAAAAAGAATTGCTTTTATTGGCGTATTCTTTAGGGTATAAAAAATTAAGAATTCAGAATTGGATAAAAAAGAAAATTTTACCAGTAAAAATATTTGAGGAAGTTAAGGATAAAATAGATAAGGATAATTTATTTGTAAAATCTCTTAGTTCGTCTAGAAAAATTCCTATTAATATATCTTTAGATGAAGATTTTTTAGCTTTTATAGGATTATGGCTTGCCGATGGTTGTTATGATAAAAATTCAGTAATAATCTCTGTTCAAGAAGAAGAAAATAAAGATATTGTAAGAAAAGTTGCAAATAAATTTAATATCCCTGTTAAAATGCATTCTGATAAATTTTCTTCAATGTTAAATTCAACTTTACTTAAGGAAGTTATGCAAAATGTATTGGAATTAAAAGGAAATTCCTATACAAAAAATATTCCTTCTTGGGCATATAATTTATCTAATAAACAGGTTGGTGCCTTATTAAAGGGTTTTTTTAGCGGAGATGGTTGTGCTTCTGATAAAGAGATTCTTCTTTCATTACGTTCGAGAGGATTAATTGAAGATGTAGTTACCTTATTATTGAGATTTGATATTGTTTCAAGGAGTTCTACCAGTCTTTCAAAAGGTTTTTATTTGAAAGAAAAGAGAGATATGTTTCACTGTAAAATTGGCAGTACTAAAATGATTAACAAATTCAAGAAAAATGTTAATTTTTTAGTAAAATCTAAGCAAGAGAGATTAGAAAAATTATGTTCAAGAATTTCTACACATGATACTTCTGATATTATTCCTTTATCTTTGGAAATTAAAGAGGAATTAAATAAAATTCTTGGTACAAAGTTCAATAAACATGATTATATTACAAGACAAAATAATATTGGAAGAGAGCATTTATTTAATCTTATTGAATTGATCCCCAATAATATTAATTTAGTAAATTCCTTAAAAGAGATACTAAAGTCAGATATTTTTTGGGATAAAATTAAAAGTATAAAAAAAGTGGAAAGTAAGGGGTATGTTTATGATATTTCTGTTCCAGAACATGAAAATTTTATCTGTGAAAATATAATTGCTCATAACACGCTCGAATTACCTGTTGAAGAAATAAGAAAATTAAATTATGATATTTTATCTTTGAAAGTTCGTTCTGCTTTAACTGAAAAAACAGTTGAAGTTTCTGCTGAAGAAGGAATAAGGGCTTCATTAAGATTAGGAGATTCTTCTTTAATTATTGGTGAAATTAGAAGTACAGAAGCAAGAGCTTTGTATGAAGCAATGAGGGTTGGTGCATTGGCAAATGTTGTTGCAGGAACTATTCATGGTGCTTCACCTTATGCTGTTTTTGATAGAGTTGTAAATGATTTACAAGTTCCTGTAACTTCTTTTAAAGCAACAGATTGCATTGTTGTCGCAAATCCAATTAAAAGCCCTGATGGAATGCATTCTTGGAGAAGAGTTTTACAAATTTCAGAAGTAAGAAAACACTGGACAAAAGATCCTTTGGATGAAAGAGGTTTTGTTGATTTAATGCAGTATGATGTTAGCGAAGATAAATTAAAACCAAGTGAAGATTTGATTAATGGAGATTCAGATATTATAAAAGATATTGCAGCAAATGTAAAGGGATGGGCTGGAAATTGGGATGCTGTTTGGGATAATATTTTATTAAGACAAAAAATAAAAGAAGAGTTAGTAAGACATGCTGAAAAAACAAATAATTTAAAATTATTAGAAGCAGAGTTTAATGTTTTTTCAAATAATGCTTTTCATCAGATTTCTGATAAAGTAAGACAAGAAATTGGACTGCCAACTTCTGAAAGAGTTTTTCCTGAATGGAAGAAATGGCTTGAAAAAGAAAGCAAAAGATTAGGGATAGAATAGATAATCTCATCCATATAATAATCTTTAAATAGTTACCTTACCCTTATTTTTTTAGTAAAAAAGAGTGAAATGGTATACAAGAAATATATTAAAAGGGATGGTAAGATTTTTGGACCATATTTGTATAAAAGCAAGAAAGAAAATGGTAAGGTAATTACAGAATATCTTGGAAAAGAAAATCAATCAGGGCAAAAAAAGAAAACAAAATTTAATGCATTTTATAGTTTTATTGTAATTATTTTTTTAATTTTAATTTTATCTTTTACGTTTTTTATTAATTCGCCTTTAACTGGTAAAACAATATTTGATTTCTCTTCCAGTTCAAATTTAAATTTAGAAACTCCTGCAAGTTATAATCTTGGGGATTTAGTTTATGGAAATGTTTCTTTGGGATTAAAAAATGGTGAGTTAATTCCTGCTGATAGTGTTGTCAGGTTTTCTTTAAATAAGCAGACAAAAGATGTTTTGATTTCTGATTTAATTTCTGCACAAAGTGCAAATGGTGATTTTTATTCAGAAGGTTTTGTTTTAACTGGTTCTGGGTTAGGTTATGGGATAGAAGGAACAAAAGAGAGTTATCCTGATGTTGATTTTGTTTTGAAAATAGTTTCTGGTGAAATTCAAACAGAAGAAACAACAACTCCTGCTGAAACAATAGAGCCAGTTCAAAATGAAACAACAGAAACTCCAGTAGAAACTCCAACAACTGAAACATTAGAAGAAACTACAACTGAAACAACAGAAACTACAACAACTCCTGAATCAGTTGTAGAAACTCCAATTACAGACACAGACCAAACTTCATTAATTACAGGAAATGTAATTGCATCTGGGGCAAATGAGATTTCTGGAAAGGTTTCAAAAGACCAACCTTTTGAATATAATTTAAATAATGGGGAAACAGCTGAAGTTGTATCTTCATCTCAACCTGTTATAATTGAAATAAAAGGAAATAAAATTTATGTTACAACTAATTATGCTGTTGAAGAAAAAGGATTTGGGCAGGATTATTTAGGTAATGATTTAACTGAATTTAATTTTGATTTATCTGGTTTGGGTTTTATAGCAGAACAAGGGGATTTGAAAGTTGCTTTGGTTTATAATGAAAATGAGATTACTTCTACTAACACAAAAATAAATATTGCTAAAGAAACAGAAACAGAAACAGAAACAAATACAACAGAAATTCCTGAAGAAGAAATACTTGAAGAAACAAATGAAACTTTAGAAGAATTAAATCAAACAGAAACTCTTAATGAAACATTAAATATTACTGAAATTTTGAATGAAACTCTTTCTAATATAACTGAATTAGGAAATTTAACAATTAATACAATTCAGTATGGTGCTGAATTAAACAAGCCTGTAAAATGGGTTAAGAATATTAAGATTGATGAACAACAGGAAAATGTTAGTGTAGAAATTCCTATTGATGCAGAAAATATATCTGTTTATAAAATTTCTGAAGAGCAGAACCAAGGTTCTGCAACTCCTATACAAAACAAAAAAATAAAGGAAGAATTGGAGATTGA
>JAUSIT010000030.1 GCA_030647965.1 Nanobdellota archaeon | reverse complement strand
ATTCAATATCTTCAAATTTGTAAGTTTTTTCATCAGCAACAGCTAAAATATATTCTTTATTAAATAATTTATTTTTTTGATTTGTTACAAAAACATTTTCTACTCTTTCTTCACCATATCTCTGAACTAATTTCTTTATTACCTCTTCTTTTTTTAATTCATCAAAACTAGGTACATTGCAAGCATTAGCTGCCACTTTTCCAACACCACCTAAATCTTCAGCACAAGATAATTCTACATCTGCAGAAGCAGTACATACTCCACCAGCAACTTTCTGAGCACCCCCAGAAGGAGAAGAACAAGATAATTGATCCAATATTTTTCTTACATCACATTCACTAAAACTAAATTTAGAATTATCAAAAGGCATGTTAGGATTAGCAGTAAATTCATACATCAAATTAATTTTATCTCCTAAGTATTCTTCTTTTGAATGAGGTAATCCAAAATTATGCCCAAATTCGTGGACAATTATCTGAGACTGTGAATTAATAATCATTGATTCTCCATAATTATTTGACTCAGGAAAAATATAACTAATATAACCAATACCTGATGCAACTACATTATTAGAACCAAAATTACCAATTCTAGGACCTGAAAAAGCACCCCAATAAAATTTCTTTTTAAACTCCTTAAGTTCCATATTCTCTTTCTTAGCTCCAGGAATAGCCAACTTTTCAAAATCTTGCACAATAGTTGGGACTCGCCTGCCAAGCCAATCATATATAAATCTATCAGGATCTTCCAAAAATACTTCTTCGACTTTTTGTTTAGTAGTAAAAACAAGTGCAAGATGATCTTTTCCTAAATTTGTTCTATCAATAGTTTTTACTCCTTTTTTTATTACAAAAGTTAAATCAACTCCTGAAAGAGAATAATCTTTTCCAATATCAGCATAATAATTTTTTACTGAATTAAGAATAGGTATTAATAATTCATTAGGATCTTTATTAAATGAATCACTCATTTTTTTATTATCATCAAGAATATAAACATCTATTGTTAATTTAAGATTTTGAGTTGAAGTTTGTTTAGCAATCTTTGCAACAGGACATGACTGTTGTGAATTAGCATTTGCTTGTTCAATTAATTGAATAAAAGGATCTTCACTTTTTTTAAGTTCAGGAAAATATTCTTCAATAACTCCTTTATACTTAAAGACATTTGCAGGATATTTTTTACTTCCTGCATTGCAAGAATTATATTTTCTCAGTGCTGTTCTTGTTATTGTACTATCCGTACAATATTTATCACTTTCTTTAGATTTAAATGCCTCTGCAAATATTAATACTCCTGTTTTAACATTTTTTTCAAAATTTATAACTTCTCCATGTGCTTTAGGATTAACTTGCATTACACCCCATCCACTTCCATCAGGATTTTTTAACACTGATGCTTCATTAGTTTCACAATAAAAAGGATTTTTAGCATTTGCATTTACACAATGTTTTAGTGTTGATTCTTTAACAGCTATTTCTAATATTAACATACTAAATGAACTTGCATTATTATGAGAACCTGTTAAAACTTCATTATCTAATTCTTGCATTGAAGAATAGCCAGAAGTACTAAGTATTTGTTTTTGAAATTCAGGTTTATTAAGTATTTCAATAATTTTATTTCCAACTGCAATTTGATTTTTATTTAAGGTTATTGAACATCCAGCAGAAGTTCCAGATGCAACTTTCGCAGCTCCAGCATCGTCGGTTATTTCTGGACAAAAACCAGTAGTTATTGGACAAGAAGTTTCATATCTACACGAACATTTATCTTTTTCTCCAATCTTAAGACCTTCGGGCGGAGAAAGCTTACTTTTCTCTCCAGAAATAAATTTATTTAATTCGTTTTTTAAATCATTATATTCCATAATTTCCCTTTGAGAAACTATCCAAGGTAATGCTGGAGCAAAAATTCCCCCATTATCAATCAAACCACAATTATAATATTCGATTTGTTTGCTTATATTACTAAAATCTATTTTTTCTAACTTATCTAATGAAGCACCATATCCTACCTCATTATAGGTAGCATGTTGTATTTCCATTTTACCTGGAAGAAATGTAATCACTTCAATTAAATTATATTTTCCTTCTTTTCTATACAACTCATAATTTTGAATATTAAATTCTTCATTTCTTCCACCATGCCCAAAAAAAGCCACTAATAAAATATTATTATTTTCAAAACTAGACTTAACTGCATTAATCGATTCATTAACATTTAATATTTTTTCAAAATTATTTTTATAAACCTCTAAAATATTTTCATCTGACTGAGCTAGAGCAATAATTTCAACAGAATATCCTTTCTTTTTATATATTTCTTTTAATTTTTTTGCAGACATTATCTCTAAATTAGCATCTTCAATTGCTAACTCTTTTGTATCATGTTTTCCTAAATCTGGAAGAAAAATTACTGCCCCTTTTTCACATACTCCTCCTTTCCCATCACATGCCCCAGGACACTCTTTTTTTATTTCACTGCAACTTCCCTCATTTCCACACCCAAATTCAACAATATTTTTATCATCAGCACAATAATCAAAATGAACTCCTGCCGAATCAGTGCATGATGCTCTTACATAAAGATTATTATAAAAATAATTATCTGAATTTGCTAAAGAATCTGATTTATCTGTTTCACAATACGATGCAGAAGTGCATTTAGTGCAAATATCTTTTGTATCTTGCTTAAATTTATCATAATTCCAAGGAAAATTTCCATAAATAGAATAAGCTTTATTTTTTAAAATACTAGCATAAGTTTGAGATGAAGAAGATATAGAACCTTCACTTATAACAGAAGGAGTAGTTCCTTCATCTTTAACAGGATTTGTTCCAGAAGGATTTGTTTCTGTTTGAGGAGATGGTTCATCAAGTTCTCCTACAACAACAATTTCGTCAATCATAATAAGATCTTCTTCTAATCTAAAAATATAATCTTTATTATCCGGAGAAATAATAGCTTGCAATTTTTTATAGCCTACAAAACTTAGTTCAATATTATAAACTTTATTTTCAAGAACATTTATATTAAATATTCCTTCTTCATTAGTCATTCCTCCGGCATTAGTTCCAATAACTTTTACACCAACATAAGGCATAAGTTCCCCACTACTATCCCATACTTTTCCCCTTAGTGTATAAGAAGCAACTGTTTTTGCAGAAATAACTTTTTCTTTACAACATCCAGCCATACCAGATAAACCACAAGCTTTATCTAAATTAACATCCCCTACATAATCTTTAGCTATTTTAGAACATGAAACAATAGGTCCTGCACCATCAATATTTCCACAAATATAACCTTTAGTAGTGCATTCATTTGAAGAAACAACATTCCCAGTTATATTAAAAAAATTCAAATAACCTAATAAAAAACATACTGAACAAATTAAAATTAAAATTGAGATAATCAATGCAAAAATTAAAATTAAATTTTTTTGTTTCATTTTTTTACAAATTCCCTAGCTTTTGTATTAGTATTATAAGAAAGTTTTTCTATGCCAGATGTAACTGCAAAACAATTTTCTTTAGTATAAACTCCTAAATTAAAATTATATAACTCACAACAAACTGTTTTTGCAGTTTGCTCACATAATTTACTGCATTCTTCTTCACCCTTAACATTCCATTTGCCTAAAGTAATATATCCTGATTTACCACACTGACTTTTTACTTCAAAAGGAGTTGGAAAAGAATTACTATTTGTAAGAGCATTATCTAAAATAATTGCTCTATGAGATTCTTTAATTGTGCCATTTGCTAAAACAAATGGTTCAGAACTTAAAAGAAAACCTCTTTTAGCAATACAACTTTCATAAACATAAGAAAAAGATTGATAGCTTAATTCACAACAAGTTGCATCATTTGATTGTTTACAAAATTCTAAACATTGTGATGGATCAGATAGTGATTGACTAGCTAAAATTTTGCCAGAACAAGAGTTTAATCCAAAAGATATTTCTTCTGAACTATCTAAAGCCAACTTCCTTGCACAATTTTCATCATTGCATAAACTATTATCACAAGAAACAGAATACTGCTCTAATGCTGTTTTTTTCTTGTTCTCATCAGAAATCAAATTACATTGGTCTAAATCACAATTAGAAATACAATCTTGCATTAAATTATTTTCATTTAAAGTGGTTTCTGAAATACAGACATTATTCTCGCATCCATTTGCACACTTAACTTTAACAAACATAGGTTTTTTTCCATCACAATAAAATTCCTGCAATACTTCATTTGAAAGACACATATCACTAATAATAAACATTGAACTTGCCCAACCCATTTTAAACTGAGCAGCAAGAAATCCAAATTTTTCATAATTTCCACTATCTGCTTCAGAACATGCCGACCATATTTTAGTAGCAACTTGTTTTGGTCCTTCAATAATTTCATTTCCAGAACTATCCACTATTGCATTTCCAGTTATTTTCCCAAAAAAATTACTCCAAAAATCAGAAAAAGAAAACGCAGATATAAAAGGCATTAGTATAATCAATACTCCAATAATTACTACAACTACCAAACCTCTTTTATTCATGTCCATAAATTGAAATCACACTTTTTAAAATGTGATATTTTTTGTGATTTAATTTTGGATCACTGAAAATTTGATTAATTTTCAGGGCAGAAAATTCCTCCATAGAATTTTCTTGCATCCCAAAAACAAACGCCTTACAAATAACGCCTTTTAGAGTATATTCCATTGTTTTTTTGATAGGTAAAATATTCTAAGATTATATATAAATATTATGATAACTCCCTTTACAAAACTTTAAATACAAATTTTAATCACTATAATTAAGCCAAGCCCTCGTAGCTCAGCCTGGATAGAGCACTGGCCTTCTAAGAGGTAAGGAACCAAGGTTCCTTGACCATCAACCTCCTTTTTTAAGGACGGCAGGAGAAAGTCAGGGGTCGCAGGTTCAAATCCTGTCGGGGGCATTTAATATTAAGATTTGAACCAAGAAGCAGGTTTAAATCACCGCAGGTTCGTAAGAACCGAGGTTACCAAAAATCCAAGAGATTTTTGTGGACTGTCGGGGGCATTAAAATTTAAATATCAAAAAACCCTTTAGTTTTATACGCAGTGGTAGCCAAGCAGTAAGGCAAGAGGCTGCAACCCTCTCATGCGCAGGTGCAATTCCTGCCCACTGCTTATATAGAATTGCAAAGCAATTCTATTTTATTCTAGTAGGAATTGTTACTATTTCAGGTGCAATTCACTTCAACTCGATTTAAGAGAGTTGAAGTATCCGAGAATTTTCAAAGAAAATTATCGAGAGCTGCCCACTGCTTATATAGAATTGCAAAGCAATTCTATTTTATCCCAATAGAATTTGTATTATTTAGTCTGTAGACGTAATTTTTCTACTTCTCTTCCTAGCCATTTTTTATATTCAGGAGAACGCATTTCATTATCTTTTACCCCATTTTCTGAAACTCTTAAAAACCATTCAACAAAGTTAATAGGGGTATCTTCATCAATTAATAATCTTGCTAATTTAGTATTTTTAATTTTATAAAAAGACTGAGCTTCATCTTCACTAATAAGAAAACAATTAGAAAATTCACGCCCCATTATAACTTTCTGAATATTTCCATAAAGAAGATTTTGTCCCTTAGTATAGCTATTTTCTATATAAACAACTTCGCTCCAAAAAGGCAATGGCCCACCAGTATAAATAGCTGATTTATTTTCAAGATAAAATCCTGGTTTTATATTATCAAATTTCAATCTTGAAACTATTAGATCATTATCTTTATTACTCGCTCGTTCTTTCTCAAATATCTCATATGAATCCATTGTTTTTCTAAAAATTCATCTTTTAAAAATACTCCCATTAAAGCATTCTCAAAAACAAATAAAAACCCCTTTTTCCTATTTATATTATGGCAGAGAAAATAAAAATAAATTTTTTAGGAACAGGTTCAGCAATACCTACAAAAGAACATAATCATCCAGCTATTTTAATATCCTATAAAGATGAAAATATTCTTGTAGATTGTGGAGAAGGAACTCAAAGGCAGTTTAGAAAAGCAGATTTAAATCCATGCAAACTAACTAGAATTTTAATAACACACTGGCACGGCGACCATGTTTTAGGACTTCCTGGCTTATTTCAAACACTAATGTTAAATGGTTATAATAAAACACTAAGAATTTATGGTCCAAGAGGAACTAAAAAAATGGTTGAATATTATATGAATTTATTTGTGAATGTAGGAAAAATAAAAATAGAAGCTTTTGAGGCAAATAAAACAGTTATTGATGAAAAAGATTTTTTTATAGAAGCAGATGAAATGAATCATGGAACTCCTGATTTAGCTTACTCTTTTAATATAAAAGAAAAAACAAGATTAGATAAAAACAAGCTTAAAAAATTAAAACTTCCAAATGGACCTTTAATAGCAGAACTGCAAAAAGGAAAAACAATAAATCTAGATGGTAAAAAAATTGATGGTAAAAAACTAATCTATAAAGAAGAATCAAAAAAAATCACAATTATAATGGACACTTTATTAAATGAAAACTGCTATAAAATTGCAAAAGATTCTAATTTGTTAATCTGCGAATCAACATATACTTCCGAAGAAAAAGAACTTGCAAAAGAGCATCTTCATTTAACTTCAGAACAATCTGCACAAATAGCAAAAAAATCAAATTCTAAAAAACTAATCTTAACACATCTAAGTCAGAGATATTCAAGGAATCATGAAACAATACTAAAAGAAGCAAAAAAGATTTTCAAAAATACTTTTGTTGCACAGGATTTTGATAAATTAGAGATTTAATATCTTATTTTAAACAGAAATCTTTTTAAATCTTCAATAAAGAACTTCTAATATGAGTAATATATTATATGCAGAATATAAGGATTATGAAAATGAAAAAAATACTTCTGTAAATCATCAAAAAAATCTGACAGAAAAACTAACAAAAGAAGGAATAGACTTCATACTTCTTGGCAAAAACTCAAAAGAAAAAAAAGAAATAGTAAATATATTTAACAAAGATGTCAGGCCAATTCTTGAGATGTATAATATTCTTATTGCCCATGTAGGTGTAGATTTTCAAGATCAAATAGAACCTCTGCTAAACGCACATCCTAAACTAAAAATAGCACTAGTTACCGATTTTCCAGGATTATATCATAAAGAACATAACAATCGCCTTTTAGTATGTGGCTATAATTCTAATAAACTTATAGATTTTATTAAAGAAGAGTTATAAAAACAATTATTTTTTATAATTTTAAATAAAATAATTTTTTTCTATAAAACCTTAAGCAAAATTTAAAGTTCCAACTAACAATAATAAAAAAGAATAATGCGCCTTGCGAAATTAATCAGGCAAACGCTTTTACCCCTTTCCAGCAGAAGATGGAGATATAAATATTATTGTATCTCCTCTTAAGAATGTCAATCCATAGCTTCTGGTTTGTTCTCCGTTCTCTATTTCTTTGGCATTGTCTAACACAATATTAATGTGTATGTCAAAAGCCAAAAGAGAGCCAACCATCTGCTTGCCACTCTTAAGCTGTACTAAAATCTCTTTGCCCTTGGCAGCATTAAGCAAATCCAAAGGTCTATCGATTCCATTAACCATAATTTAAATTTGAATACAGAGTTTTTAAACTTAACTAAGATAGAATATATCATAAAAATCCTCCAGTTTGATTTTGGATTTTTGGGATGCTCAGAAATTAAAACATTATTTTTAAAATTAAACTTACAAGTTTTAATTTCTGACATAATTAAACAATTAATAAGATTTTTATAGGTAAATTTCATAGAATAAACATGTTCGGTGAGGTGATTTCAGGTCTGATTAATAATCCAGTATATTTGCTAATTGCAATTATCGCCCTGATGATTATATTAATTGGTTCTTTATATTTAATCGAGAGAAAAGTAAAAAAAGAAGTTAAAACAATTAAAAAAAGTGAAGAGCTTTTTTATATAAATCAACTAAAGGCTTTAGGTAAGGCAAAAAGGGGATATGCAGAAAAATTAAATTATATTAATAAAATATCTAAAAGAATTTTTAATGAAGCATTTAATTTAGATGAAAAATTAAGCTATGTTGAACTAAGAGATGAATTTTCAAAAAGAAAAGAAAGAAAAATATCTATTTTCTGTGAATTAATGGTTGAAACTATTTATTCTGATAAAGAAATATCTGATGAAAAAATAAGAGCAATTATCCTAAGATTAATAGAAATATTAGAAACAATAAATAAAAAGAAAAAATTATCTGAACAATTAAACAAAATTGCAGAATTAAAACCAGTAAATAAAACAAAAACAATAGAAGAAGAATTAAAAGATATTGAAAATGAGTCTAAAACTCAAGAAGAAGCTGAAAAAAATAAGGAAGTTGTAGAACAAGAATCCCGGTCTGCAGAAGAACTTTTTGAAGATTTAGATGAATATAAACCAGAATTAAATCCAGAACCAATAAAACCCTTATTAGAAAAAGAAAATTTTGAAGAAGAAGAAGAAGAAGCAATCCCAGAAATAACTCATTTTAAAAAACAAGTTCTTCAACCAAGATTAAATTTACATCTCCCAAGAGAACTAAAGCTCGAATTCCCCTCATATTCTTCTGAAATTCCTGAACAAAAAGAAGAAAAAGAAATTTTATCAAAATTACAAAAAATAGAAAAAATAGAAAAAAGACCAATAAATGAAATAAATAAAATAATTGATGAAATAAAAAAATCAAAAGAAAATAAAGTTAGTACAACCTACATAACTGACAAACAATATGATAGCGGTAAAAAAAGCTTTTATGACTTAAAAAATAAAGTAATTGAAATGAAAAATTCTCTAAAAAAAGATGAAGAATCTAGATCAAAAACAAAAAAAGAATTTTCAAAATCAAATGAAAACATGGAAAAAATAAAATCTAAATTCTCTAATGTAAAATTAAATATCTCAGAAGAGTGATTTTATGGATAAAAAAATATGGATTATAAATTTGGTTATTTTAGCTTTACTAAGTTCAATTCTAATCTTTATAGTAGCCAAATACGCACTAACTGCCCCTCAAGAAAATGAAGCAACAGAATGCATTAATATTGATTCAATTATAAAATCAAAATATATCTCCTGTTATGATACAGATACAGATAATATTCTATTAACTATAAGAAAATTAAATGATTTGTATCCTATGAATAAAATAAAGATTTCATTTATAGAATATAAAAAACAAGATTATATTATTGAAGATTTGCCTGATATAAATCAAACAAAAATATATAGAATTTCTTCTTTAAAAAAACCAGAAACACTAGAAATAACATTTAATATTGAAGCAAAAAATATTTTAGCAATATGTAATCAAACAAAAACCATAACAATTATTGATTGTGGAAAAAACCAATCAGAACTATCTGGTTATTTAGAAGTAAGCCAAACAGTGTCACAAATTTCAAATATTAATAAAACAATAGAAGTACCTATATTTCAATCAGATAGTTTACCAGTAAGCCTTTTTAATCAAAATCAAATATTTGATTTAGCATGCAAATCTGATTGGAAATGTCAAGAATGGGAGATGTGTATAAATGGAATACAAAAAAGAAGTTGTATTGATAAAAATAATTGCCCAATACCAATTAATGTCCCTGATTTTACAAAATTATGCGCTGGCCAGTGTGCAGAAGACTGGGAATGTCAATGGTCAACATGCAGCACAGGCTTTGTAACCCCTACTTGCAGAGATTTAAGCAGTTGTGGAACAGAATATTTAAAACCAAAACCAATTGAATGTGGGCCAAAAACAAATCCAAAATGCATTCCTGAAATAATTTGCGATGATTGGACAGAATGTAAAATGGATTATAATTTTATAGGACTTTTAACAAAAATACAAAAAACAAATGGGATAACTTCAAGAATATGCAGAGATAAAAATAACTGCATAGGCCCAGCATTTGAAACAAAACCCTGTTCTGTAAATGTAGACATTTATACTAGATGGATTTATGTTAATAATGAAAGATACTTAGAAATATACAACAAACTATCTAATGAATCAATAGCAAGAGTATTAAGCCCAGAAAATCCGCGAACTTCTTCTTTAGAAATTCAATTGGAAAAATAATCAGTTCTAGAGAATTTACCTCTAATCCTTAAGGAAAAATCTTAAATCTGAAATTAATTAAAAGCCAGCTAAATGCAAATAAAACTAAAGCAGCAATCATTAAATAAAGAGAAATATCTATTGAAACTTCTTTTTCAACTTCTTTTAACAAATAATTAAAAGAATCATCAAAATTAGTTAAACTATTGGCACTAAAAAATCTTCCATTTGTTTCTAATGCAAGAGATTTCAAAACATCTTCATCTACTTTTGAAACAGTATTAAACTCAGCAACTCCTCCTTCTTTAGTTCCAATTGCAATACTATTAATAACAATATGATTTCTTTTTGCATAATTAATAATATCCAAAGTATCTCCAACATTTAACTGTCCATCACTAATAAGTATTAAAGATTTCATTGTTTTAGTGCCAAAAAGTTTATTTGAAACAATTATTGCATTATAAATATTAGTTCCCTGAACCTCTCCAAAACTAACTGAACTTATTGCACTTTGAGTTTTTAATTTAGAAGTATCTAAATTTTGTTGTATTTTAGCATCTCCTGAAAACTCAATTACTCCTACTTCAACTCCTGCAGGTAATAATTCAACAAATCTATTTGCAGCATTTTTTGCAGCTTCAAGTCTATTTGGAGAAATATCTACTGCACTCATACTCCCAGAATTATCTATTGCAAGCACATATGAAAAAGAGCTTGTTGTTGCAGTATAATTTAAAACAGCTCCAGATATAGAAAAAACCATTAAGCAAAGAATAATTATATTCAGATAAAGCATTAAATAATTTTTAGAAAATATTTCTATACCTGAAATTCTTTCAAGTGCTTCAAAATTAGAATATAAAACAGATCTTTTTTTATTATAAAAAATACCCCAAAAATAAACCAAAATAAATAATGGCACAATTAACAAAAATAACAAAAATGAAGGATATAAAAAAGAAACAGAAACCATTATTCTTTTCTCCCAACTCTTGATTTTAAAAATGAAACTAGAGGAACTACAAAATTGCTTGAACTATTTAATTCAACAAGGTCTATCTTTGATTTTTTAAATAATTCTTTAACTATATTTTTCTGTCTTAAAGAATTCTGCCGATACAATTCAGATGCAATTGCAGGATCAACAATTAATTGCTCTCCAGAATAAGGATCATTAACAACAATTTGATTTTTAGTATTTGGTAAATTCTCATCCAATGGGTCTCTTATCATTACAGCAATAGTTTCATATTTTGCACCAAGTAATTTTAATTCTCTTTCAAAACCTTTATTTAAATGAATAAAATCAGAAACCAAAAGTAATATGGAATATGGGGAACTTATTTCTTTTAAAATTTGATCTACAACTTTTCTAAAATCAATTTTCCCACCATATAAATTGGGATCAGCTAAAAACTTAGTAAAAAGAAAAAATTGATTCTTGCTTTTTGAAGGTTTTAATACTTTCACAAAATGATCATTAAACATTATTAAGCCAATACTATCTCCCGAAGTTATAATCAAATGACTTAAAGCAATAATTATTTCTGCAGCATATTCTGCTTTTAATTTATTATTTGAACCAAAAAGCATCCCATTGCTTACATTAACAATAAAATAAAAATTTAAGTCTCTTTCTTCAATATATTTTCGCATCATAAGTTCATTTGCTCTTAATGTTGCTTTCCAATCAATATAATTTGCATCATCTTCCCCATTTGAAAATCTTCTATAAGAATCAAATTCCAATCCTTTTCCCCTAAATAAAGTTCTATAAATTAATTGTTTTACCTGAAATTTTTTAATAGCATTTTCAAACTGGGCAGTTGTTTTAGCAAAATCTACATTTAATTTTTTTTCCATAGTCATGAAGAGATTAAGGAACTCGCACTCTCTCTAAAATTTTCTTTATTATGCTATCTGGAGAAATTTTTTCTGCTTCTGCTTCATAATTAAAAATAATCCTATGTCTTAAAATAGGATAAGCCACAATTTTAACATCGCTTGGAATAACATAATCTCTCCCATTCATCAACGCTTCTGCTTTAGAGGCAATATACATGGCAATAGATGCCCTTGGGCTTGCACCGTATGAAATATAATGAGAATAATCAGAATCTTTTCTTCTTGTTTCATTAGTTATTCTTACAATATAATCTTTTATTGCAGAAGAAGAATAAACTTTTTTTACTTTTTTTTGAAGAGCAATAATTTTTTCAGGAGAAAGAAGTTTCTTTAAATCATATTCTTCAAATTCGTTTAAAGAAACATTTTGATCTAAAATTTTTATTTCTTCATTAAATTTAGGATAATCAATTATAATTTTAAACAAAAATCTATCTATCTGAGCTTCTGGCAAAGAATAAACTCCTGAAGTTTCTATTGGATTTTCAGTTGCCATAACAAAAAATGGCTTTGGCAATATATGAGTATTTTTTAAAATAGTAACTGTTCTTTCTTCCATTGCTTCAAGTAAGGCAGATTGTGTTTTTGGCGGACTTCTATTAATTTCATCAGCAAGAAGAAAATTAGTAAAAATTGGGCCTTTGATAACTTCAAAATCTTGAGTTTTAGGATCATAAGTAGTAATTCCAGTAATATCTGTTGGAAGCAAATCAACTGTAAATTGGATTCTTTTCATTCCACAACCAAGAATTTCAGCAATAGACCTTACAATAAGGGTTTTTGCAATTCCAGGAACTCCTTCAACAATTAAATGACCATTACATAAAACTGCTCGCATAATGCTTCTAATAATTTCTTCTTGACCCACAATAACTTTAGACATTTCTTTTTCAATCTGTTCAACAACTTTTTTTACATTTAAATCTTCAATTTCTTTTTCAATTATTTCTTCTTTTTTCACAGATTCAACAATATGCTTATCTAAAGATTTCTTATCTTTTTTCTCACCTTTTTTATTATGTATATTTATCATTCTCCTATATATTCATTTCTTCTAAGTTTATTAAATCTTACTCTTTTATAAAAATAAAATACAAAACCCAAACCAAACACGGCAAGAGTTGTAGTTAAAACATAAAAAAACTTATCTTTAACAAAATTAGTTGCATAAGTTACTTGCTCATTTTTTGAAATAGAACTTTCACATGCTTTAATTGCTTCTTGTGATTTTTTTAACGAATTTTCAACATCTCCTTTATTGAAAAAATTTCTAGCTTCATTTACCAATTCAGTTAATTCCAAACATTCAGGATTTTCAGCAACTAATTTTTCAGAAAAAACTAATTCTTTTTCTGCATTAGTTTCATTGCTCTTTGTTAATTCAATATAAAAATCTCCATAATCAAAAAACTTTGGAGAAGTTACATTTGCATAAATTGTTGCTTTATATTTCCCAGATTTTGTCAAATCTCCTTTTATATTCATAACTAACTTTCTTGACTGCCCAAAATCTAATTGTTCAATATAACCTTCAGGAAGAGATATTTGAACATCTTCACTTTCAACATTATTAAATAAAACTTTGCTTGATAAAAATATTTTATTCAAACTCATCTGCCCATTATTCTGAACCTCAAAAGGAATTTTAATTGTATCACTCCCAGAAAGAATAATATCTTGAGGCACAATTAATTTTATTGAAATATATTTTACAGCAGAAACCCCCCCTCCACCGCCACCAGTTGCAGGGGTTGCAACAGGAGCAGGAGCCGGAGTAGTAAAAGTCACCTCAAAAGAATTACTTGTTGCATTAGTCATTGATAAATTAGTAACATTATTTAAATCACTTGCACTAATATTTAATATTTCTATAGTATTAGTAGTAGCAGATAGTGTTAAAAGCCAATCTGAAGAAACACTTTTAGTTATTGCAGAAGTAGTTGCATTGCTTCTTATTGTAAAATTAACTGTTTCATTATAATAACCATCTAAATTATCCAAATCACGAAAATAATTTCTTAAATTTATACTAATGCCAGTTCCATAAGGTGCAGTCCGTGAAGCAATTGTCCCGCTAAAATTAACAGGAAAATTTGTATGATTAATAGTTATATTCCAAATATAAGAAGTATTTAATTCAGGATAAATAGGATTTAAAACAACTAAAGTTAAATTTCTTATGCCATAAGTTTCATCTGTAAAATTAGGACTAAAACTCCAATTTAAATTAGTATTATTTCCATAATAATTTAAATTATATTTTAAAATATCTGTATGAGTATAATTAGAAATATAAATTTTAAAAGTTAAATTATCTGCAACAGAATGATTTGCTCTAAATGTTAAATTATAACTTAAATTTTCAGCTAAAAATGACTGATAACTTAAAGCAGGAAACATAATTACAGGAGTATCATAAACATAAATCCAAAATTCTTTTGAACTCACTTTATCTAAGCTGTCATTTACACTAACATTTAAATGATAAGCTCCAGCTTGATTTTCACTAAATGTAAGATTAAGTTCTCCACTAGTTACATTAAAATTAGTTGAATTTATAAAAGAAATTCCTGATAAAAAAGTAATATTAAATGTTAAATTAGTATTTCCCAAAGTTGTTGAATTTCCGTCTTCAACATCTGTTGCATTAATCCTATAATAAAACTGGGTTGTTTTATTTACATTCCAAGTCTGATTTGTAACAACCATAATTTCAGGAGCATTATTAATTGCAACTATAATTAAAGTAAAGTTAAATTGGTCTGTTACATTATTTCTATCTATAACATCAACACTTACATTATATCTGCCAACATCAACTTTTATAGGAGTAAATAAAACCTGATAAACAGAAGTAGTATTAGTTAAACCATAAAAACTAAAATTAAATAATGGACTAATCCCCCCACTAGAATTTGTGATTGTTGTTGTAACATTTAAGCTTTCATTATAATATATTTTCTGATTAGCAGGAATTAAAAAATCATTATCTGAAATATGAAGATTAATAGTAGTATAATTTCTTTCAGAAGTTGTAAAATTAGGGGCAGAATAAGAAGAATTAACATTGGTTGTTAAATCGTAAATATTAGGAAGATCATTTATATTAGTTATATTAAATATAAATGTTTTCAAACTATTTTGCTTTGAATCAGTTGCAGTAATAGTTACAATATGCGCCCCAACATCTAAATTAGTTGGAGTAAAATTAATCTCTCCAGTTGTGCTATTTAAACTAAATCCAGGAAAAGCAGTATCATTTGTAAAAGAAAAGGTTATTGTATCTAAATCTGCATCACTTACATTTTGCGACAGATTAAAATAAGTTAAATTATTTTCATAAATTAAAAAAGTAGTAGTAGTATTTGCATCCCATGCAACAAGATTATTTCCCAATATTTGAATTACAACTAATTGTGAATCAATATTCCCAAAGGTATCATTTACACTTATATTAACTGTTAAATTTGAATTACCATATAATGTAAAAGCACTAGAAGTATCAATTACAACTTGTGCGATTGTATAATTTCTACTTAATAGATAAACTGCCGCATAATAAGAAATATTTGCCCAGCTTTCATTAGACCGAAAAGTCAAATTTTCATTTTTAAGTGTTTTATCTGGAATAAATAAATCATTATCAGAAGCATTTATATAAAAAGTAGTATTTGCATCATTGCTATTATTAAAATAAATTGTCTTATTTTCTATTGAACTTAAAACAACAGGATCTTCTGTATTATTTATGAAAAACCAAAAGCTAGTTGAATTCATTTTTATAGGACTTCCAGTGTCATTTACACTTATGTTAATGCTCCAGTTTCCAACATTAAGATTAGTTGCTGTAAAATTAATTAAAATAGAGCCATTAAAATCATAAGATACATTTACAGGAACAGAAGTTAATCCTAAGAAAAAACTTGAATTTGAAATAGAATATGATGGAGAAAGAGTTGCATTTGATATAAATGTTAAATTATTTATTTCATCTATATCAGATGCATTAATCCAACATAAAATATTATCACTTTCATTCCATAATCTTTCATTATTGCAAGAATAATAAAAATAAGGTTCTAAATTTATATTAGTTATTGTAAAATTAAGCAATAAAGTAGTATTTGCATTATTAGGATTTGTAGTTATTCCAGAATCTCTTACAGTAAAATTAACAGTATAATTTCCAACATCATTTCGCGAAGGTGTAAAACTTATGTTTAAAACTCCAGTGGTGCTATTAAAGTTATAATTGGACGAAGTAAATAAAATACAATCAGTGTTATTTCTAGGAGACCATTGGGCAGTATTACATTCATTAAAACTTATATTTAAATCAAAAGGAACATTATCTTCCTCATCTGCAATATAAATTAAAGTGCTGAATGGCTGAGAAACATTTACAGTGTAATTTGCAACATTTGAAAATGTTGGAGCATCATTTATGGCAGTTACATTAAAATAAAACCATCTTGAACCAGCACTTTGTGAATCAGGAGCAACAACATCAATAGACATATTAAAATTTCCTGTTTCATTATCCCTAGTAGAATTTATTGTAAGAATTCCTGTAGAGGCATTTAATGTAATCCAAGAATAAAAACTTAAATTTTTTTGCCCATATAAACTAGATAAAATAGGATAATTTCCTGGCGGATTTGTCTGAAATACATAAGAAGCATTTTCTGCATCACTAGCATTACTTGTAAGATTATAACTAAAAATAGGAATTTGGTCTTCATAAGAACTTGAATTAGTCCCAGAAATAATCCAGGTAGGAACCGCACTAATTAAAATAATCATAAAAATTGATACTATAAAAAATATCACTAAAAATCTTACTCTTTCAGCCCCTTTTATCATCTTATATTTTAGACCCCTTTTTAAAATAATTTTCCTTGAAAAATATTAATAACATCAATAGAATATCATATAAAAACATTACTTTTTGAAGAATATTGGGGGGGAGAAAGATATTTAAATCAAGATTTTCAAAAACTTATATGAATCGTGGAAGAAAAATCTCAGGTGGAAGATACAAAAAAGCTAGAAAGAAAAAGCTTTATGAAAAAAAAGGCCAACCAAGAGTTGTAAAACTCGGTGAAAAAAAGGTAAAATTAGTTAAAATGATGGGTGGCGATAAAAAATTAGTTTCTTTAGCACATAATTTTGCAAATATAACTCATAATAAAAAGTCAAAAAAAGTCAAAATAAAGAATGTTCTTGAAACACCTTCAAATAGATTCTTAGCAAGGCAGAATATCCTTGTAAAAGGGGCTATAATTGAAACAGAAATAGGCAAGGCAAGAATAACTAACAGGCCAAGCCAAGAGGGCATGGTTCAAGCAGTTTTAATTGAAAAATAAAGAAATTGTCTCAATTTCTGTCTTTTCAAATCTTAATCTCTCAACATACAAAATATTGAACCCTGATTTGAAAATAAGATTTCTTAGAGGGGCAATACCCAGAGTTCGTCCATTCATAGGGAGTTTTACTATAAAATCTAAAAAATGTCAAATGTCGGGAGATAACTTAATTTTTAAGTAAGCCTTTTTAGTTTTATCTTAGCTTTTTACATAATTATGAGTCTATTTTGACTCAAATTTGACTCCTATTAACTAGCGAAAACTATTTAAATACGATTTATTTAGATTAATTATGATGACTAGTAATATTAATATTGAAAAATATATGAAAACAGATATTGAAGATGGAAAAAAGAAAAATTATACATTATATTTGAAAAAGAAAAATGTAGAATTTATCAGAAAAAATCTTAAAGTATCTTTATCCTTTGTTATTGATGATTTCTTAGATTATGTTGCTAATCAAATTAAACAGGAATTAAGAGAGGAAAAATCTCAAAAAAGAGAAAATGAAACTTAGAAATATAGATTCAAAAAAGACATTAAAAGCATTTCAAAAAATGGGATTTGAAATCAAAGCTCAAAGCGGAACCCATGTAATTGTAACTGGATATATTAATGGAAATAAAAAAACTTTTCCAATACCAATTCATCATAAAGAAATTCCAGAAGGCACAATTAATGATATAATAAAACGTGAAGCAGGAATTACAAGAGAAGAATTTTTTAAATACTATTAAAGGAAAATTCTTGTTGTTAAAAATAGGTTTTCTTCTTTAAGTCTTTGTTGTTTTGATGGTTCAACTTGTATCAAAAGTTTTATTGCAGATTTAAGATTTTTTAGAGATTCTTCTACTGTATCCCCAAAATCACTAACTCCTAATTCTTCACATCTTGCTAAATAAACAACTTTCTTATTCATTTTTTCAGTAGTTATAGATACACCACAGGATAAATTATGTTTTGTCATTTTATAATTACATCATTATTTAATGATGAAATATTAATAATATTTAGGGTATAAATATCTTGCGATATACAATTCTTAGAAGCATAGAAATAGACATCACCACATCCCTCTCCTCTTTTCATATTAAAAATAGGAAAATTACACTTATAAATGTTATTCTTTTTTGTCGTCATTTTTTGTTAGTTAATTTATTTTTCTTTCTTTGGTCTAATGTTGGTTTTATATCTTTGGCTTCTCCAGCGATTCTAATCAACTTTTTAACTGCATCTGGCTTTTTTACGCCAAATAACCCTTGGCAACATTCTATAATATCATTTTCTTCGTTGTCAATTTTAATCTGAATATAGGGCATATATATTTAGTG
The DNA here is from genome assembly GCA_030647965.1 of Nanobdellota archaeon. Lineage (GTDB taxonomy): Archaea > Nanobdellota > Nanobdellia > Pacearchaeales > GW2011-AR1 > JAUSIT01. The sequence continues at coordinate 630 of JAUSIT010000030.1, read as the reverse complement.
AGTATACCTTTTTATATCTTTCTATATTTTTTAATATAAATAAATACTTTTAGATATATTTAAATATTTCTATGTTTGAGCTTATCTCAAATTAGGGACTTATTAGTATTTTATCTTCTTCTCTTGTGGGATTTTTTGGCAGAAGAATATATAAATAATCTAATCCGAAAGTAAATATGGTAAATCACTGGAAATGCCCAAAATGTGGAAGTATGAATGTTGAAAGAAAATTTTATAAAAAATTTGAAGCAAGTGCAACTTTATACAAAGATGAACAAGGAAAATTTAAAGAAGAAAAAGGTTTTGGGACACAAGAAGAAGAATTAAATTCAGGTTGTTTATTTTGTAAGGATTGTAAATATTTAGGTGATGACAATACATTTACATTAATGCCCGATACAGATTAAACATTATTCTTAATTGAATTTAATAATAAAGTATTCCATTTATTTCCTTCAACTCCAATACCACATTTTTCTGCTGGGGTTGTTTTGTCTTTGATATTCTTTCTAACAAAATTATGAAACACTTTGAAACCATCTTGATAAGTTTGAACTTCTGTAACTCCTTTTCTAACCTTTTGAAATTCTTTTTGCTGTGTATGATGGCTTTCTATTGCGTTATTATTTA
>JAUSIT010000007.1 GCA_030647965.1 Nanobdellota archaeon | reverse complement strand
TCTAAAATCATAGAGGGTTAGTTCAGAATATTTTTGTCCAGCAGGGCTGACTGCATCTCCTAGAATCCTATTTGCTAGTCTTTGGAGATATCTATTCATAACATTGGGTTGTTTTGAGAATAAATAATCATCTGGTTTTAGCCCTTTATTCTTAACATATTCTTTTACAAAATCAGAGCAAAGCATTAATTTTATTCTTCTCCCAAAAGTTTTACTGATTTCATCCCGGATATTTAATTCTTTAAAATTATTAAAAAAATCTGAAACTTTGATATTTAGCAATTCAGTAGGAGCACGAATTCCAGAATCATACAAAAACATTATCATAACCTTATAATCATATATTGCATTATCAACTAATTTCTTGACTTGCTCTTCAGTTAAATAAACCCATTCTGGCTTATCGGCACTTGTGTCTAAGTCAATAGTTATATCTTGAATTTCCTTGCCTTGTTTTCTATTTACTTTTTGATGCCAATGCCAAAAAGCCTTGAATATTTTTACATAATCTGTTGGAGATTTATAGGTTTTCCCGTCTAATCTTGCAACGGTTCCATTTTTCATACCGGTAAAGAATTCGTGAAGTGTTCGCTCAGAAACCTGAGTAACATTAATTAAATTATACCTAATTTCAAATTGTTTTATTAAATATACTATTCTTTGTCTAAGATTATTAAGACGCATATAGCTCCTTGCTCCTTTTTTACTGCTACTTGCCACATTTAACCCATGTTCCATATCGAGCATATATTCTAAAATTATCTTTGAATTTTCTTCAGAAATTTTGGGAATTTTTCCATTAAGTGAAGCTTTCCATGCAAGATATCTTTCCCTATGCTTGTATGGATCGATTTTCATATTACATTATAATTTGTCATAATTAAATAGGTCATGGACAAATTCAGAACAAAGGATTCCCATCAAAGTGCCAAGAAGGATATACGCCCGAACCGAGATTCGAACTCGGGTTGCAACCGTGACAGGGTTGAGTCCTAGGCCACTAGACGATCCGGGCATTATGTTATTTTAGTATAGAAATGTGATTTTTTAAAGGTTTGTTAATGAAATTTTAGCACTTTGTTCTTATATGAGGTCGCCTAGCGGCTCCCGCAGATTTATTATTAATAAAAATACTTTATAGAGAACACATTATTAATTATCTGTATTTGCCGCGAGGCAAATCCATTAATTCTGCCCTAGCATATTCTGTCTGAAAGACTATTCAATCCCGCCTTAACTTTTCCTCAATTCGATGATATAATAAAATTTTATCTACTCCGTCAAAAGAATATTTTGTTTCAATTTCTTTTAGTGTTGCTTCTAGGGTATAAAATAAATTCCTGCTTATTTTAGAAATGCCTTCCATACACTCTTCTGCTTCTTTTTTGCTGAAAAAAACATCATGAGTATATTCTTCATCTAATTCTTCATCACAAGCTCTAACAACATAAAGCATTGTATCTGGAAAATCATTTTTTAAAATCAATTCAATAGATTTCCCCTGAGAAAATTGTGCTTTTATTTGTTTTAATCCCATTTTTATCTTTTTTTCTTTTTAGAAACAGGTATTGGTTTTGAATTAGAATTATTTTTTCTTGAAAACTTTGATTCATTAGTAAATTCTCTTATTTCTTCCCTTAACTTCTCTATTTCATTAAGAAGAGAGGCTTGATTTAAACTTAAATGTTGAATTTCTGTGTGTAGATTTGTTATGCTTTCATTAGCCATAATTAGGTCTTTTTTTACATAACCAAAACTTCTTCTTAAGTTTTTTTCGACAGTACTTGAGTAATTAATCATATAATATTTATTTTTTAAAACTTTATAAACCTTATGCTTTTGTAACTCTGGAATTAATACAACTAATTTTAATAAGTTATTTTGATTATAAATACAATGAAAAAAACATCAAAATTTGAGCTTTTGGCACCTGCAGGAGATTTTCCTAGCTTAAAAGCGGCTATTGATGCAGGAGCAGATGCAATTTATTTTGGTTTGCAAGATTTTAATATGAGAGATAGTGCAAAAAACTTTAAGATTTCTGATTTAAAAGAAATAAACAAAATTTGTAATAAGGACGGCAAAAAAATAAAAAAATATCTTACACTAAATATAATAATTTATGATGAAGAACTAAAAAAAATTGAAGATATTATAAAAAAAGTCAAAGGAAATATTGATGCAATTATCTGCTGGGATTTATCGGTTATCCGATTATGCAAAAAATACAAAATTCCATTTCATATTTCAACACAAGCTTCTATTTCAAATTCTTCTTCTGCTGAATTTTACAAAAAATTAGGGGCAGAAAGAGCAGTTTTAGCAAGAGAACTAAATTTAAAGCAAATTAAAAAAATTTCAAAAATACTTCCTGTCGAGTGTTTTATTCATGGGGCTATGTGTGTTTCTATTTCAGGAAGATGCTTTACTTCCCAGTTTCTTCAGTGCAAAAGTGCAAATAGGGGACAGTGCACTCATCCATGCAGAAGAGTTTATACAATAAAAGATGAAGATGGGTATGAATTAAAATTAGAAAATAATAGAGTAATGTCTGCAAAAGATTTATGCACTCTGCCGTTTATTGAACAATTAAAAAAAGCAGGAATAAGTTCATTTAAAATTGAGGGAAGAAGCAGAAATCCTGAATATGTTTATAGTGTTACAAAAGTTTATAGAAAAGCACTAGATAAAAAACTTTCAAAGCAAGAAATTGATGAATCCCTAAAAGAATTAGAAAAAGTTTATCATAGGGGATTTTCTTCTGGGTTTTATATTAAAATGCCAACTGCAGATGATTTTTCAGATTCAAAAACAGGAGAACAAAAAGAAACAAAGCAATTTATTGGAAAAATAGAAAAATACTGGCCAAATCTTGGTGTTGGGGCCATAAAAATTCTTGCAGGAAAATTAAAAATTGGGGATGAAATTTATATTATTGGAAATAAAACTGGTTTATTAAAAGTAAAGGTAGAAAGCATGGAAATAGCTAATAAAAAAATTGAAGAAGTTAGTGCAGGAAAAGAAGTTGGTATAAAACTGCCCTTATGCAGAATTGGCGATGAAGTTTATTTGATTAAAGAGAAAAGTTAGTATTTACTTTCTTAAATAATAGCACTTCGTTCTAATACTAAGTCAGCAAAAAGTTTTACTATTTGACTTTTTATTATTGTTTTTTTGATATAAAAAGAGCAAAACTTTTTCTAGCGGTTCCTATCGATTAATTAATTATTAATTGTCGCTAGACAATTTCATCAATCTTTGTTATAGAAACAAACTATCTCAACGCAGTTGTAACATGCAACATTTAAATATAACAAAATCATGATATATTTATGCCAAAAGAAGTGAAAAAAAAGGGGAGAGCAAAAAGAATAATTCTTTCTATTGCAATAGCTATTCTTTTTGTAATGTTTATTGCATATGCTATTGAAACAATATATCCTTCTCCAAAATATGAAGATTATTGTAAAATAGACATTAAACAATATTATATTCAAACAAATTGTGAAGATAATGGCGGAAGATGGAATGAATATGGGCTTGCTTCTCCTGGACAGGCAACACCAATAAAAGACGGATTAAATCAAACAGGATATTGTGATATGTATTATACTTGTTCAAAAGAATATCAAGATACACAAGAAAAATATAATCGAAATGTTTTTTTTGCTTCAATTATTTTGGGGATTTTAACAATTATTATTGCAGTCATTATTAATTTAGAGTCTGTTTCAACAGGATTTATGGCTGGTGGAGTAATTTTAATTATATACGGAACAATAAGGTATTGGGGAAATCTATCGGATGTATTAAGAACAATTATGCTTGGAATAACTTTAGGAGTTCTAGTTTGGATTGGTTATAAGAAACTGAAGGAATAATTACCTATATTTTACTTTTCCAATTTCTCTTGGTCTGCTATTAAATACATATTCGTAAGCAATATCTTTTTCAACAAAACCAAATAGTTTTGATTGTCCTTTATTAATTTCAAGAATAGCATTGCCGGTTTTACTAATTTCTAAAACTCTTTCATTAAAATAAGATTGCGCCAAATATCTTTGTTTTTCCATAATTGTAAAAAAATTAAGAGTATTTAAGGTTAATCATATGAAAAATAGTAAATCAAATAATCTCTTGAAAATTATTTAATTTATAATATTATCTTTGATAGATAATTAGATAATTTCTATTCAATAGTTCAATTTGTAAAATAATATTAAAAATAACAAATTAAACTATCTCTATTCGCTAATTTAATTTCTATATATCTCTAATTTTGGAAATCAAATTATCTCACCAAACCCAATCAATCTCCAGTGGCCGTTGATATTCCTTGCAATACCTATTGACTCTCCTTTTAGAGGAACAATAGGAATCTTTAATGAAAAATCAACTTCATTATTTTTTAATTTTTTAACTGAACCAACAGTTGTTGTTGTATTTACGCTTAACATTAATAATTCTGTTGGCTTTAGTTTCTGAACTTCATCTTTTTTTTCTGTGCCTAAAACTTCTTTAAATAATTCAAATTTCATTTTTATTTCAGAAGTTATTTCAGGTAAATTTCCAGGTATTGATAAAATACAACCAGATAAAAAATCTGCTTTTGTTAAAGAAGGATCTAATTCTGTTTCTATTGCCAAGCTCCCGCCAGGAACTGCAACATCAATCGGATACTCTCCTTTTTGCATTGAAATTATTTTTGATCTTATTGTCTGATAGTAGTATTGATTTTGTTTTTTATAAGAATGTCCTGGTTTTATTTCAATAATATCTCCTATTTTAAGTGTTCCTTGTTTTAATGCTCCTCCTAAAACTCCACCATGTAATTTTTTAATATCTGTTCCTGGTTTATTAATATCAAAACTTCTTGCAATTAAAAATATTGGATATGATTTTGTATCTTTTTCTTCAATTTTTATTTTGCATAATTCTTCTAAAATTTTATCTAAATTAATATTTTGCTGAGCAGAAACAGGAATTATGGTAGAATTTTCAGCAATTGTTCCTTTTACAAATTCTTTTATTTTTTTATAACTTTCAACTGCCTGTTCTTTTGTTACTAAATCAATTTTATTTTGAACAATAATTATATTTTTTATTCTTTTTGCACCTAGGGCAATTAAATGTTCTTTTGTCTGTGGCTTTATTCCTTCATTTGCAGCAATAACTAAAATTGCAGCATCCATAATTGCTGCACCAGAAAGCATTGTTGCCATTAACATTTCATGGCCAGGAGCATCAACAAAAGTAATATATCTTATTGGTTTTCCTGCACTTTTTTTATCAATTGTAAACTTTCCGTTTTCATCTCTTACAATAATATCTGCATAACCTAATTTTATTGTAATCCCCCTCTTTAATTCTTCAGAATGTGTATCTGCCCATTTGCCAGTAAGCTTGTAAAGTAAAGTAGTCTTGCCATGGTCTATATGGCCAACTATGCCTACATTAATTGTTGGGAGTTTAGATATATCTATATTTTCTGCATTTTCATTGTTTTTAGCCATAATAATTATATAAGATATGAGTTTAAAAGTTTATTGAGAGTTTAAAGAAACATAATTAAAAGTTATATTATTATTCTGCTTTTTCTTCTGATTTTTCTTCTTTTTTGGCAAAGGTTTCAAATTTCTTTGTTCCTTCTTTTAAAACATTAGTATTAATTTGAACAGTGTCTGCAGAAATTGTATCGCCCCTTATTGTTTTTCTTAATCTAACGCCCTTTCTATTATCCCACATGCCTTTTCCTCTTGTAAGTAAAACTTTTTTTAAACCAGGCCCTTTATGTTCTTTTAAGCCAGGAAAACCTGCTTTATCAGAAGTTCCTGTTATTTCTAAATCATATCCTGCTAATTCTGCATTTATTTCAGAACCAGAAATTTTATCTCCAATATGTTTGTCAATAAGTTCTTCATTATCTACTTCATCGAACTTTATTGTCTTTCCTTTATGAGAGATATTAACTTTAAACATAAATATGAGTTGTAATAAGGGTTTTTAAAGATTACTTGGGCAGGATTTATATCCCCCAGGTTGCACTTTTTCGCCTTTTAACTTCTGCTATTTCCTGTAATGTTTTTATTTCATCTTGGCTTAATAATTCCTTGTTTTCTTTGAATTTTCTAAACTGAAATTCTGAAAGATTTGAATATAGTGCTTCTCCTTTTTCAAGCTCTCTTTCAAAATTAACTCCTGGAACTGAAATAGCTATTTCTTTTCCTTTTGAAGCTTCTTTTACATTATTTTTTTCTTCTTGCATTGCTTTAATATGACCTATTTTTTCATCTTTTTTATTTATTAATTCTATATTTTGTTTTAACATTCCCCCTTCAACCCTGATTCCAAAAATTGCGGGATTTGAATTTCTAAAAACATAGGGGAGTATTATTATCTTACAAATATGAGGTAATTCATTTAATTTTTCTCTTTCAATTTCTTTTTGTTTATTTACTTGATATTTTTCAAAATCTTCTATTAATTTATAAACAACTTCATTTGTAAAAATTTTTATATTTTTTTCATTTTTTATTTCTTCATCAATAATTACATTAAAACCTAAAATAACTTTATCCATTTCAGAATTTGCAGAGGCAGTATAAACATCTTTTTTTGTAATATTTCCTATTCCTGCACTTACAACTTTTATTTGTTTTTGTTTTAATAAATAAAGAAGAGCTTCTAAACTTCCCAAAGATTCTGCACGAATAATAATTCCCTGATTATCTGTTTTGATTTCTTCTTGTAATTCTTTTTTAAATTCTTTTTCAATCTCTTTAAGATTATTATTTATTACTTGAAATGGCATTCCTGGCAAAATTTCTTCTTTTGCATTTGTTTGAATTTTTATTCCTGTTGCAGCCTTTACTTCTTCAACTGCTTTAAAGCCCTTTGATAAAGGCAAAACTTCACTCATGCTTCTTATTTTTGCAGTAATTATTCCATCAAAACTTGCAACTGCAATTTCATCATTTATTTTTAATTTTCCGTCGTATAAAATTGCTTCTGCAAAATTAATTGATTTTTCTTTTTTTACTTCTAAAATAACTCCTTTCCCTTGTTCTTTAATTGAAATTCTATCTTTTAGAAATTTTTGAGATAAAGCTGCAAGCATTGCAATTATTTCTAAAATTCCTTCTCCTGTTCTCGCTGAACAAGGAATTAACACAATATTTTTTGTAAAGTCAGTTATTTTATTATAAAGCTCTGCATCAAATTTATATGAATTTAAAGCTCCAATAAAAGTATATAATTTTTCATCAAAAACTTGCTTTACATTTATTGGTTGTTTTTCTATATTTTCTATAAATAATTGAGATTTTGATTGCCAGCCACTTATATTATCGACTTTATTTAGGGCAATTATAAATGGGGTTTTATTTGATTTTAAAATTTGCAAAACTTCTGCTGTTTGTGGTTTTATTCCTTCGTTAATATCAACAACTAAAACAGCTATATCTGCAAGACTTCCGCCTCTTTTTCTTAAATTTGTAAATGCAGCATGGCCAGGAGTATCAATAAATAAAAAACCAGGAATTTCTAGAGGGATTTTAAATTTTTTTAAAAGTTCTCCTGCTCTTTGTTCAATTGTTTCTTTTGGAAATGAAGTAAATGATATTTTTTGTGTTATTCCACCTGCTTCTTTTTCTGCAACATTGCTACCCCTAATCTTGTCAAGTATGCTTGTCTTTCCATGATCTACATGCCCGCACACAGTTACTATGGGCTGACGGATTTCTTGTGCCATATAAAAGAGATAGAAATAAGATTTTTAAGCTTATTCAAAAAACCAGTGAAAAGTATTGAAATGAGAGATTGCAATGCTTGCATTGATTTTTTGTACTTGTTCTTTGCTTAAATTTTCAATATCTGAATTTGTAATTACAATTAAATTCTTTTTTATTCCTTTTTCTTTAAGTAATAATGAAGAATTCTCTACTAATCCCTGATTATAAAGATGAGTTGCATAAGATCCTCTTGTTAAAATATCTGGATTTTTTTCAAAACCATAAGCTTTGATTATTACAAGATTAGTATTTTTTCTTAGTTCTTCTTCATATAAATCAAATATATTAAACAATGGGTTTCTCTTAAAGTTTATATTAAATGAGTAGATTTCATTAACACTAGCTTCTTTTGAAAAATAATCTACAATATCTTCAAATAAATCTTTTCTACATACTATATGGCCTGAAAAAACTCTTGGATTTTCAGATCGTATTAACCTGTCTGCTTGTTTAACTAAATTAGCAATATTCTCTCCAGTATAAGAATCCTCAAGATCTTTAATTTCTTCAATAGTCATCTCTTCTTGACAAAACAAGAGTTTAAAAATATAAGGAATTTTGGCCGAACATGGCTGAAGATAATACTGGCTGGTGCGGATTAAAATGTCAAGCAGGGATATCTAAGATTACAATAAGATATGACGGTTCTATACTTCCATGTGAATCTTTTAAAGAAGTTGATGCTGCGATCTTAGGAAATATTCATAAAGGCGATAGTTTAGAACAGGGATTAAAAAATGCAAAAACAAATAAGTTTTTATCAGCATTAGTTTCAGATTTTACTAATTTAAGACAAAATGGTCTTGAAGAATCATGTCCAGGACAATTTTATCAAGAAACAAAAGAAGTAATGTGTTATTTTTGCGGCAAATGCGGAGAAGAATCAATAAGTGAAGAGGAATTAATTTTTCGTTTAATAAAATATCAAGATAGTAAAATTGTTAGAAGTTATGTAAAACATATTGAAGAAAAATTTGAAGAATTTAAAGAGGGTTTAAAGTAGTTATTAATTATGCATATTAAATTATAATTTTATTTATAAGGTTGAAGAATTTAGATATTTAAATGGTAAGAGATGAACCTGAATACAAAAGAAAGGTATATGTTCCTGGAATTACTTTAACAACTCCAAGAGATTTAATTGAAATTATGACTCATTATGATATAGTCCATACTATTTTTCCTGAAAATAAATTAAAAGAGGCAACTGGGGAGAATTTTATGCTTGGTTTAACTTGTGATGATGAAAAAAAGATTTATATTAATAATGAAATGTCTCAGGATTTAAAGAGATTAACAACAATCCATGAAACTCTTCACTGCCATAGTTATATTAATAGTTTAGGTTTGAAAGAAAGTGAAATTAATAAAGAAGCATATAGGTTATTTGAAAAAATGTATGGGCATAAATTTGCAAGTGATTCTATAAAAGTTGTTGATGGAATGGTTATGATGAGAAACAACGTAAAAAAATAAACAACTTTATAAATCTCAAAACCCCTTATTAATAATGGAAAAGAGTGATAAAAAGAAGTTTTTTTATTTTAGATCTGACAAAATTAAATGGGAAGATATACAAAAAGCCATTCCTCATGCAATTATTCCTGATGCAAAAAAGATATCTGAAATCTTTGGAGTAGTACTTCTTGCAATGATTGTCGGCAATATTTTCATAAGTTTGTTTGGAATGTTATCTTCTGGCTTTTCCATATCTTCTTCAAAACCAATTGCAATTGGCTATCCTTTTACTTTTTTTGAATTAAATTTAGTAAATGTTGCTGCATTTCCATTTAAATTTTCAGGATTTTTTTTAGATATTTTAATTTATCTATTAATATCTTATTTAGTATTAGTAGTTTGGAATGTTATGGCTGAATTAATAAAAATTGATAAAGATAGATCTCAACCAGCCAGATTATATAAAATTCCTCTAAGTCAAAATCCTCCAAAGCCAAATATTTCTCCTGTGAATTATCAGAGAAAATAATAATAGATTACTGTTAACAACTTCGTTGAAATAGTTTGCTTTAATAGCAAAGATTGATGGAATTTTCTAGCGAAAATTACTAATAGTTAATAAATCGTGAGGGCCGCAAAAAGTTTTACTCTTACAATAGGAACGAAAAAAGATAAGAGCGAAACTTTTTCTAGGCGATTTGGTATAATCAAAAAATTCATGTATGCAAATGTTGGAATTTTAGGATGCTCAGAAATGTCGATGAAACATTTCTGACAAAACGAAGTGCAATAATTAGTAAATATAAACTCTATATATTTACATTATAATAATCCTTATAAATAGATTTTATAACAATTATTTATGGTTAAAGAGATTGGAAAATATAATTTAGAGGGATATTATCTGCTTAATGGACAAAGGGGAGAGCAAAGGGGGAATATAATTCAATATTCTGATGGAAAAGTTATTGGAGATATATATGACTTAAATTCAGGAGATATTAATCCAACGCAACAATTAGCTCTAGGATTTTATTCTGCAGACGAACAAGTTTTTGATTTTTTAAAAATTGCCAAGTTTAGTCAATCAATATATCCTGTAATGTGGTATTTAACTAAACAAAATGATTTTAATAAAAAAGATTTAAGTGGGCAATATGGTGGAAAATGGGGTTTAATTGGCGATTTAGAGGCAATAGTAAGAATAAATTTAATCAAAGAAATAGCAATTCACACAAAAGAAGATAATACTTTTAAAGAATTAAGTGTTGCTCCAATGAAACAATTTCATGATACTTGCAGGGATTATATCTTAGAAAATGGACAAGATGGAGCTATTTCTTTTACAAAAATTTAATTTTTTAAAAAATAATTTATTCCAAGCTTTCTACAATAGGAATACAAACTAAATCTGTAACAAGGTCATCTTGCTGAAGTTTTATTATTCTTACGCCCTGAGTAGCTCTTCCCATTATTCTTATATCTTTGACATTTGTTCTTATTACAATTCCTTTTGCTGTTGTAACAATAATAGAATCATCATCAGTTACTGATTGAGAGGTTATTACTTCGCCGGTTTTATCTGAAACTTTTAAATTAATTACTCCTTTTCCTGCTCTTGAAGTTAGTCTGTAATCTTCAATATCGCTTCTTTTTCCATATCCATTTTTAGTTATTGTTAAAATTGAAAATTTTTCCTTATCTTTTAATGGAAGAACTTCTAAAGAAACAACTAAATCTTTTCCATCTAATTTTATCCCAGTAACCCCATAACTTGCTCTTCCCATAGACCTTACATCATCTGAATTAAATCTGCATGCCTGCCCCTCTGTTGTAACAAGCAAAACTTCTTGTTTATCTTTTACTGGCTTTACATCAATCAATAAATCATCTTTTCCTTCTAAATCAATTGCTTTTATTCCGCCTTTTCTAGGAGAGTTAAATTCTTCTAAAGATATTTTCTTTACTTGGCCTTTTTGAGTTACCATCATTAAATAATCTTTAAATTCTTTAACAGCAATAACTGAAGTAACTTCTTCATCTTTTAGTTCTAATAAATTAATTAATGCTTTTCCTTTTCCATATTTTGCAATTTCAGGAACTTCATATGCTTTAAGCCAGTGAACTTTTCCTTTATTTGTAAAAAATAATAAATAATCGTGGGTTGAGCAAGTAATTAATTCTTTTACAAAATCTCCTGTTGCAAGTTCTGTTCCAATAACTCCTTTACCGCCCCTATTTTGCTCTTTATAGGACTTCATATCCATTCTTTTTGCATATCCTTTTCCAGTTATTGTAATTACAATATCTTTTTTATCAACTAAATCTTTTTCTTCAAATTCTGAAACTGTTCCTAAAACAGTTGTTCTTCTTTCATCACCATAATTTCTTTTTAGTTCATTTAGTTCTTTTTTGATAATTTTTAAAATTTCTTTTTCATCATTAAGTATTTTCTTTAATCCTTCAATTATTTCTTTTAAATCAGCTTCTTCTTTTTTTAGTTTTTCAACTTCTAATGAAGTTAATTGTTGTAATTTTATTTCTAAAATTGCATGAGCTTGTTTTAGTGAAAGTGAAAAATGACTTTGTAATTCTTCTGAAGCTTCTGTAGCAGATTTTGATTTTTTGATCAATCTAATAATTTCATCTATATTTTTTTGAGCAATTAATAATCCTAAAACAATATGCATTCTATCTTCTGCTTTTTCTAAATCAAATTCACTTCTTTTTCTTATTATTTTTCTTCTATAATCCACATAACATTTTACAATTTCTTTTAAGTTTAGAATTTTTGGCTGTCCGTCAACTAGTGCTAACATTATTGCATCAAATCTGTCCTGCAATCGAGTATACTTGAATAATCTATTTAAAGTAAATTTTGGATCTGCGTCTTTTCTTAATTCAATTACAATTCTAACTTTTCCTTTTGCGCTTTCATCCCTTATATCACTTACATCTGGCAATTGTTTTTCTTTAACAAGTTCTGCAATTTGAGTTACTAAATCTGATTTATTTACTTGATAAGGAATTTCAGTAACTATAATTCTTGGTTTGTTATCTTCTTCTATTTTCGTTCTAGATCTTACAACCATTTTACCTCTTCCTGTTAAATAAATATTTTTTATTTCTCCTGAAACATAACCGCCGGTTGGAAAATCAGGAGCTTTTATTATTTTTGCAAGTTCTTCTATTGTGGATTCTGGATTTTCTATATAGTGTATAATTGTATCACAAACATCATTCATATTATGTGGGGGCATATTTGTTGCCATACCAACTGCAATCCCAGAAGTTCCATTTAATAATAAATTTGGTAATTTGCCAGGCATTACTGTTGGCTCTTCAAAAGTATTATCAAAATTAAGATTCATTTTTACTGTTTTTTTATCAATATCTTCAAGTAATTCATCTGCAATTTTTTCCATTTTTGCTTCAGTATATCTCATTGCAGCAGGAGGGTCTCCGTCGAGAGAATTATGAACAAATACACCTGAAGCAAGAGCAAAATTATGGGTTTTTTCTATGGTCAAATCATAAACATCTGCAAATTCATTTAAGAGTTCGATTCTTACTACTTTATGATTCTTATTTATCTCGCATAAAACCAAATTTTTATCATTATTGTAATATTTTTTTACCCCAAGCCCCCAAGAAGTAAAACTTTTTACCCCAAAAATTTCTTTTCTTATCTTTTCATAAGTTTCTTCATCTAATGATAAATTATTTTCTTTTAAATATTGACATATTTTTAAAAACTTTTTCTTGCCAGTTAAATTAGTTTCTCTTTTTTTATTATTTTCTGATATTGTATCATGAAAAAGTTTTTTATATTCTGGAATCTGCCACATTTTTTTCATGGTTATTGAAGCTGTTTTCCTAATCTCTTCGATAACTTCTGGATGATTTTTTAAATATCTTGTACTAGATTCGCTTAAAGTTATTCTCATTTTTTGCTGATAATCACTTTTTTTCCAGTTTTCAAGATTTCTTTGAGTCATTCTTTCAGAATAAGCATCCCTATTTTCTTTATCTGCCCAAAATTCTTTTCTACCTTCTGCTAACTTTTTTACATATTCTTTATCAGTTCTATGCTTCATAGAAGTAAAATCATAGTGGGTTTTCCAATGTTCTTTCCATTGCAATCTTCTAATATTATTTGGATTATTATTTAATTTATTAAAGTCTGCATGATGTCTTATTCGTCCTGAAGATTTTTCATATATGCCCTTTTCCAGATTCCATTCGTCAGAAAGAATATGTGTAAAATTCCAAGAATTTAATTTTGGCTGAAAAATCATTGAATAACCTATTGTATTTGTATCATCTTCTTTTGTTGATAATCTAAAATAAGAAGGCATTAAAGAATCTCCAGACTCCAAATCTTTAGCCTCTTTATAATTCCCATCTTTTAACATGAATTTATGATTTAAGGTGCATTTTATTTCTTCACCATTATCCAAAACAACTTTCATAATCTCTGCGTTATCTCTAGTTTTTCTTGGATTTTTTATCTCTGCAATTTCTATAATTCCTTCATTGACTGTAAATGTAAAGTTTCTTTTTCCTTCTTTATTTTCTTTTATTAATTCTGCAAAAGAAATGGCTCGGCTATCTGTTAACATAACCTTTGTATCTGCTGTAAAACAGCCAAAATTACCCTGACCTTTAATTAGGGGATATCTTAAAGAAAAATTCTGAGCCATTCTAACTAAAGTGTCATAAATAGCAGTATCCCCATGTGGATGATATTTACCCATAACATCTCCAACGATTCTTGCAGATTTTTTAGTTTGTTTATTACTTTGAAGACCTAATTCATGCATACCCCATAAAATTCTTCTATGAACTGGCTTTAATCCATCTTCAACAGAAGGGATTGCTCTCTGAACAATAACAGACATAGCATAATTAATGTAGGCTTGTCTCATTTCGCCAGAAATTTCAGCATTAATTAATTCTTTTGCATCTATATGCTTTTTCATTTCTTCTAATTTTTTTTCTTTTTCTTGTTTTATTTCTTCAGGAGTCATTTTAATTTTCAGGTTTTGCAGAACTTGGAACCTCCTTGTTTATAAAAATTTCAGTTAAACGATCATCTTCATCCACATCTTCAAATGAACTTAAAAATTCATCTTCACTTACTTCTTTTTCAGTAAAAGAACTTCCTTTAAATTTGCAATCTCTGCATTCCCATGCTTTTCCATTGCTACCTATAACAACGCCAACATTTTTACTTTTACATTTAGGGCAATTTCGAATAATATATTTTTTTTCTTTTTTTGGTTTCATTTTATACTAGAGATTTTATTTGAATTTTATTTTTATTTAATTTATTTATATCAACTGCAATTAATGGAAAAATGGGAGATTCATAACCACATTTTTGACATTTCCATTTTGGTTGCAATCCAAATAAATTTTTTATAGTAAATATTCTTTTTACTTTTGCTGATCTGCAATTTGGACAAAGATATATTTTTACTATTTTTGGATTATTTTTAGTATTTTTTTCTTTATTATTTTCTTTAGTTTTCTTTTGTATTTTTTTCTTTGCTATTTGTTTTTTTGTTTTTTTCATTTTTTAAAATTAATTATTTAGTAAATTTTCTTCGACAATATCACATATTAAATGATATGCTACTAAATGTGCTTCTTGTATTCTTGCAGTATTTTGAACAGGAATATTTAAATTGAAATCACTTATTGCACCAACAATACCACTATCCCTTCCTGTAAAAGACATATTGTAAGTTCCTATTTCTTTTCCTTTTTTAAAAGCTTTAATTACATTTTCTGAATTTCCTGATGTGGAGATGCCCCATAAAATATCATCAAGTTTTGCGTGTGCTTCTACTTGTCTTGCAAATATATTTTCAAAACCATAATCATTTCCAATTGCAGTTAAAATAGAACTATCTGTAGTCAAAGCAATAGCAGATGCTCCTTTTCTTTCTCTACTAAATCTACCAACTAATTCTGCTGCAATATGCTGTGAATCTGCTGCACTACCGCCATTTCCAAAAATTAAAATTTTATTTCCTTGATTTAATCTACTGTAAATAGTATCTGCAAACTCATAAATTTTATTCATATCTTCTTTTAAATAATTTATTGCTGAAATACTTTCATCTATTTTTTGTTTTAATATTTCTTTTTCCATTACAAATCCAACTCTGCCTCCTTTGAATTTTCTTCTATGAATTTTCTTCTTGGCTCAACAGCATCACCCATTAAAATTGAAAAGGTTTCATCTGCTTCAACTGCATCTTCAACAAAAATTTGCTTTAAAATTCTTGTCTTAGGATTCATTGTTGTGTCCCATAATTGCTCATCATTCATTTCTCCAAGACCTTTAAATCTTTGAACATCTCCTTTTCCAAATTTTTCAATTACTTTTCTTAATTCTTCTTCTGTGTAAACATAATAATCTTTTCCAGATCTTCTCATTTTATATAAAGGAGCAACTGCAACAAAAACATGGCCTTCTTCAATTAATAAAGGGAGATATCTAAAAAATAAAGTTAAAAGAAGTGTTTTAATATGTTGACCATCAACATCTGCATCTGCCATAATTATTACTTTATTATATCTTAATTTTTCAATATCAAAATGATCTCCTACACTTGTTCCAATTGCAGTTATTAAATTTGCAACTTCTTCAGATGAAAGAGCTTTTGTAGGATTTGCTTTTTCAACATTTAAAATTTTACCTTTTAATGGAAGTATTGCTTGAAATTCTTTATCTCTTGCTCCTTTTGCAGTTCCACCTGCTGACTGGCCTTCAACAATATATAATTCTGTTATTTCCATTTTTTTACTTGAACAATCTGCTAATTTACCAGGCAAACCGCTCATTCCTAATGCATTTTTTCTTCTTACTAAATCTTTTGCTTTTTTTGCAGCTTCCCTAGCTTTTAATGCATTTGCTGCTTTTTGAGTAATTTTTTTTGCAATATCTGGATTTTCTTCAAAAAATTCTGCAAGTGCAGAAGTAGTAATTGAATCAATAATTCCTTTTATTTCAGAATTTCCTAATTTTGTTTTTGTCTGTCCTTCAAATTGAGGAGATTTTAATCTTAATGAAATAATTGCAACCAGACCTTCCCTTACATCATCTCCTTCTAATTTTTCATCTTTTTTTAAAATTCCTTTTTTTTCTGCATAATCATTTATAACCCTTGTTAAAGCAGTTTTAAAGCCTGCAACATGAGTTCCACCTTCAATAGTATTAATTGTATTGACAAACCCATGAATATTTTCATTATAAGAATCATTATACTGAATTGCAACTTCTGCAATAACATCTTCTCCTTGTTTTTTAAAATAAATTGGCTTATGCAAAGCTTCTCTTGTCCTATTTAACCATTTTACAAATTCAACTAAACCGCCTGCATAATGAAATTCTTCTTTTTTTCCAGTAAATTCATCACTAAAGATAATTTTTAAGCCAGGATTAAGCATGCAAACTTCTCTAAATCTTGAACAAAGAGTATTAAAATCAAATTTTGTTGTAGAAAAAATTTCATCATCTGGGAAAAAAGTTACTGTTGTGCCTGTTACTCCTTTTTCACATTTTCCTATAACTTTTACATCCCCTAATGGTGTTCCAATTTTATAAGATTGTGAATAAATCTGACCATCTTTTTTTACTTCAACAGTCATTTTTTTTGATAAAGCAGCAACAACAGAAATTCCAACTCCATGTAATCCTCCTGAAACAGCATATGCTTTGTTATCAAATTTTCCACCTGCATGTAATTTAGTAACAATAACTTCCATTGCAGATTTTTTATAAACAGGATGCATATCAACGGGCATTCCTCTGCCATTATCTTCAACAGTTACAGAGCCATCTTTATTTAAAGAAATTTTTATTAAATTACAAACTCCTGCTAAACATTCATCAACAGAATTATCCATAATTTCATAAACTAAATGATGCAAGCCTTCTTTACCTGTTGAACCAATATACATTGCAGGTCTTTTTCTTACTCCTTCTAAACCTTCAAGTACTTTGATATCTTTTGCAGAATAATTATCTTCAACCATTTTTTTTAATTCCCCCTATAATAAAATACAAATTTATACTACTAAAAGTTACACTTAGTTTATAAAGCTTTCTGTAAAATTATCGTCGATAAAACTATTTTTTATAAGAATTTTAAATTAAAATATAATGCTATATTTTTAGAAATTTATGCAGTTTTTTGCTCTTTTTCTTGCTTAATAACCCACTTAACTTTTTTACTATTTCTTCCCATTTCATCATTTTTTCTGCATTTTGAAGAACAATAAAATTTTACAGTTCCTTCTTTTTGAACTATAGATATGCCTCTTGGCCATTCATAACTTCTTTTGCAAAATGTACATTTTGGCATTTTAACTAAACGCTCCTTTTGATATTTTACTTTGTAATCTTCTTGCTTCAATTTCTGTTTCTCTTAACATTAAAATATCTCTTTTTCTTACAGGCCCTTTTACATTTCTTCTTAATTGTTTTCCTTTATTTCTTCCTTGTAAAACTCTGCATTTAACTTGAGTAATTTCTCCTCTTGTTCCTGTTCTTCCAGCTAACATTTCAACAACTGCAGGTACAGCTCCGCCTGCTTCCATAATTTTTTCAGAACCTTTAGAAGCTCCAGATTTCTTTTCCTGTTGTTGCTTCTTTTCTTCTTTATTTTCTGTTTTTTGTTTTCCCATCGTTAATTAAGAATTATAAAGCTTTAATATCTTTTTCAGCATCGCCAGAATCCATAACAGCAATAGCAGAACATGAAACATTAATCCCAGCTGCAATTCCAAGTTTTTGCTTTGAATCAACTTCAACAAATTTTATTCCTTTTTCTTTGCAAAGAATAGGTATATGTTGAGTTAATTCTTTTGGACTTACATCTTTTGCAACTACAATTAACTTTGCAGCTCCTCTTTCTGCAGCTTTTGTTGCTTCATTTATTCCTTTGTCTATTTTTCCAGATTTGCTTACTTTTTCTACAACATCATATATTGAAACCATTTTTAACTCCACAAATTTAATTTTCTAAATCAGAAAGAATATTCTCCTCCCTAATTTAGGTCATTGGTTATTATTAATGTGAAATCCGGGTTTATAAAACTTTCTTAGGCATTTTATATATAGAAATATTTATAAGATCGTTATTATCTTGTTCTCCATGATATTCGATAGAGATATGTTTAATAGACTTTATTTCACATGGTTTTTAGAAGTATACTCTCAAAATAAAGAAATAGCTATTGAAGCAGACAGACAAGTAGTCCCAAGGGTAGGCAAGAAAATGGCGCAATTAATCAAAGAACAAATACCTGGCGATACAAATACTTCTGATTACATGTTTAATGCACTAAAAGAAAGTCATTGGTTTCAGGAAGATGTTGAACTTGTGGAAAAAAATGATAATTATTTAGTATTGCAGGCAAAAAATTGTATTTTTCAAGAACACTGGCTAAAAAATACTGGTGAACTTCTTTATTGCTGCACTGGTTCTCATGGAAGATTTTTAGAAGAATTCTGCAAGGAAATTAATCCAATTTCCAAAGTAGAAAATTTGCGTGGACCAACGGAAAATCCAAAAGATAATGTTTATTGCAAATGGAAGATATCAATTAATACAAAATAATCTCTTGATTTAATTATTAAATTTCTTAGGTATTTGACAATATAAATTCTTTTAAATAATATAAAATTATTTTAATTATGGAAAAAGAGATAAAAGAGATTGAAAAACCCTGGGCAGTGTATAGAAATTTTTTTGGGCCTTTGGGTTTTGGAAAAATAGAAGAAGATAATAACAGTTCTGTTAATATAAGATATAGTGAAGGCCAAATGTATGCTTCAGAATGCTGGGATGTAAAATTTGTAAAAAGATTTGATACATTAAATGATGCAATGGAATATTATACTAAAAATCATAGGGGCGCAGGTAGTCCTAATCAAGAATTTATAAGAAATAAAATAAAAATATGTGCTCAAAAAAATTTTCCCTCATATTTTATTCAAAAATAATGTATTATAAAAAAGATATATTAATTAAACTTCTCTTCCGCTAATTCTCTTAATTTCTCTTCTAAATGTACTCCAGAATTTTCCAAATGATTTAATTCTGAATAAGGAATTCCTACTATTTTTTCATCTTTTTTAACATATAATGTTACCTGCGAATATTTTTTTGCGTTTCCAATTCTTGCTACCTCAAATGCTTCTGAAGCAGAACTAGTTGGATTACTTTTATACTCCCCACTTCGAGAATTAAATTCAATTCCGGTAAAATATTCAAATACCATAGAAGTTAGCATAAATATGTTTTTATAAAGATTTTGGTCTTTATTTCCAATTAACTAATACACCAACGAAATCTTAATAGTTCTCGATAGTTAGATTTCGTGGCTCCAAAGTTTTATTTCCATAAAACTTTGATGTCATCTGTTCTTTGTCTTGGGGCAATGTCTATTTTATCAATATCTTTAGCTTGTGTAAAAATTCCTTTTTTGAACATTTTCAAACCTAAATAAGCAATCATTCCTGCATTGTCAACTAAGAGAGAGTTTTCCGGAACAAAAAATTTCACATTTCTTTCTTTGCACATTATCTTACACATTTCTTGCAATCTAGTATTGCATGCAACTCCTCCTCCCAAAAGTAATTCTTTTTTTCCTGTATGAGCTAAAGCTCTTTCTGCTGCTTCAACAAGCATTGCAAATGCGGTTTCTTGCAATGAAAAAGATAAATCCTCTAAAGAGTATTTTTTACTATTTAACATCTGGTTTAATTTTGTAAGCATTCCTGAAAAAGCAACATCCATTCCTTTTATTGAATAAGGAAGTTCAATATAATTTTTAGATTTAGATGCTAAAACTGCAATCTTTGGGCCTCCTGGAAAACCCATTCCAGCATATCTTGCGAAATTATCAATAAAATTTCCAATTCCAACATCTAAAGTTTCTCCAAAAATTCTGTATTTTCCTGCTTCATATGCAATAATCTGAGTATTTGCTCCAGAGGCATATAATAACACAGGATCTTTTGCTCCTGTAATTTCTCCTATTTCTAAATGAGCAATGCAATGATTAATTGGGATTAAAGGAAGATTTAATTTTTTAGAAAGTAATTTTGCAAATTTCATTCCTTCAATTAAACAAGGAGCTAAACCCGGAGCATTTGAAAAAGCAATTGCTTTTATTTCTTTTTCATTTATTTTTGCATCAATTAGTGCTTTTTGATAAAGAGTTTCAGCAAACTCTCTGTGATGTTTTGCAGCCTCTAGAGGGATTATTCCCCCTTTTTCAGTAGTATAAGTATCTTTAATATTTACGAGAATTTTAAAGTTCTCATCCACTAAAGCAACTCCAAATGTGTGTGCTGTTGATTCTATGCCTAAGATATACATGATATAAAATATAAGAATCATTATAAATAAGTTTTCATTTAATAAAAAATGGAAATAGCACTAGTATATATGGTTGCAGGAATGTCTAGCAGATTTGGAGGAAAAATAAAACAACTTGCAAAAGTTGGACCAAATAATGAAACACTAATAGAGTATTCGCTAAATCAGGCACTAAAGGCAGGGTTTACAAAAATAGTTTTTATTGTTGGAAATAAAACAGAACAGCCATTTAAAGAAATGTTTGGAGATGACTATCAAGGAATTCCTGTTTATTATGCAAAACAAGAATTTAATCCTAAAGAAAGAGATAAACCTTGGGGAACAGTAGATTCGCTATGCTCTGCAAGAAAAGTAATTGATTGCTCTTTTGTAGTTTGTAATGGGGATGATATTTATGGCCAAGAAGTTTTTAGATTATTAACAGAGCATATAAATAATAAAAAAGATTGTGCAACTATTGGTTATAAATTGGGAGATGTTCTTTATGATAAGGGGAGTGTTAATCGAGGTATATTTCAAATAAAAGACAATAAAAAATCCCAATCACAGCAAACTGAGGAGTATTTTTTAAACCTCAAACTGGGAACGACGAATTGCACCAGGGTGCAGGGTATTACACCCAGTTTGAGTAATAAAGTATTATCTCTAAGAGAAGAACTAGGAATAACTAAAGATAATCTTAAAGAAAAAATGCTTTCTGAAAATGATTTTTGTAGTATGAATATTTTTGCACTTAATCCCAAGGTTATAACTCAATTAGATAAAATACTTACTAAATTCAAAGAAGAAAATAAAGACAATAGAACAATAGAATGTTTATTGCCAAAAGAATTAAATGAATTAATAAAAAATAATGAACTAATTCTTGAAATTTACCCAACAAAAGAAAAATGGATAGGAATTACAAACCCTGAAGATGAAGAAATTGTAAGAAATGAATTAAAAATAAAAACAAAATAAAAAAATAAAAAAATAAAGAATGAACTGACCTTCCCTTTGGCCAGTTCATTGAATATGATTCTAAAAATTAAGTTTATTTACTTTTTCTTTTTCTTTTTTCCGCCTCGAGCCATTTTAGCTTCGCAGACGTTTCCCTTGCCATCTACATAATAAAGATAACCAGGTTTTCTTTTAATTGCGTTTTTTAAGATTATACTGCCCATTTTTTTTGACCTCCTTTTTAAAGATTATTAAATAACTTAAAGTTTTTTTATATATAAACCTTTCTATTTTTTACCGACGGGATTTTTGAGAGTTTTCGCCATGTCAGGAAAAAATGTAGCTTCTTTTAGGTGACACCGTCGCAATGTAAATTTTTTCCTGAGCATGTCAAGATTGTAAAATCTTGAGCACCATCAAGAATTAATAATTCTTGAGGTCCGAAAAACAACGATTTTATTTATTTAGAAGTCATTGTTTTTCTGATTATATAGTAACTCTCGTCGCTTAAATCTAAAACCTGTTAAAATAATAAGGATCTCTTGAATAAGGTAAATATCTTTCCTCTCTTCTGCCTTTTCCATACCAATTAAATTTATCGCCTAGTTTATCCAATCCTGCACCTGCTCCAGCACCTACAAGCCCACCCAGGAAACTTCCTAAAATAACCATTCCTGCCCTAAATCTTTTAACATCAAAACCTTTTTTGAAATTCGCTTGATAAATATCAATAGCCATATCCATTATCTCTTTTTTTAATTTCTCAGCATTTCCTTTTTTATTTTCTAAAGATACTGCAATAAATTCATTTATTTTATTTTTTAAAATAGGGGTTTGATTTTTTGTAAATTCCATTCCTAAAGTAACTTCATCAATTAATCTGCAAAGATTTTTTCCGTCTTCAAGAGTAGTTTCTGCAACTCTAAATTCTCTGGGCATCTGAGGATCATTTCTGCCCTGATAAGTATTTGTATGTGTTTCATTCTTTGAAGTTGTTTTTGCAGTTCTCCATAAATCTGCATCTTTTCTTACAGAACCATAACCTAAAGAGATTTCCCCAAGATTAGTCATTAAGGTTGAACCGGCCATCCAAGTATTTGCAATATTTGTTAATTCTATCCGATCTAATCTGGCCTTATTTTTCTTTATATTTTTTCTGCTTTTATCTGCAGCATATTCTCCTTCTGCATTTGTTTTTGAAGCAGTTCTTAATCCTTCATTGAATTTCAATTCAGGATGTATTTTTATAACTTCATCAATTTTTTGTGAAGCTAGTTCTCCATGCTGTCGATCATATCTATATCTATGAGTAGTATCATCATAAACCTGCCTCGTTCTTGTTTCAGTATGGCTTTTTCCATCACCATCGCTGACTGTTTCAGTATATACTTCTGTGTGATAATTATCTGTATGAATATCATCCCAAGATTCATTAAATTCATTATTTACTTTATTCATTTTTAATGAAACATCTATAAAATCTTTCCAAGAAGTTAGTGCATTTTTGCTTAATCTTGGGGCATCATTTAATAACATCCCCAAATTATAATGATGAACTTTTAATGATTTGTCCATATTCATATCAAGTTCTTTTGCAAATGCTTGAGTATTTTTTCCAAGAATTATTCTCTCATTAGATAAATTCCATGATTCAAAAACTTTCATTGTTAAATCATTAACTTTAGGCAAATATTCATTCATTCCTGTTACAGTTTGTCCATATCTTTTAGCATCTCTTTCAATTTGCGATATTTCTGAAAATCCTAATGGAATAGAAGCTTCTCTTGCTTTTTCTTTACCATACATTAATATTCCCCCGGCAAAAAGGCCAATTGCCCCTGCAAGGAATATTTCAATAGAAGTATCTCTTAAAATCCTTTTTCCACTGTTATATAATTCTTTAAATCCTCCGTATCCCTGAAAATTTTTATACAATTCAACCGGATTTGCTTTGTTAATATCCATGAAAATAGTCAGTATTTTTTCTTTAAAAACTTTTCTAGAGTAGTAATTCTAAAGTGATGACAATATTTTCTTATAATTGGATTTATCAGATTCAGCTATCTCCAACAGATACATTCCTTTTCCAGAAATATTAAACATCGTCTTTTTTACCTCGATGATTTTTGTTGGTTTTTTGTTTTTATTAAGCCAGACTGCAATAAAAGGCATGCAGAATAGGGAGTGAATTGAAAGAGTTTTTTCTTTGTTGAAAACAAAAAGAAGAGGCGGGCTAGTTTTTCTGAACATTAAGCCGCTAAACTTTGACCAGATAGATTTGCATTCTTTGGCGTCAATTGCAACTCCTTTTATTTTGATTTTCATTTTTGATTTTTAATAAATTTTCCTTTATAACCAATCTTCATCTCTTTATCAGGATTTACTTCTTCATATTTTTTTAAAAATTTTTCTTCATCAAGATAGTATTTTCCTTCGTTGTATTTATTCTTGTATTTTTTTATTATCCTGTAAAATTTTTCCAATTTTGCAAAAAGTTCGTCTTTTCTTAATTCTTTTAATTTTTCAGAATTCTTGTCAATTAAATCAAAAAATTCAATCAAAGATATTTTTTCTTTTAAAAGATGCAATCTTCTTTCAATTGCCCCAACTGCAATTTGTTCGCAATAAATATCTCCTGTTAAAAATAGAATTGCCCTAGCCTCATTAATTTCTTCCCAACTTGGATTTTTCTTGTCTATTATTTTTTTATATTTTTGCCAAAGAGCTTCAAGTTCATTTTCAATTTTTTCTGGCTCCATTATATAAGTATATTTCATTAAATCTATCATGTTTTCATTTTAATCAGTTATTTAATATATCCCCTTTTTTGCAGGCTCCAGAGTTTTCTATATTCTCCTGGCTGCTGTATTAACTGATTATGTTTTCCTGCCTGAACTATTTTTCCATTTTTCATTACAACTATCTTATCTGCGTTCATTATTGTTGAAAGCCTGTGTGCGATCATTATTGTTGTTCTGCCTTGCATTAATCTTTCTAAATCTTTTTGTATTTCGTGCTCTGTTTCTGAATCTAAAGAAGATGTTGCTTCATCCAAAACCAGTATTTTTTTATCTGCAAGAATTGCTCTTGCAATAGAAACTCTTTGTTTTTCTCCTCCCGAAAGCTTTACACCCCTTTCTCCAACAATTGTATTTTCTTTTAATGGAAAATTATTAATTAATTTATCTAGCTGAGCAAATTTAATTGCAGCCATAATCTCTTCTCTTGATGCTTTTTGGTTTGAAAAAGCAATATTATTATAAATTGTATCATCAAATAAAACACATTCTTGAGGAACAATTGCCATTTCCTGCCTTAAAAATTCCTGCTTAAAATCCCTTATATCTTTGCCATCTATTAAAATTTTTCCGTGATTTATATCATAGAATCGATATAATAATTTAACAAGTGTGCTTTTTCCACTTCCAGAATGGCCAACTAAAGCAACTTTCATATTTTTTGGAATTTTTAGACTAAAATTTTCAAATATTTTTCTTTTTCCATAATCAAAAGAAACATTTTTGAATTCAATTTCTCCATCGTTAATTTTTACGATTTTTGCATCAGATTTATCCTTAACTTCCTGCCCTATTTTTGAATATTGAAATAAAGATTCAAAATCAGCCATTACTTTATATAAATCCCTCATGCCATAAGTAAATGAAAATAAAGGACCGATTAATCCTAAATAAACAGTATAAATAAATACTAAAGTTCCAAGAGTCATTTGTCCATTTAAGAATTTTATTACTGAAAAATAAATTAAAAAGAAAGTTCCTAAACCAAGAATAAAGGTATTTCCTGCATCAAGCCATCTAAAATAGCCCCAATTTTTAATAAATGCGTCTTTAGTATTAGTAATTAATTTCAAAAATTTATTTTTAATAAATTGATCTTTTCCAAAATATTTTATAGAATCAACATTGGTAAACATATCCCCAATATTTGCTTTTTCAATATCTTCTACTTCATTTGCCCTTAAATTTGAATCCTGCTGTATTTGCTGCATAACAAAATTAAAAATAATAAATAAGATTATTGTAATAAAAATTATTATTGTAGAAATAGTATCAAATAAAATAATAGAGCCTGCTGCAACTATGAATTGAAAAATCAATGGGCAAAAACTGAATATAATTGTGTCTGCCATTCTTTCAACAGCTCTACTTCCTCTTGAAAGTCTTGAAATTAAACTTCCTGTTTTATTAGATACATGAAAACCGTATGAAAGAGAAATAATATGATTAAAAAATCGTTTTTTCAAATCAAGAACCAGATTGCTATCTAAGTTATTTATAAATTGCAATTCAATCCATTTTAATAAAGATTTTATTATTAATGCTAAAATAAATACCCCTGCTAAAATTATTAAAATATCTGTAAAACCAGAAGAAAGTAATGTTCCTTTTTCAAACTCTGCCCCTTTATCGACCAGTATTTTAAACAAAAATTTATCTGCAATTGCCAGTGCTTCTACAATTAAGATTATGAAAAGCAGTGCAAAAAACTGCCATTTATACTTTCTTAATAAACTCCAAAATGTCTTGAAGTTATATTTAAAATCTGTTTTTTTCTTTTCTTCTTCCATGGTGTATAAAAGCTTAAATATAAGCTACTAGTTTAATTACAATGCCTAGTGATGACTTTATATATAGTTACTCTGAAAAAAATTCCTCAAAAAAAACAGAGTATGATGAAGAGGAATATGAATTGGATGAAGGTAATAATTGCAATGATTCTTTATGATTTTATAATTATTAGAATATTTTAAGATTTATTAATCTTGTCCTCGTGAAAAATTCATGGGAAAAGATTTTTATATCAGAAGGTATTAAGGTTAGTAGAACTAGTAAATTAAAAATTATTTTTCTATTATTCTAATTTTGGGAATATCTTTAAATTTGTCCTTATTCCTTCCGTTCATAGTATATATCACAACGGCGTCATAATTTTTTAAATATTCAAGTACTAAATCATCTGCATTGGTATTTATAATTTGCCCATTTAAATAACTAACAGGGGAAATTAAAGTTACCTTAGGTAATTTTGACTGCAGAAATTTTTTTATATCTTCTGAAATCTCTTGGGCAATTTCTAACCCTTTTGTAGTTGTTTGTCTTATTCCATTTTCATAAGAAAAGGAGATATTTTTTTCTCTAAGTTTATCAGATAGAATAGTTCCGAAACCATATATAAGCCCCACACAGCAGTTTGTGTTAATTGACTCTTTAATTTCATTTAAAACTTCTTTATTATAAATTAAATCTCCGGAAACCTTAAATAAAATACTAGCCATATCAAATATACCCTCCTAATTTTTCTTTGCCTTTAATTTTGTATTCTTCATAAACTCTTCTTACAAATCTTTCATTGACCATATTGTGATGAATAAAGCCCCCGCCAAAAGTTTTTGGAATGTGCATTAATTCGTGTATTATAACTTTAATTTTTTCTTCTTCATTCATTCTATCAAATCTTTCTGAAATTACTTCAATTAGATAAAATCCTTTTCTGTTTAAACCCATTTGCATTGCCTTTCCAAGTGCATGACATCTTGCAATTGTTCCTCTTGAGCCAGAACCATAACTTCTCAAAAAAGATACATTTTCCAAATCAATGTGCTTCCAATTAAGCCTTAAGACAACTTCTTCTGCAATTTTTCTTATATCTTCTGCTTTTTCGTATTGAATTCCCATCTTTTTCTCATCATTCAATTAAATATTATATTTTTATATCTATCGCAAGATTTTTAAAGCAGATATTTTAGTAGTAATAAATGGAATATAAAACTATCACAGTAGATGATAACTTAAGGATTTATCATTGGGGAGAATTGCCTGTTTTAATTAAAACTAAAGCTTCAGGATTAGAAGTTCTTGGATTTGCAGAACCTCTTTCAGAATTAGCTATTGGTGAAGAAATAAAATATAACCCTATGCATCCAGTTTTTGTTAGTGTTCTTAGATATAATAGATTTAGTAGAGATAAAGAATTGCAAGATTTGAATAGATTAGATTTAAATAGAAAATAAGATATTCAACCAATATCTATAACCTT
This sequence comes from Nanobdellota archaeon, assembly GCA_030647965.1. Taxonomy (GTDB): domain Archaea; phylum Nanobdellota; class Nanobdellia; order Pacearchaeales; family GW2011-AR1; genus JAUSIT01. Next base: position 19,737 of record JAUSIT010000007.1, on the reverse strand, counting down.
ATCATGACCAGTCATTCCGAACTTTATTTTTATATTTTTTACAGGCGTTGTAAAGTGTTTTGAAAGAAAATTTATTAATTCTATATTAGCACGATTATCTTCTGGTGGAGAGGTAAGATAAATCAAATACCGATTATTCCCAAAATCAATTATTTTTTTCTCAGAAGAATTTGGCTTTACTTTAACATGAATTATCATCTTAAATTTGAATTAGGTTATACTCCTTTTCACCAAGTCCTTTTTTAATAGCATAATCAATCTGAATATTTTTATTTATGTTGGGCTGAACTTTTTGAAAACCATTTTTATTAGCTAAATCCAAACTTGCTTTATCTACTGCCACAATATTATTTCCTTTGATAAAACCGATATTTTTTATTACTGGATTTTGTTTTTTACCCATACAATCACAATCAGGAGTAATATTTTCTAAAAGATTAATAAAAATTATATTATTAAATAAACTAATAACTGCAGAAGCATAATCTACAATTTTTCTTTGTAATCCCTCTGATGTTTCACTTGCCCAAGGAATTAAAACTGCCCCCTCTGGACAAACTGAAATACACACAGCACAACCTTCACATTTATTTGGATTTATCTCTGATTTTCCTTCAATTAATGAAATTGCTTTTGCATTGCAATTTTGAATACAAATACCACAACCAGTGCATTTTTTAGAAATATGGGGTTTAATATTTGAATGCATTGCAAGTTTACCGGCTCTGCTTCCTAAACCCATTCCTAAATTTTTAATTGCTCCGCCAAAACCAGCCATCATATGCCCTTTAAAATGGCTAATGACAACCAGAGAATCATATTTTTTTATTCCTTCACCAATTTTACATCCTTTTATTTCTATGAAGTTTTGTCCTAATTCTCCATCTAAGATATCAATAGGCGCAAAATCAAATCCATGTTCTTTTGCAAGTTTAATATGCGAAGAACTTTGCGTTCTCTCTCCTTTGTAAAGAACATTACATTCAACTAGTGTTGCTTTTTTTCCAATAGAACTAATCTTTTGATATATTTTTTTAACCAATTCTGGGTTCATATATGTATCGCATCCTTTTTCACCAAAATGTACTTTAATTGCTATATTTTTTCCTAATTTTGAAAAATCAATTTTTTCAAGAAGTTTATCAAAGTCTTTTGAAAATAATACATCCATATTTAAACAGATATGGGGGATTATTTAAAAGTTTTTATCAGTTCATTTATTCTCCAGGTTATAATTTCTATATTCGAAGTTTTACCTCTTAAGGCAAAAATTAGATTTTATCTCGTTATAATTTCTACATTCGAAGCTTTACCTCTTAAAGCGAGAATCAGAGATTATCTCGTAATAATTTCTACTCCGTCTCTATGCTTCAGCTTATGCTCTTTGCCTATTACTTGTTTTGTATGAGCATCTATTGCCCTTATGAAATTATCTCCTAAGTCAGTATGCAACCTGTATGCAAAATCAAGAGAAGTTGTTCCATTTGGAACTAAAAAACAATCTGGTAAAATATTTCCCTTGCTATCTGCTAATTTTGATGCGCCTGCAGGAAATACTGCAATATATTTTAACAAATCAAAAATTGCAGTATTTAAAACATTTTGAACTCCTGTTGAACCATAAACTTCTAAAATATTTTTTTTAATATTTTCAAGGGCTTTTTTCTGAAGATCATTTATTTTGGATTCATTTATTTTAAAATCAGAATCTCCTGGCAGATATTCAATTATTCCTGCTTTTGAGGCATTTCTTAATGCTAGTTCTGAATCTGCAGAACAAGGAATTATTGTTAAATGAGGATATTCTTTTTTTAAATTTTCAAGATTTTTTGCAGAATCTTTTTTATCGATTTTGTTTGCAGCAATAATCATTGGTTTTGTTAAATGTCTTAATTCATGAGCAAAATTTTTTAATTGTTCTGAAGTCCATTGAGCAGGTTTTTCTGGGTCACATTTTAGTTTCATTAAAACTTCTTTTACATCGTCTTCATTTACTTTTAATCCTGAAAATTGCTTTGCAACTGCTTTTGCAAAATTTTCTTTTGAATTCTGAACAGTTCTTGCAAATACCTTCCAGACTTTTGATAATAATCCTAAATACCATAAATCAAGCTCGTTTTCAAGCATGGTAACATCATTTACAGGATCGTATGCTTGTGTTTCTTTTCCTTCTGCATCTGTTGTTCCTGAAACATCTACAAGATGAATAAATAAGTCAGCCTGTCTTAAATCATCTAAGAATTGATTTCCTAGGCCTCTACCCTCACTTGCTCCTTCAACTAGGCCTGCAACATCCATAAGCTCAACAGGAACAAATCTTTTTCCTTTTACACAATAACCTGTTCTAGGCATGCACTGAACATGAAAGTCTTTGTCAATGCAATCTATTTTAACATAACCTACTCCACGATTTGGTTTTATTGTTGAAAAAGGATATGCTGCAATTAAAACATCGGCCATAGTCGCTGCTTTAAAGAATGTTGATTTTCCACATGAAGGCTTTCCTACTAGTCCAAGTAACATGATAAAATAAAACAAGAAACCTTTAAATAGATTATTAAGATATTATTTTCAAACGAGCCTATAGCTCAGCCCGGTTAGAGCACTGCTCTTATATGAGTATGTTTCATCAGAGACGTATTTTCTAAGTTATTAGAAACTAAGAAAGGCAGGGGTCCGCGGTTCAAATCCGCGTAGGCTCATTTATTGATAATTCAATAAATTTAAAAAGCAATTTTTCATGAAAATAAGATGACACACGGAATATATTATTATTTAAGTAAGGCATGGAGAACTCCTGACCCAGAAACTCAAAGAAAAAGAATGGTAGAATGGAGAGCATCTGATGCAATTGTAAAAGTTGAAAAACCATTAAAATTACAAAAAGCAAGAATGCTTGGATATAAAGCAAAAAAAGGAATTATAGTTGTTAGAGTAAAATTATTAAGGGGTGGAAGAAAAAGACCAAGACCAAGAAAAGGTAGAAGATCAAAAAGAATGAGCGTAAGAAAAACTCTTCAGATGAATTACAGGGGAGTTGCAGAACAAAGAGCAGCAAGAAGATATAGAAATATGGAAGTTATAAATTCTTATTTTGTAGGAAAAGATGGAATGTATTATTTCTTTGAAGTTATTTTAGCAGATAGAGATTCTCCTGATTTAAAAAATGATAGGCAATTTTCTTATTTATCAAAATCCACAAGAGGAAAAGCATTTAGAGGAACAACTTCTGCAGGAGTAAGATCGAGAGGATTGAGACATATTAAATAATCAGAAAAAATTTTATAAATGAACTTCTTTATCACAACCGGTTGTGAAGTATCTTGCTTTTGCAAAAAAAGTTTTGCTCTTACAATAAGTGACTAAAAACAAAAGAGTAAAACTTTTTGAATTACGTTGATTAATCGGAAGATGAAAAAGTTCAAGATATTTATTAATAGTTAGGAGCCACTAGGCGACTTTGTATAAAAACGAAGTGCAATAATTAATAAATATAAAGTTCCATGGTTTATTTTATAATAAAAAAAATTTATTTCAAATTTTTATCTAAGAAATCTTTTATTGCTTTTTCAGGTATCATTCCTAAAAATTCATCTACAACTTCTCCATTTTTGAAAAGTTTTACCGATGGAATACTCATAATATTATAATCAGATGCTTTTTTTGTATTTTCTTCAACATTTAATTTTGCAAGAATAAATTTTCCTTTATATTCTTCTGAAATTTTTTCCAAGATTGGTTTTAACATCATGCAAGGTCCGCACCATTGAGCCCAAAAATCTACAAGAACAGGAGTTTTATTGGATTTTAATATAACTTCTTTTTCAAATGTTGCATCAGTCACATCTATTTTTGTCATGATTAATTCTAGAAGATTTGATATTTAAATGTTTTTAATTTCTCTTAAACCTTTCAATTCTTTTTTTCATATAGTTTGGAAAAAAATCAAAGAACTCTTCTTCTGTTCTGAAAACTTTTGTTGCAGCATCCATAAATGGACTAGTGTTTTCTTTTGGAAAAACTACAAAAGCATTTTTCCCTGTTTCAAATCCTTCTTTTGTTTCATAACTTACTCCAATTGAAATATTTGTTCCAGGAGGATAGAATGCAATCAAGTCTGTTGCTTCTGAAATATACCAATTTAAATCTCTATGAACAGTATGCCTTCTTATTGTTCTTTCTATTTTATTAGAAAGGCCTGAACCTTGTTCCATATCAATATCTCTTGGATCGATTAATGGGGTTGGGAGTTTGTTTAAATCTTTTCCAACTTGTAAAACCTTTTCTTTAAACTGTGAAATCATATCATTTGCTTCTGAACTTGCTTCAGTCATAGGCATTTGAAAATAAATTAAAAAATGATTATCTAATAAGTTTTCAATTATCTGAGGGTTTTGTTTATTCGGAAGAATATACATTGGCTTTTTCAAATTTTCAGCCCATCCTTTTGTTACATTAATTTCCATATTTTGCCATAATAACAAATCTCTAAAATCATATTCCTGAATTCGCCCTTTTTCTGTTTCTAATTGTCTTTGTTTTATTGAAGAGGGTTTATCAATTAAGGTAATAAACAAATCTGAATCTATTTCATTTAAATATCTCCAATTATAGGCATTATGAAAAACATCATTCCAAAAAAATTGAGCATGAGTGTCAATAACAATTCTCTTATAATTTTCTTTTTCTTTTCTTATATCATCAATCATATTATCAAAAGCCAAATCTCTTAAACTGTTTAAAAATTTTGGATTTAGATTTAATAAATTTTCATTTAAAAAAGGAGGTTCTGGAGGAATATTTTGAGCTAATTTATAGATTAAATCACTTGTGCTGTAAACTTTTACATTTTCTCTTTCTTGAGCATATTTTGCACAAAACTCTTTTGTATTTGCTCCTGAAATTCCCGTAATAGTTATAGTTTTTGTTCGCATAGAATTATCAGAAAAATTCTTTTTAAATAAATTTATGTGATTTTATATTATAAAAGAAATACTACTCAACTTTTTTTAATCTATATAGAAGTAACCAAAAAAATCCAAACCCAATTAGTAATCTAATAAGGTAAAATAAGAGGGCATATTTTTTAGATACCCCTATACTGAATCCCCCAATCTCAAACCATTTTTCCATACTATCGCTAATTAATATCCCCCTGGTTAATAAAGAATAAACCAAATCCCAAACTACACTTCCTATAAATACAGAACCTAAGAAGAAAATTAAAGTATTAAATTCTGGCATAATAATTAATAAAATTGCCAAGGGCAATAAAAATTGATTTAAGACAAGCCAAAAAATATTAATGTTCTCAACAATCCATATAGGTGTTTGATAAGAATCATGAAACCATAATAAACTATCAACCATAGCACCTGTAATCCAAAAGAGCATTAAAACAAAAAATAATAAAAGATACTTCCTAATTTTTTTGTCCATTCAATTAAATAAAATTAGAAACTTAAATAATTATCTGTTTGATTTTAACTCTTCAGGACATCAAATTCTCTCTAACCCTACAATTCTGAGCATCAGAAAAATAACTAAAAAAAATATAAAAAGAGGGTTTTTGTTTATATTATATGAAGTATTCTGATTTATGCGAGGTGTATGAAAGGCTTGAAGCTACTTCTAAAGGACTTGAAAAAACTAAAATCTTGGCAGAATTTCTTGGAAAAATAAAAAATGAGCCTCAAATAATTTATTTAATTCAGGGCAGAGTTTTTGCAGATTATGATGAAAGAATTCTTGGAATTTCACAACAGCTAGCAATAAAAGCAATTTCAAAAGCTTCTGGAATAAATGAAGAGGGAATTGTAAAAGAATTTAAAAAAATAGGGGATTTGGGAAAAGTTGCTGAAAAATTAATGCAAAATAAAAAACAATCAACATTATTTTCTGAAAAATTAACTAGTCAAAAAGTCTTAGCCAATTTACAAAAACTTTCTACTTTAGAAGGAAATGGAACTGTTGATAAAAAAATGGGATTAATTATTGAATTATTAAATTCTGCATCAGATAAAGAAGCTAAATATATTATAAGAACAGTTATTGGAGATTTAAAAATTGGAATTGGTTCTGGAATTTTAAGAGATTCTATTGTTGAACATTGTTTTAGTCCTGAAAATATTGAGAAAAAAAGAGAAAAAAGTGAAGAAGTACAAAGTGCTTATGATACTACTACTGATTTTGCAGAAGTTTTTGAAAAAACATGCAAAAATAAATTAAAAGAAATTTCTTTATCTCCGGGCAGACCTGTAAAGGTTATGCTTTTTCCAAAAGCAGAAAATATTGAAGATGCATTTAGAATTACTGGAAAACCTGCTGCATTTGAATATAAATATGATGGATTTAGAATGATGATTAATAAAGATGAAAACGGGCATGTAAAAATTTTTACAAGAAGGTTAGATAATGTTACAAACCAGTTTCCAGATGCTGTAAAATATGTAAACGAATATGTAAATGCAAAAAGTTTTATTATTGATTGCGAGGCAGTGGGCTATAATCCTAAAACAAAAGAATATATGCCTTTTCAAGCAATTTCTCAAAGAATAAGAAGAAAATATGATATTGAAAGATTAGAAAAAGAATTGCCGATTGAATTAAATGTTTTTGATATTATTTTTTGTGATGGAAAATCATTAATTCAAGAACCTTTTAAAAAAAGAAGAGAGTTAATTGAAAAAGTTATCAAGCAGCAAAAATTTAAAATTGTTCTTGCAAAACAAATTATAACTTCTGATGAAAAAAAGGCAGAAGAATTTTTTGATAAAGCATTAGAAGAAGGACAAGAAGGTTTAATGGCTAAAAATTTAGAAGCGCCCTATAAACCTGGAGCAAGAGTTGGCTATGCTGTTAAAATAAAACCAAAAGGAAATGATTTTGATTTAGTCATTACAGGGGCAGAATGGGGTAATGGAAAAAGAGCAGGCTGGCTTACAAGTTTTGATGTTTCATGCAGAAATGGAAAAGAACTTCTTGAAATTGGAAAAGTTTCAACAGGATTAAAAGAAAAAGAAAAAGAAGGAACTTCTTTTATGGAATTAACTAAAATATTAAAAAAATTAGTTATAAAAGAAGAAGGAAAACATCTTCAGGTTAAGCCAGAAGTTGTTATAACTGTTCAATATCAAAATATACAAAAAAGCCCAAGTTATTCTTCTGGATTTGCTTTGCGTTTTCCAAGATTTAAAATGCTTAGGCCAGATAGGGGGATAAATGATATTGCAACAATACAAGAAGTGGAACGAGAAGAGGAAAAAGAGAGATAAACTTATGCCGCCCATAAATCATTAAAAGAGCCACAAATTAGAAGGAATATCTATGAATAAAAATCTCATAAATCTATAAAAATCCATTTCTACTTTCTTTTTTAATGTTTTTAATCTATCTAGATGAATCTGGCAAGCCAGAAAGAACCGACTCTAATGAAAATTATGTTGTTGCAGGAATAATTGCAAATGAAGAAAATTGGAATGAAATTGATGAAAAAGTAACAAATTTAAGGAAGAAATTATTTGGTCAAAATTGGGAACTTTATGAACTTCACTTAGCGGAAATTGTTCATGGTAAGAATTTATATAAAAATATGGCTCTTCAAGAAAGAATAAATGTAATAAATTCTATTTTTGATTTAATCAGCTCTCTGAATATTAGAATTGTTGGAGTTCTTATTAAAAAAGATAAGATGTATCCTGGAAAAGACATTGAAAATTGGGCTTTACGACTTCTATTCGAAAGAATCTGTTGGAATTTAAAAGATTTAAATAAAAATTTAATCGCAGCGGGACAAAAGAACCAATATGGATTAATGATACTTGACTCAATAAATAATGATTTTGATAATAAAATCAGGAAAAAAATAAAAAACTTTTTGTTAAATGGTACTCAATATCAGGATAATGAATTTTTAATAGAGGACGCATTATTTACCTGCTCTCATTGGAGAAATTTATGTCAATTAGCTGATTTTGTAGCTTATGCAATAAATTATCATTATAAAACTAATAAATTTAGTAATGTTTCAAAACATAACTCTATTGAAAATGGCTATTCTAAAATACTTAGTAAAATTGTACTAAAAAATAATTCTCTAAATTGGAGTCTTAAAATATTTCCTTAATAATTAAAATTTTGCAAGGGTGAGAGGCAAACCCGCCACATCCCCTTGTTTTTATGTCCCTAATGGACATAACACCATTACAGATTACAATAGATTATACTTTATAAATTAGTGTAACTATTATTTAATACTTAAAGTATCTTTGTCTAAAAATTAGGGATTGTTAGAATATCCTTTATCAACTTTAAATGGATGTATAATAGATAATATTATTAAAGCTACTGAAGATAGAATTGAACCTAACATATAATAAAATATCTTTTCTTTATCTCTTAAATATTTTTCATTTTCATCTTTAGTATTAATTAAAGAACTAACTGCACAATTATTAGATACAGGATCTGCCATAGATAGATTATTGACAATAATAGATTCTATATAAAGTAATTTACAAGATTGAAATCTATTTAACTCAAATATTTGAGAGTCTAAATTATTATTTTGTATAAATGTCAAACTATAAGACCCAATAACTAAAAAAATAATAATCGAAATAACCCAAAAAAAGAGATAATATTTCTTTTTATTTATTTTTTCTTCCCAATATCCCATCTTACTTAACCATCTCCTTAATGGGATAAAGCCCAACCCTTACGCATTTCTTAATTAAAGGTTTATTAGAAATAAAATCTGCGATAGGTGGACTTGTATTATAATAAAAATTAACAAATTTTCTTCCAATTTTGTATTTCAAAAGAGTATTATCCCCATAATGTCTGAATATATTAACTTCTTCACTTTCTATACCATAACAAGCAGTAGCTATAAAACAGCCCGATGGAAGTTTATCTCCACATTTACGGCAGTAAACATCTTCATTATCATATTGTGTACCACATTTTTGACAGTGGGTCATTTTAATTTGCTCCCGAATACTCAGTTATATCATTACATTTTCCAACTAACTTTTTCCAAGCATTACAATATCTTATTTCAGTTTTTGATTTTTGAATAGAGTTATACGCAATCACATCTTTACAGACTCTTTTTGTTGGGGCATTAATTCCATTATACAGATACATACAAATAACATTATTCCCGGCATCAACAGTAAAATCCCAATTTGCTGTGCCAGTTCGAGTTGGTTGAATAAAAACATCAACATCTTTAACAAAAGAGTTTTGTTTAGTATCTTGGTCTTGTTGATAAGCATTAACTCTCCAAGTTCCCGCAGTATCATCAATATTTTGTATGTTCAAACTGCAATAATATCTATACTTAGTGCAAGCATAATGGGTGCATTGGTCAGAATAAGAAGTGCATCCCCCATACCAGTTAGTATTTGTGCATACACTTTGATGTGAATCGCAAATTTGATTTAAACAAACAGTTTGAGTTTGCCCCCAATCAACAACACTTTTTAGATTAATACTATTGCAGTTTGTATCTGTATAAGGTTCTTTATCAGTATAAATAACTTTTACATTATAAGGCACTTGGATAATTATTAATAGACTAGTTATTATTACAAAAACAAATATAGCTCCTCCTGCAATAAGAAAAAGTTTTTCCTTCCTTTTAGCCATAAAAATACTTTGTTGATTTATTATTTAAATGTTACGCTGATTATCACTCTGGCTTAAATGCTAAAAATTACGCTTTATTTAATGGTTAGTGATGAGGTGAGAATATTTCTGGCCAGAAGCAAGTTAAGATTAGAAGTTCTTAAAAAATTAAATGAGAAACCACAGATTGCTTCTTTTTTAGCACACGATTTTAATAAGCATAGAGAAGCAATAAGTCGAGTATTTTTAGATTTGAAAAAAATAGGATTGGCTAAATGTAAGAATCCTGAAGATCCTCATTTTAGATTTTACATGATTACAAGAAAAGGAAGAGAAATTTTAAAAGAGATCTAGATAAGTATGAACAGGAAATTATCTCTAAATATTAATATGCAGACATCAGGCAATTTGTGGACTGTCTTTAATTAAAAAACTCCTTTTAAAGCCTAAAAATAATCCTCGATAACAAACGAAAGCTTTTTAAAGGCAAATCCTTTTTAAATAATAGATGGCAAAAGATTCTCTTAAAGTTCAAAATATTGTTGCTACTGCATCTTTAGGCAAAGATGTTTCTTTAACAAAATTAGCAAGAGTGAATACTAATACTGAATATAATCCTGATACTTTTCCCGGTTTGGTTTTAAGAATAAAAAAACCAAAATCTGCTGTTTTAGTTTTTAGTTCTGGAAATCTTGTATGCACTGGAACAAAATCAATTGCACAAGTTAAAGAAGTTATTCAACAAGTTATAAAACAATTAAGAAAAATAAATGTTAATGTTACTGAAAAACCAAAAGTAAATGTTCAAAATATAGTTGCATCTGGCAGTATTGATTTAGATTTAAATTTAAACTTGCTTTCTTTAGAATTAGAAAATACAGAATATGAACCAGAACAATTTCCAGGTTTAGTATATAAATTAGATAATCCTACTGCAACTTTCTTATTATTCAGCAATGGAAAATTAGTATGCACTGGAACAAAAAATAACCAGCAATTAGAAGATTCAATGACTCAATTGAACAAAAATGTAAGAGCTGCTTTAAAGAGAATAAAGGGCAATAAATAATTTTATTTGAAATATAGATAATTCTTTTTTATTTATTATTTAGGAGATATCTTGCAAATTATTCATCAATTTTATCAAAGATTATATTCTCATTTCTTAGTAGTGACAAAACACAAGGTTTATATATTAGGATGCCTATGATAAACTATGAAAAAAATAGGTAAATGGTTTCAATAACATGATATGCCCAAATAAAAAATGTCAAAAGCCAATGAAAGTTGAAGGTTCTAATCAAAGATATATTTGTGTAAGTTGTAATAAAGTTATAAATTGGTCTAGTAAAGAACCAGATAAACCTGCAAAGTAAATTTCTGACATAAAGATATTATATTCATTCTAAAGAATTATCCAAATAATTTACTGAACCAATCCATCATTTTTTGAATAAGACCAGAACTAACACATTTTTTATCAATACAAACATTTGTTGAACATTCAAAATTATTATCACAAACTTCATTTGCTTCTAATTGTGAAGTCATGTCATTATTTATTGAACAATATAAATTATTAATTCTCAAACCATATGGCAGACATTTATCTTGGTAAAAACATCCAAATTTACATTCAGTAGTGATATTGGTTATATTGCATTTATCCCTACATACTCCGTCAGGGCATAAACTTTTTCCAGATTCACATTTTGCTATTTTTTTACATTCTTTAACTTTACCATAAATATCGCAGATACAATCTAAAGGGCATGGAGGAGTAGTTTCAGAACCAACTAAAGAAACACGGAAAAATCCTAATTTAAGTTCTTGATTATAATCTAAAAAGCTTATCACAAAATCAGAAATCTGTTTCTTTTCTCCAAGTCTTATTTTTATAACATCTGTCTTGCTTTTGTTATCTTTATCTAGATATTTTAATTGTAAAACTGCATAGGGCTCTGATTCGCATTTAAACTCTATTGCAGAAGTAGATGGTACTGATTTTTCATTATTACTGGCGATAACACTTCCAGTGATAGTATCATATTTTTCAATTATAGCTGTTGCTTTTTCTGACTGAACTGTTTCTTGACATTTTGGAATAAATAAATCATTAAAATTAATTTTTAATTCTTGATAATCCAATAATGCAACTTGACTTACTCCTAACTTAAATTTTTCATTTAATTTTGCGCTTACTTCTTTTAAATCTGATTTTTTGCAATCTTGAGGACAAGCAATATAACATGTTCCTGTAGATGCTTTGCATGTTTCTCCTTGGTTGCAAGCAAGTGCTTCAACCTTACAAATTTCTCCTTCTCCGCCTTCACAAACCCCATTCCCACAAACAGACTTTTTAATTATTGTATCTCCAGAACATTCATTAGATACTCCAAAACTATTTACCCCGCATTTTCCTGTTTCATTACTGCAATGATTATTACAAAACTCTTCTGCATATTTTTTCCAAACTTCGGCAGGTTTACAAGAAGTTATCTCCCCTGGGGCTAGATCTCCTTGTTTAGTGTTTATCCCATCATAGCATTCCCAATAACCTGTTTTGTACCATGTTGAAGTGTATGGACTTTTAGGTTGTTCTTCAATTTGTGGAATTTTTACAGGAATCTCTGTTATAGGGGGCATGGTCTGTATTGGGTTTGTTGTAGTTTCTTGAGGAGTACAATCAAATTTAGCATAATCATTATTTCCATCAATAGTTGTATAAGAATATCCCCCGCAAGTACTTTTCCAAGTTAATTGCTGTCCTTGATAACCATTAACATCTATAACACAAGTTTCAGCTCCTGAACAAAAGAATTTATCATTATATCCTGCAAGATAACATTTTTGCTGTGTTTTTGAATTTGCAAAAATACATTTTACTTGTTCAAAAACTTGTTCTTGTGTTGTTATAGTTGTTGCAGGAAGAGTTGTTGTAGGAGTATTAATTGTTGTTGTAGTTGTTGTGGAAGGAATTGGAATAGTAACCACCATAGAAGGATTGGGATTAGTATTATTTTCTTCTCCAATAACAAATGTAATTGATAGAATAAATATAAAAAAAACTAGAAAAATCAGCCCTTTTTTCATAATATATTTAATTATTAATTCTTTATAAAGTTATAGTTTAATTTCAAACAAAAACAAATAAAAACTCGCTTTCTTTTTATATTCTATGAAAGAGATGGATTATTCAAGCTATCGCTGGTTTTTTACTTCTAAAAATAATCTTGTTTTTGGCGGCAAAAATGAACAACAAAACGAAGAGCTTGTAAAAAAATTTATTGGAAAAGGAAATATGATTCTCCATACAGAAGAACCGGGAAGCCCTTTTTGCATTTTTGCAGAAGATAAGATAATTGATAAAAAAGAAATTCAAGAAGCTGCAATTTTTTGTGCAAGTTTTTCTCAGCAATGGAAATTACATAAAAAAATGGCTGAAGTTAACATTTTTTATGGGCTTGATGTGACTAAAAAAAGAAATATGCCTGTTGGAACATTTGGAGTTGTTGATTTTAAAACAATAAAAGTTGAATTAAAATTAATAATAATGATGCAAAAAAATTTAAAATCTCAATTAAAAATAAGAGCGGTCCCATTAGATTGTTATCATGAAAAAGTTATTGAAGAATTTAATAATAAATACGAAAAGAAAATAGAGAAAAAAGAAAGAAAAATACCGAAGATTATACTCACACCTGGTAAAATGGAAAAAAATAAAACAGCTCTTTTGATTAAAGATAGGTTTAAAGAGTATGGATTGGACTTAAATTTAGAAGATATTTTGCAGGCAATTCCTGCAGGTGGCTTTAATATAACATGAAAGAAGTAATGCAATTACAAATGGGAAAGAAAGGATTAACAGATAATTTTGTTAATCAGCTTAAATTGATTTTTGAAAAAGAGCATTTGATAAAAGTTTCTTTATTAAAATCAAGCACAAGAGATAAAGCAGAAGCAAAGAAAATTGCAGATGAGCTTGTTGCAAAACTTGGAGTCCATTATAGCCATACTATGATCGGCTATAAAATCACAATAAGAAAGTGGAGAAAGGCACAGCAAGCTATTAAACAATAGGTTTATAAATTAAATATATTCTATGACTTTAGGTTAAAGTGTTGTTTTAAACAACCAATTTAGCACTGCAAAGTGCGCCTGATAAATTAGAAATTAGTAATATAACTAAAATGTCAAAAGTAATATATTTACAAAAGCCAGAAGATTTTAACATAGTATTAGCTGAAGAGCTAAAAAAAATTCCTGAATTTAAAGTTCCTGATTGGGCTTATTTTGTAAAATCTGGTGTTGCAAAACAAAGAGTTCCTGAAGATCCTGATTTTTGGTATAAAAGAAGCGCATCAATTTTAAGACAGCTTTATATTCAAGGAGTTGTTGGGGTAAATAGATTAAGAACAAGATATGGTGCAAGAAAAAATAGAGGAGTAAGACCTGCAAGATTTAGAAAATCAAGCGGAAAAATGATTAGAGTAATATTGCAACAGGCAGAAACTGCAAAACTTGTTGAAAAAATAGTAAAAGGACAACACGGAAGAAGATTAACTGTAAAAGGAAAAGAATTTTTAGATTCAATTAAAACACAAAAAAAGAGTGAATAAACATGGCAAGCAGACACGATAAAAAAAGTAAAAAACAGCATTTGCAAAAAGCAGGAAATCAAACAAAGTGGGCTCCATTCTGGGCAGTTATGAAAAAATATGGAAAAGGCAAAAAAGTTCATCCTTCTGTTATGACTCATGTAAAAAGAAGCTGGAGAACTAAGAGATTAAAAATTAAACCAAGAAAAATGAGAAAGGATTTCATAGGTTAAAAATGGCAATAAAATGTTTTGATTATGAAGATGAAGATAAAAAACTAATTTTAGCTCCTAGAATACAGTTTAGAAACATGTATGAATTTTGGGGGCCTGTTTCATTTGGTTTTCCTTTAAAACTAATTGAAAGAGATGATAATAAACCGTATGACTTATATGAAGATCTTAGAAGTTTAGCAGTAATTTATGTTGTTGGTGGAGATAAGCACTGCAATGCACATGGACAATTAGAAAAGTATAAAGAAGGAATTGCAGTTCAATGTAAAAAGAAAGATAAAGAAGATATAATTAAACAAATATCGCGAATAGTATACAATGGCAGAAAATAAAACAGAATCAAAAATAGAACTTGAAAGAGAATATGTTATTCCATTAAGAAAACAGATACTTAAAGTTCCAAGATATAAAAGAGCAAAAAAAGCAATTAGAACTATAAAAGAATTTATTGCAAAACATATGAAAGTTGAATATAGAGATATAGGCAATGTAAAAATTGACAGATATTTAAACCAAGAAATTTGGTTCAGAGGAATAAAAAATCCACCTGTAAAAATAAAAGTTAAAGCAATAAAAAGAGATGGAATTGTTGAAGTCAAACTTGCAGAAATTCCTGAAAAAGTAAAATGGGATATGAAGAGGGATGAAAAGAAAAAACAAGTTGATAAAAAACAAATAACTGAAATAAAGAAAAAAGAAAAAGCAGAAGAAGGGATAAAAGAAGGAAGGGCAGGTAATGAGAAAAAAGAAGAAGATAAAGAAGAAGATAAAAAATCAGTTATTGAAGCAGGATTAAAGGCACAAAAAGAACAAGCAAAAAGCGCTAAGCACACTGAAAAGCATAAGAATCCACAGCAAAATCAAATACAGAGAATGGCTTTGAAGAAGTAACTAATTCTAAAGTATATGCTGCTGCAATATATATGGAATCATCTGGCGATGATTAATTAACTTTAATTAATAGATAATCTTTTCAATATTATTGTGAATACCTTATTGAATAATTCTACCGAAAATAATTAATCTAAGATTATACTATAGAAATCTTTAAAAAACGTATTTATCTAAACAAAAGAATGTCTGATTTAATAGTTAGCAAATATGGCGGAAGTTCTATAACTTGCGCAGAAGATGTAGAAAGAATTAGAAAAATATCTAGTGATGACTCTCAAAGAAAAATTATTGTTCTTTCTGCTCCAGGAATTTCTCCTGCAAATAAAAATGATAAAACCTGCAAAAAAATTACTGATTTAGCAATTAAATATTCTGAAACAAGAGACCCTGAAATAATTCCTATAATGTCTAGGATTTACAATAAAATATATCCTGATGTTTCTACAATGGAATTTAATAGGGAAATTGGTGAGTTCGCCCAAGCAGATTTATCTAAAAAAGCATTTGAAGATTTTTTTAAAGCATATGCTGGAGAAAGAGAAAATGCAAGGAATTTAGCAAGAAAACTTGATGCAGATTTTGTTGATGCAACAGAACTTTTTTTAGTATCTTCAGATTATGGGGAAGCAAAAATACTGCCAAAATCAGAAAAAATGATTCAAAAAAGATTAGGAAAAGTAAAACGACTAACTGTTGTTCCTGGCTTTTATGGAATAACAAAACAAGGAAATATTGCAACATTTGAAAGAGGGGGTTCTGATTTAACAGGAGCTTATATTGCTGCTTCATTAGAGGCAAAATTATATGAAAATTTTACAGACAGTGCAGTTCGAACTGCAAATCCTGAAATAGTGTCCCCAATAATACCTGCAAAAATAAATGACTTAACATTTAGCGAACTTAGAGATTTGTCTTATTCTGGATTCGGCATATTTCATTCAGAGTCAATACTTCCTTTAGAAGAAAAAGGAATTCTTACACACATAAGAAATACATTTGAATATCCTAATGAAGGAACATTTGTAGTAAGTGAAAGAATATGTGATAGGAAAAAACCAATTATAGGTATTGCATATCAAAATGGATTTGTTTCTTTTGATATAAGAAAAACAGGATTAAATGATATGCTTGGAATTGGACATGATTTATTAGGAAAATTAAAAGAAAGAAAAATACCTTATGAAATCATGCCGGGAGTTGTTGATAATATTTCTATAATGATTAATCAAAAAAAATTAGAAAGGCATGACCCGCATTATATTTTAAATGATTTTAAAAAATTATTAGGTCATTCAAAAATTGATTTTCAATATAATCTTGGATTATTAGTTGTTGCTGGAAAGGGGCTTAAAGGAAATAGGGGAATGGCTGCAGATATATTATCAACTCTTGCAAAAGCAGAGGTCAATATAAAAGCAATATCTCAAGGTTCTGATGAAAGTTGTATTATGTATGGTATAGATAATAATGATCGGGCAAAGGCAATGAACTCTTTATTTGATAAATATTCTTATTTAAAAGAAGATTGAAAAATAATTAGTGAATTTTTATTGGGGTTGTTTTTCAACTAAGTTTTTATAAAAAATAGGCAATTGACTATCTATTGTTTTTCTTACAAAACTTAAATCTTCTTTGCTAACTTTTTCAGGAATTGCTCCTTGTGCAAGATTTGCCCTCATAGCATCAATATCTAATGAATTTGAAATGGGGCTAGGACAAAGTCTCCAATAACCTCCAAAATGATTAAATGTTATTTCTCCTTTTTTATCTTCTTCTGCAAATACTACATACCTCATGCAGCCATCGTGATATTTATTATCTGTTTTTGAAAGTATTGGTTTTGAATGAACAAATGATTCTGCAACTAAATCAAAAGAATAAACAGGTCTTTGTTCTAGTTTTGAATCTGCTGAAAATATTTCAACATTTTCTCCTCTTGCACCATCATAAGGTTTTATTACAACAAATTTTGGTTTTTCAAGAGTTATTAATTTTTGGTATTCTTCAGGATTATATTCATAAGTCTTTGATTTTAAATGTCTGCAATTATTAAAGAAAAAATCTGTTTTTAATTTGTCTTTAAGTATAAGTTCTATATTTTTTAAAATTTTAGCATGATTTCCATATCTTGAATCCCAGCCAGGATGAATATCTTTAAGCACCTCATAAAAAATAGGTTTGTCCTTAGTTCCTTCTAATTCAAAACGATAGGGGTCTTCTCCTAATTGTCTTAACTTTTTTGAAATAAAATTAATAGGAATTTCACCTAAACTTTGAATATGTCTTTTTAGTGCTTCTTCACAAGGATTTTCTGTAAAGTTTAACAAATCTAAACCATCTTCTAATTGAACTCCTGCTTCTTGAAATCCATTCATACCTGTTTGAATTCCATTTACTTCAATTATTTTTAAATCATTTTGACTTGGAAGTTTAATATCTAAACCAAGAACTGCAAAAGACTTCAAATCATCTATCCTTGAATAAATATCTAAATTATAAGGAGATTTTCTAAAAATTAAATCATTAAGCTCTGGTTTTTCCTCAAAATCTAATGGAGAATAATCTAAACATACTTCCTCTTCCAACCACTTTTTTTTCTTTCCCATGAATATCTAATGGGGGCCTTATTTATAAATCTTTTGATTAGATGTCTTTTATAAGTAGTAACAAATAAAAAGATTTAAAAGTACTATTACTAAGTAATATTTATGAAAAATGACATAATTAGCGGACTATATTGGGTAGCCTCTGTAATTGGTTCAAACTATTCAAAAGAATATCATGGTGCGATGGAAAATATTGTGCATAGCTATGGCCATGACATTACTCTGCCCCTTGGAACATATTTCTTAGCTAAACTAGCTAATAATCCATTAGGTAAGAATAAATTAGTAAATGCTTCTTATGTATTTCTTGGATGCTCTGCATTTGAAATTGCACAGGGGCTAGGATGGTATGGTGGAACTTTTGACCCAAAAGACTTTTTAGCATATGCTACCGGGGCAGGACTTGCAGTAGCAATTGATAAAATAACTTTTAGAAATAAGAAAATAAATAATCTTGAAGACTCAATTTAATTTATTTTTCAAAATATTTTTTTAAATCTCTTGAACATTCAGGACAGAAAGCCCCATATTTTAATCTGTCCTTAGATATTTCTATCCAATCATCGGGGAGTGTTATTCCTTGTCTCATTATACATTTATTTGTGCAATGTTTCCCAAGATTCATTTCAATATTATCTTTTCTTGAATCGGCTATTAATCCAAAGACATGGCCTAATTCATGCATTGTTTCTGTTTTAATGCATTCATATTTTCCCTTTTCATAGAATTTTTGAAATCGGTAAGTTGAAAGAATAGTTCCTATACCTCCCATAGCCAAACCCAAAATAAAGTCGTTATTCCCTGAATAAATATCAGAATTAAGAACAATCAAATTATAATGACTTTTATTATATTTAGCGATATCTTTCTGAGATTCAAAAGATAATTTATTAATCATAGTGTTAGCATTAAGTTGAAAATTATTCTTGCTAGTGTTTTGCCCTCCTTGAATATAATCTAAATTTTCCCCAAGATTAACAATTCTAATGGGTTTAGCATTTGCTAAATCAATCATTTCTTTTGCACCATCCATAACTGCCCTCTTTTCTAAATTACTTATTCCTTTTTGATATTGGATAAACAAAGATTTAATTTTTGAATTAGGGATATTTTGAATAGACATTTTAATTTAGTGTGTAAGAATCATTTATAAATTTCTATGCAATAAAGGATAATGATAAATGAATTAAAAAAAGAACTTCAAGACAAAGCAAATCCTGAAAAAGCAAAAATCCTACAAGGATTTTTCAAAACAGGAAAAGGCCAGTATGGAGAAGGTGATATTTTTTTAGGCATAGTTGTTCCTGAGCAAAGAAAAACTGCAAAAAAATTTATTGATTTAAGTTTAAATGACTTGCAGGAATTATTAAATTCAAAAATTCATGAAAAAAGATTAGTTGCATTAATTATTCTTGTTGAAAAATATAAAATAGCTGAAAAGCAAAAATCTGAGAACGAAAAAAAAGAAATATTTGATTTTTACTTAAAAAATACTAAAAATATAAATAACTGGGATTTAGTTGATTTATCTTCCCCTAATATTATTGGAAACTATCTGATTGATAAAAACAGAGATATTCTTTACAAACTTGCAAAGTCAGAACATTTATGGGAAAAAAGAATTGCAATTATTTCTACTTTTAGTTTTATTAGAGAAAAGCAGCTTCAGGACAGTATAAAAATTGCTGAAATTTTAATAAATGACAAGCATGACTTAATCCATAAGGCTGTTGGTTGGATGCTAAGGGAGATTGGAAAAAAAGATAAAAATGTTCT
>JAUSIT010000001.1 GCA_030647965.1 Nanobdellota archaeon | reverse complement strand
TTGGAAGGATTATTTTTGTCATTTTTTACCCCCTAAATTTTTTGCGGCCGCACCTTCGGTGCACGCACGTACCCCGAGCCCAGAGCCAGTGCCAGAACGAACCCAAACGCAGTTAAGGCCAGCCCTACCGGAGCCAGCACCGAACCTCGAAACTGAATTATTGTCTTTGTCTGGACAATGATAATATAAATCTCCTGATTTAGTTTTACTTGTTGACAAACCATGTTTATTAGCTGTTTTAAATAAACTTATTAAATCAATTCCGGGATTTTTATCTTTATCCAGCCAGTCAGATAACTCTTCTCTTTTTCCAGCAATTAAATTTCCGTTTGAATCTAATTTATGTTCATATTCTATGTATAATTTATTGTTCTCATATTTAAAATCGGCATCAAGATATTCTGCTCTCAATGGAGATTGAACTTTAATTATATCTTCATAAATTTGTTCGCAGAATTTTGAATCTAAAATTTTTCCAGAAGCATTGTAAACTTTTTTGCCTGAAATTCCTTCATACAATAATGATAAGAAATCAACAAACATTCTTTGAGGGATGTTTTTATTTCCTAAAAGCAAATTTAGTTTCATTGCCTGCCCCCAATCTATCTTTCCAATAAAATCCCTTCCTAAAAAATCTTTAGAAGTATTTTGCAATGTTATTCCTAATTTTTGTGAAGCAGTTAGAAATTCTGAATTATTTGAAGTATAAACAATTCTTGCAGAATCAATTAACATATCTGGATAAGAATAATTTTCATGAGTTTTTCCTTCTAACATTATCCAACTTTCGGGATTATCAAGGTGTTTCATTTGAATTGGATTAATTATTGGTGTTGCAACAGGTTTAGTATAATCTTCACTCATAATTTTATTATAAGCTTCTTTGGTATTTACTCCGAAGATTGTGTTTGGGATGATTATTTTGTTCATTTTAAATCTCCTTTAGAGTTTAAAATCTTCAATTCGTGAGAATTGAATGGGTTGGAAATTTTTAATTTCCAAAGGCTAAAAATTATTTTAATTTTTTTCATTTTTTTATTTTTCTCCTAAATTTTGTTCTAAAAGACTATTAAGAGTATCTTTCATAAATTCCCATCTTCCATTAAAGTTATTCAGAACTTTTTCATTACTTTTTTGAGATTCAACCATATATATCCCTGCAGAAATATTTTCTTTTTGTTCTTCAAATTGAGTTTCTGTTGAAAGAATAATGCTGTCTAAAGCAGAATATTTATCCCCGTTATAATTTGCCTGAACCATTGCGTCATTTAAAATTCCTGAATAAGCTGAAACAAATTTATAGGCCTGCAACATAGATTCTTTTGCATCTGGATTTCCGCCATTTCTTTTAGAAATTTCATCAAAAGACTGGGATAATCTAATTATTGATTTTGCTGCCCTCATAGAAACAGGAAGAACTAATGCTTCGTCACTTCCTTGGCTGTGATTATCTACTGCATTTGGCCATGATTCTTTCATTTTTCTTTTGCTTGCTCCATTATTGCAATAATCCAAACCATGAATTAAATAATTAGCAATAATAAGTTTTTCCAATGGCACTGGCTGTTGAGAAACTTTTTGATATTCTTCATAAATATTTAAAGGATTTTCAACAGAATCAGAAAATTCAACTCTTGGATTGGTATTTCCTGCTAAAATTTCAAGAGTGTCTGAAGGCTGTGGAGAAAAGTGATCAACATCAATAATAACATGCATTCTATCTTTTAATGCTCTTCCCAAATCATTTGAAGATTCTGTAAATCTCTGCCCGATATTTCCTGTTGCAATTCCTACTGAATAATCATCTCCAATACTATATTTTTTACCAGAAATTTCTATATAACCATCAAATAAATTAAATAACTGGGCTCTAACTGCAGGAACACAATTAGGCAATTCATCTACTATAATTAATTTAGAATTTACAGCATCAGTTAGCTCTTTAATCTCAGAGCTTGATTTTCCTGTTCTTAATTTATCCAGATTAACCTGCTGAAATAACTCTCTTGTATCCATATCATTTCTACCAAGAATAAACAAGCTTTCATTTGGGAAATAAGTCATAGTATCTGCTGCAAGCTGTGTTTTTCCTGAACCAGTATCTCCCTGCAAAAATAAATTTAACCTTCCCATCAAACAAGCATCAACAACATCTTTCATATAAAGAGAAACCCCTCCAATATTTGTCAAAGGAGTTGAATTTTTGTAAACAGCCATTTTATTTTGCCCCCTCTTCTTTAAGAAATTTATTTATGGAATATTCTATAAGATGAGACTTATTTCTGAATTTTCCCTCTAAAAGAACTCTGTTTATAAGTTGCAGATTTTCTTCATCAATTGTTACTGAAATTCTTTGCTTCATTTGTAATACTTTCTGTTAATTTATAATACTAAATAAGCAAAAAATAATGTTTATAAACTTTTCTATTGTTGTTATTCTAAAGAAGTAACACTTTTGATGAAAATGTTGATTGTTAGATTAAATTAAACATTCAAATTTAGAATAATTTTTTTCTGAAATATTTTTTATGTCTTGATTATCTATGAAACTTTGCAGGTATCTGTTATACCTAGTATCACAATCTAAGGTTCTTATCAAATCATAATAAGCTAATGCATCTTTATTTCTAATTAATTCTTTTATATCTTCAATCTTTCCAGAAGGGAGCTTTATCCTATCTGGGGAATATGGCTTGTCCATAGTCCATGCAGGAAAAAACCAAAAACCTTTTGTTTCAAATCTTTCCAAGAGAGCTATTGTTTCTTCATTAGAAAATTCTTCATCTTCTAATTCCATTTCACAAAAATACAATTCCATCTTTTGTAAGAGCTGTAAATCTAACTCCTACTGGGACAGATAGTAATGCAGAAATCAATGCCATGTGCTCTTTTCCATTGCCAGATGCAATTGAAACAGCAACTTCTGTCCCTGAAAATTTATCTTTTAATTTTTTTAAAAATTCTTCTTTTAATGGAATTAGTGTTTTAAAATGATCATATTCAATAAAATCAAAAGGAACTTCATCTAACCTAAAATCACTTGCATAACTTGGGCCAACTACTATTATTTTTTCCCACTCTCCTTTTTTCATTAAACCTGCAATTTGCCCCCAAGTTCCTTTTCCTTCACCTAATAATGCTAAAAACTCCATTTTAAAAATAAAAATACAGATTTTATAAGGATTTATGTGATTTCTTGCAAGAAAATATTCAATAAAACTATAAATCCCTCTTGCAACAAAGTTGAATTAGTTTGCTTTAACAAGCAAAGGACATTATAATTGTCTAGCGACAATTGACGATTTATTAATTAAACTCCATCTTCGCTAGAAGATTTCATTAATCATGCAAAGCACAAAATCATTTATGCAGAAAGATATTTTTAATATTAGAAAAGGTTTATAAACATAAATTTTCTAAAGAAATTACCTTTGACTACTTGGCAACTGGTTTTGCGAGTAGTAGGATTAAATATTTTTAATAAATTATAAGAGAAAACAAAATGAAAATTGATCAAGCAATACAAGAATTAAGAAAAGAAAAGAAAAGAAAATTTGTTCAAACTGTAGATTTAATTATAAATCTGCAAAATTTTGATGTAAGAAAAGAAGCTGTAAATACTTTTATTCCAATACCTAATCCTTCTCCAAAAACAATTTGTGGTTTTTTAACAAGAAAAAGCAATGCAGTTGATACAATAATCAAAGAAGAATTTGACAGATATAAAACAGAAAGTGATTTGAAAAGACTTGCTAAGAAATATGATTTTTTTATTGCAACAGCCCCGCTTATGGGATTGATTGCTACAAAATTTGGTAGAGTGTTTGGACCAATGGGAAAAATGCCTTCTCCACAAGCAGGAATTATTCCAATGGATAGTGATAATGCTATTGCTGAAGTTGTTGAAAAAATGAAAAAATTAGTAAGAATAAAAAGCAAAGAAAAAAGCCTGAAAATACCGGTAGGAAAAGAAGATATGACTGATAAAGAATTAAAAGAAAATGTAGAATCTGTTATAACTTCTGTTGAAAATGCTCTTCCAAGAAGAAAAGACAATGTAAAAAATGTAATGATTAAACTAACAATGTCTAAACCAATAAGATTAGGAGATTAATATGAAAAAAGCTAAAGTTGAAACACATATATCTGACAAGAAAAAAAGCGTAGTTAAAGAACTTATAGAGTTGATGAATAAAAAAACAACAATGATTGTTTCAATAAAAAATATACCTTCTGCAAAATTCCAAGATATGAGGAAGTTATTAAGAGGAAAAGCAGACTTAAGAGTTGCAAAAAAGAGTTTAGTTTTATTTGCACTAGAACATTCAAAAAATGAAAAATTAAAAGAACTTGAAAAATATGCAACAGAAGATACTGCTTTAATTTTTTCAAATGATGATGCTTTTGTATTATCTGCATTTTTATCAAAAAGCAAAACCCCTGCAAAAGCAAAAATAGGACAGATTGTTAATGAAGATATAATTATTGAAGCAGGTCCAACTGAATTAATACCTGGACCAGACATTAGTGCATTAAGTGCTGTTGGACTTATGGTAAAAGTTGAAAATGGAAAATTAGCAATTAAAGAATCACAAACATTTGTAAAAAAAGGTGAAGCAGTTACAGAAGAAAAAGCATCAATTTTAACAAAATTAAATATAACTCCTTTTAAAATTGGATTAGAACCAGTTGCTGCATTTTATGAAGGTATACTTTATACTGAATTAAGAATAGATGCAGATGAAGCAATTGAAGAATTACAAGAATCATTTGGAAAGGCCCTTGCATTTGCAGTCTCAATAAATTATCCAGTACAAGAAACAATTGTTTATTTATTGGGCAAAGCAGCAAGTCATGAAGCTGCAATTCAAAATTTAATTAAACAGGACGATCAAAATTTAAACTAAACTAAGGAGTAAAAAAAATAATGGAATACATATACGGTGCACTTTTGTTGCACAAACTTGGACAGGAAGTCAACGAAGGTAACTTGAAAAAAGTTATTTCTTCAGCAGGAGCTAGCGTTGATGAAAGCAAGATAAAAGTTCTTGTAGCAAGTTTGAATGGCGTCAATATTGACGAACAATTAGCAAATGCTTCACTTGTTCAAGCATCTGCAACTACAGCAGAAGCACCAAAAGCAGAAAAGAAGAAAGAAGAACCAAAGGCAGAAGCTGCTGAAGGTTTGGCTTCATTATTCGGTTAATCAGTTTATTTTATTTATTTGGATTAGCCGAACAGTTCTAGTAGTTTGAACAAGCTAGTTATAGTATGAAATTTAAAACATTTTAATTTAATATTAAGTCGCCTGGCGGCTCCTAACGTTTATTATTTGATTGCCGGTTGTTGTTGTTCAATCAGTTTCAGATTTTTTAATAATTAATTAATAGATAATTCAAAAGATTTTGCTCTTCTATATTGCGTCCTTATTGCAAGAGCGAAATCTTTTGTCGCTAGAAAATTCCATTGTTTTTGTGAAAACATAATAAATCTAGTATGTCAAAAAAACAATGGGGCACCA
>JAUSIT010000031.1 GCA_030647965.1 Nanobdellota archaeon | reverse complement strand
TCTATTTTGTTCTCTCCTGCAAAAATAAAAATAATGAAGAAGATATTTAATCATGAAAAGCTGACAAATACAGAATTAAAATATTATTATCGGTCAATTTCAAACATAAACAAGGCAGTCCTTAATATTGACCTTCAAAATTATTCAAGAGTAATTGAAATAACTAAAAAGATTAGATAATATTAAATATTTAAAAAATTATGCGTTGTATCAATGTGGGTGTGTATTAATCCTTCAAGCCCCCATTCTCTTTCTAATATCTTTTATCCTAGTATCAAAATCTTTGTTTTTTGATTTGATAAATTCATAATCTTCTGGGAATTTTGATTCTTTTTTTATGAAATCTGCTATACTTGTTTTTTTATGTAGGAAAAACATTATAAAAATTAAAATAATTACAACTATTAAAGTAATTATGCCTGCCATAATTGCCCAGTATTTATATTTTGAGAATTTTTGTGCTAGTTTTTTTTCTGTAATTTGCTTTTCAATCTGATTAATGCAATTGTTAGATTCATCTAATTTAGTTTGAGAAGCATCATAATTGCTTTTTTCTGTTTCTAGTTCAAATTCTGTTAAAATATTTTTGCAAGTTTCAAATTTAACCAGTAATTCTGGAGTTTGAGTTTCATTTTTTAAATTATTTAATTTTTCCCTTAGTGTTTGAAGTTCTGCTATGAAAAATTCTTTTGGACCTAATATTAAAATTTTTATTGCTTCTTTTTTTTCTGTTGTTTGATTTGTTTTTACAACATAGTTAAAATTTAATTCTCCTTCGTAATTAGTTACTAAGAAATTTATTAAAATTTTTCTTGTTTCTTTTTGCTTTAAGTTTTCTTTTGATATTGGTATTACTGTATAATATGAACTTGGAAGATTTTCTAATTCTAAAGAGATTTGATTTAAATCTGTATCCCCATTATTATATATTTCTAGGGAAATTGTTTTTGCTATGTTTTTTGCTATTCTAATATTTTTTTCAAAGTTTTGTATTGTAAAATCTGATTTTTTCGAAATAATTTCTTTAATTATTCCTCCGCCCCCTCCGCCTGTTGTCGAAGTTGTAGTTGGTGGAGTTACAGGAGGAGTTGCTGTTTCTGTTGTTGTGCTAAAAAGTTTATATGCTCCTGCTTTTTCTGTTCCTGAATAATATCCTAGGAAAGTTATTCTAACAGCACCTACATAGGTTGTTGATGGAGAGATTGAATATAATTTTTCTGAATTTGCATTAACCATAATAGTTTCACTTCCACTATCCAATATTTGGTTATTGTCTTGTCGTGTTAAATTCCAATTTATTATTAAATCTTTATTTGCTCCTCCTGTATTTTCAGTTATTACTGAAATGTTCATATTATTTATAGAAGAATTAACTATTACAATATTTCTTACATCAAATGGTCCTCCAACAATCTTGAAAAATTGATTTGCATAATAGCTTGTTGAAGATTTTGTTGCATTTATTCTTGTTTCCCACTGGCCTTCATTTACAGAGCTTCCTATTGCATAAGTATAATTATAGATTCCTGTTGATTTTAAATTCATTGAAGCAGGACCTAAAACTAGTGCGCCTGTTGAATCATATATTGAAATTAAAGTTGAATCTGTATTTGTATAACTTCCTCCTTGAATAAAACTTGCTTCTGCATAATAATTATGTGCTGTTTCTACTTCTGGATATCCATTTAATAAAAGAGAATAACCCCCTATTGCAGAGGTTATTTCTAAATTTGTATTTGAACTATTCCAAGTGTTTGAATAATTATCTGTATAAGTAATATTTAGGGCATATATGCCTTCTGTAATTGGCGTTGATAAAACCCAATTTATTGTTTTATTTTGGTTTAAGTTATAATTGCCTGAAGAATAATTTTGAGGATAGTCTGTTAAAAACATAAATCCAGTTGGGACATTTAAATATGCATAAACTCCTTTTAATTCTTCTGTTGCATTTAATTCTCCTGAAACTCTTATTAAACTATAGGGAAGAGCTTTTGCAGGGGCAGTTATTGTATTTCCTGTTGCATTTGGTTTTGTTATATTAAATTCTTGCCAAGACATAGAATTATTTAAATTACCAATAATATCATTTGCATATACTTTAAACTGATATGTTCCTATTTGAGTTGCAGTCCAATTTATTGTATAAGTTTCTAAACTTGATGAATTTGTCATTGTTAAATTTATTTGAGGAGTTGTATTTATAGAAACCCAGACAGTTGGAGTGTTTAGTTCTGAAACATTTGCATAAATTTGAACTGTTTTTCCAGAATAAATTGAATAAGAATCAAACCATTGAGCAGTTATACTTGGTGGAAG
The DNA here is from genome assembly GCA_030647965.1 of Nanobdellota archaeon. Lineage (GTDB taxonomy): Archaea > Nanobdellota > Nanobdellia > Pacearchaeales > GW2011-AR1 > JAUSIT01. The sequence continues at coordinate 4,777 of JAUSIT010000031.1, read as the reverse complement.
TTGATCATCTAGGCTTACAACTCTAAAATCACTATTACTTGAATCATTTGCTGTTGAAAAACTATCATTAATTATTATTTGCAATGAATAATTTCCATAAATACTACTTGTATTCCAAGAATAAGTGCAATTATTATATGTTGCATTGTTTAAATCTAAATCTGTGCAATAATTATTAAGATTTATATTAAGTGCAATTGTAGTTTTTGCTAAGCTTAAATTTGTGCCATAATATATATTTGCTAAAAGATTATCTGAATCTGCATCAGAAATATTAAATCTTATACTATAATTTCCATTTGCTGTTTGATTTATTGTTTCCCCGCCATTTGGAGAAATTAAAGTTATATTTGGAAAGTGATTTACATAAAAGTAATTTGCAGAAGATACATCTGAACAATTAACACTATCACATGCAATTGCCCAAAATTTTTGAGTTCTATTTTCATCTGCTGAAATAGTATAATTGCATTGTATTGGGCTTATTAAAGAATAAGAAGTATTGCAAAAAGTTTTATCTGAACATCCTAAAGATGAAATGTTTGTTGAATTGCAAATATATATTTTAGCTTGATTTGATTCTAAATCTGTCCAGTTTATTGAAAAATTTACATTTTCTCCTACATTTTTTGGACTTGTTAAATTAGTATTAGTAGTTATGCTTGTAATGGATGGGGGGGCATTTTCTACATGAGTAATTGTTAGTTTTGGACGAGTTGTTGGGTCTGCTGATTCTGATGAATAGAAATTTTTATATTCACTTGCATTTGTTGTATTAGTTGTTATTAAAATAAGCCCATAATTTGGATATGATTGATTAACCCATCCTCTTGCAAGAATAGTTATTGTAAAATTATACCATCCTGAAACATTGCTTACTATTGAGGAATTTATTTCTGTTAGATTATAATCTCCTCCTGCAGAAGTCCATAAATTGGTTGTATCATTTGTTGTCCAGTTAACTATTGAAGCATTCCATTGAGAAGTCATTCTATAAACTTTTATTGTTATATTATGGTGTGTGTTTGAAGGATTTATATTTGAAGAAGAAAGATAAAGTTGAAGAACAGCTTGTGTTACTGTGTCATTTGCTGAAATTGAAGAAACATTAAATTCTAATAATCCTCTTAAATCTTTTAAGCCTGTAGCTTTTCCTACAGATAGTGTTGTTTCATCATTTGTATTAAAAGAAGGAGTATCATTTAAAATATAAGTATCTATGCTGCTTGTTGAATTTGGCTGGCTTTCAAAAATTGCAAAACCAGTGATAGATCCTGTTGGTTTTAAATAATTTAAAGAAAAACCTATAACCATTAGTAAAAAAGTTATCTCTAACAAAATTAAAAACACCTTCCTTTTTTCCATTAATTATTAATAGGTAAACTAGTTTTTAAATTTGCTTCTGGAGAGAATATAAATAGAATTTTTGAAGAAGTTATATTTCTTTATTTAACATCATATTAAATAAATCTTCTGTTTTATAGGTATTGACTAGTGATTGATTTATTAAATGAGTGTCATTAGACCAAATTGAAGCATCAATAGATAATGCTAATGCAAGATATGGAGAATCTTTAGGGTCTGAGAGATTTGTTATAGCTTTTATTAATTCTCCATCATATCCAGATTCTTTAAAAAATTTAATTCTACTTTCTACTTCTGTTTGTCTTATTTCAAATTCATGTTCTGAAAGTTTGGATTTAAATAAACACTCTTCTTTATGTTCTTCTAACTCTTGTTTTATGTATTCGGGAGCAAAAAATTCAATATCAATTGTTGAGGATATATATGAAGCCACAGAATCAGGGTTCATTAATGAAAAAAATATATTATTATCCAATACTAGTTTCATTTTAGTTTATTTATATTCTTCTTTTTTTTCAGGAGACATAGAATTTAATAATTCTTCTCTTCTTTTAGGTGGAAGTTTTGAGAGTAATTTTTTGAATGATTCTTTCTTTGTTTTTCTTCCTAATTCAACACTCCATCTAACTAATTCCTGTTCTTCTTCTGAATTTAATTTCTCCTTTAATTTTTCAAGTAATTTTTGCCTTCTTAATAATTCCTGTTTAACTAATGCAGATAAATTTAACCATAAAAATTTCTTTATTTCTTTATTTAATTCTTCATCTACTGCAAAAGTTATAGATGCCATTTATATTTCTCCCATTAATTTTAATTCTTCAAGTTTTTTAAGTTCTTTAACTTTTTCAGATATTGTTCTTCTAGCTAATTCAGCTACATTTACTTCTGGGAACTCTTTTTTAAATTCAGCTAATAATTCATCTGGAATTGATATTGTAATTTTAGGCATTTTTTATTTATCAAGTATTTACTTTAATACAAGTAAAGACGTGTTATTATATAAATCTTTTGTTTGATAAAATCTAGCTAAAAATGACTTAAAATTAATCTAATTAGTTTATGAATATCTAATTTTGTAATGTCAGGAATTTACATTCCTGAAGCTGTCAAAATCTTACGATTTTGAAGTCTCAAAAACAAGTGCCAATCAAACAAAAAGTTTTGCTCTTATCTTTTGCGTTCCTATTGTAAGAGCAAAACTTTTTCCCACACTTTTACAGGTTGGGTGGCACATTGTTTTTCTGATAAATCATTGTGAAAAAAAGCAACGAAAATCTTAAAAAAAGCTGGAAAAAAATAGAAAAATTGGAAAAATTAATTTAATTTTCGCTTTTCACGAAGCTTCAGAGATTGAAAGGCTTTTTATGTCTCTTTCTTTTGTGTCTACATAAAGATTTATAAATAATGTAGACATAAGATTATTATGGTATATACTGAAACTAGAAATATTAATGGAAAAAAATATTATTATAGAGTTATTTCTATTAGAAAAGGGAGTAAGATTTCAAAAAAAAGAGTATATCTTGGATTCAATTTGCCAAATTCAGAACTTATTGAAAAAGAAAAAAATGCAGACAGGCAATTAATGCCTGAGAAAATAAAAATGGCAAATCAGGAAATTGGAAAGATTAAACAAAAGATAATAAAAATACTAAAGGAAAATAAGATTAAAAAAGCAGGAATTTTTGGAAGTTATGCAAGAGGAGAACAGAAGAAGAATAGTGATATTGATATTCTAGTTGAAATAAATGATAAAAAGATGAGCCTTTTAGATATAATTAGATTAGAGAAATACCTTGAAGAAAAATTAGGTAAAAAGATTGATTTGGTTGAATATTCTGCATTACATCATCTCTTAAAGGATAAAGTTCTAGGTGAGGAGATTAGAATAATATGAAAGATAATTTAATATATATCAAACATATTCTAGAAAGCATAAAAAATATAGAAGAATTTACTAAGGGGATAAATAAAGAAAAATTTTCTAATGACAATTTAAGGCAAAATGCCGTAATAAGACAATTAGAGATTATTGGAGAAGCAAGTAAAAATTTATCAGAGGAATTTAAAAATAAATATAAATTCGTTGAATGGAAGCTTATTGCAGGATTTAGGGATAAATTAATACACCATTATTTTGGGGTAGAATTAGAAAGAGTTTGGAATGTAATAGAAAAAGATTTGCCAGATCTTAAAAAAAAGATAGAAAAGATAAAACTGAATGAAATGTAAAGAAGCTGGGGAAAGATAGAAAGTTTGGAGAAATTGATGTAATTAACACTTTTTAGATGCTTTCCACATTAATTCAAAATGTTTTTTGTATGATTTTGCTAAATCCTCATTTTCTATTAAAATTATCTTTGGCACTTCTAACCACAACCAAATACTAACTTTATTCCCATAAATTATTGTTGTTGTTGGGCTTGCAAATTCTTTCGGAAGTTGTTTAAATATAGATGTTTTTGTTTCTAACACTTTGATTGTTTTAGCATATAATTGCCTTGCATTTATTTTCTGTTTTTCTCTTTCTTTTAGATATCTTTCAACAATAAAATCTGGGAGATATTGTTTAAGTCTTTCTAGAGAATATTTTAGTTATTAATAATTTCTAATCTTTAGGCTAAAAATTAGATAAAGTTGAATAAGCCTTTAATTCTGATGATTATCTAATTTGTACTTATGACAAAAATTTTTACTCTTGTATATTTAGATTACAAATTGTAATAGTACAAGTTTTTCATTACTTGAATATATTTAATAAAGAGTGATTTTCTTAAATTTTGTAATTTTTGTAAGATTTTAATGTTTTTTGGTTTTTTACAGCTTATTTTTAACAAATTTGGATTAATTTTTAGCAAAAATTAGCTAAATTTTGTTAGTGTAATTTTTTTAATAGTTTTTTCATTAAAAATTAAATTCAGGGATAAGCTTTAAATAGTTACACTACCACTTTTTTATAATCTAAAAGGGGTTATTTATGGTCTATAAGAGGTATATTAAACGAGGAGATAAAATTTTTGGTCCATATTTCTATAATAGCAGAAAAGAAAATGGAAAAGTAGTAAGTGATTATGTTGGGAAACCCCAAGAAGTCGCGAAAAAATCATTTAATATTTCTAAGAATTTTGTTGTAGGATTATTAGTTTGTTTTGCGTTTATTTCTTTGTTTTCTTTTTCTTTTTTTTATAGTAGTGTAACTGGAAGAGCGATATTTGATTTCTCTTCTAGTTCAAATTTAAATTTAGAAACTCCTGCAAGTTATAATCTTGGGGATTTAGTTTATGGAAATGTTTCTTTAAAACTGAAAAATGGTGAGTTAATTCCTGCTGATAGTGTTGTTAGGTTTTCTTTAAACAAGCAACAAAAAGATGTTTTGATTTCTGATTTGATTTCTGCACAAAGTGCAAATGGT
>JAUSIT010000022.1 GCA_030647965.1 Nanobdellota archaeon | reverse complement strand
ATAGCTAATAAATCACAAAACCCTGAGGGGTTTTTACCCCCACTTAAAAGTCGAGGTTTGTTCGTGGTTTTGTGAGAACCGGAAAAATCTACACAAACAAATAATTACTACAACCTAAATATTGTAGATTTTTACGTGTATTAAAGACAGTTAATTAATAAATCGTTAGGGGCCGATAGGCGACTTAGTATCTTAACAAAGTGCAATAATCAGTAAATGTAAAATAGGTAATAATCAGAATAGAATTTTATTTTATAATTTAATATAATAAAAGCTTACTTTTTCTTTCTTATTTTTAAATAAATTACTAATGCAATAATCAATAGTAATCCAACACTGCCACCAATAACATATCTTTTATCTCCAGTGTATTTAGAAATATCTCCAAAAATAGCTTTTCCAGTTAAGCTGCTAAAAAATGGATTTGTTTTCTTAATAGTCTTATTTACTACAGGAGTTGTTTGAGGTTGAGGGGTTGGAACAGGTTCAGGAGTAGCTTCTACAACAGGTGCAGGAGTTTCTACAGGAGCAACTTCTTCTTCTATTATTTCTTCACTAGTATCTTCAGATGAAGTATCTTCACTAGTTGTATCTGTTGTAGTAGTTGTTGTAGTTGTAGTTGTTGTAGCAACTCTTACTGTTGCAAAATAAATAGTATCTGCATTTCCAATATTATTAGCAACATCAGTGCAACTAACTTTCCAACCATAAACACCAATAGCTAATGTAGTTGGGAAAGAGTTTGTAACTCCTTTTGCAACACTTGAATTTGTTGTTTGATTTATTGTATTATTTAGTATTAATGAACAATTTGCAATTGCATTATTATCAGCAACACTATATTGAAATGTAACTGAATTTGAAGTTGTAACATAAGAATCTGTAGGAGCTACTAAACTAATAACAGGAACAGTTGAATCTGTTTCTACAGATATAGAAAATTCAGATGAAGTTGTTGTATCATTTAAGTTATCTAAAGTACTAACTGTAATCCAATAAATTCCACTTAATGCAACTTTATTTGTTAAAATTCCATTGCAATCTATATTAAAGTTAGTTGTATCATTTACAGAAAAGCAAGAAACTCCTTCAATATCCTCGGCATTTATATCATATGAAATTGTATTAGTATAGATTATTTTATTTTCTAAATTTGTGAAATTTGATTTAGTATTTACAAAAGGTGCAGCAACACTAATAGATATTGCACTTATAGAAACATTATTTACACTGTCATTAACACTTATCTCAACCCAATAAGTTCCTTCATTTAATGCAACTTTATTTGTTAAAATTCCATTGCAGTCCATATTAAAATTAATTGTATCATTTACAGAAAAGCAAGAAACCGGAGTAGAACCCTGTGCATCAATATCATAATTTACAGATTCACCTGAATTAATATTTTTATTTTCTAAATTTGTAAAAACTAAATTAGAATCTCCTTGATATGAATAGGTTACAAAACCAGTCATTTGAAAAACTAAATATAAAAACCCAAAAAGTAAAATTAAAAATACAATCAAAAGAATATTTCTTTTATTGAACCACCCCTCTTTTCTCTTTTTCATAATTCTAAATAAAAGAAATAGGTGTTTTTAAATTTATTTATTCTTAATTTTTTGAGCCTCGACGACAACTTAAATTAAACCCTCAAAATTAAATTTTTATGCAAAAATCAAAAAATTCTTAAAACCAAAAAACTTATAAACCAAGATATACTAAAGAAAATATAAATTCTTGCAAACTTTATCTAGGGTTTCAAGCAATGATTCTGTTAAAATGAACGAAGATTTAAGCAAAAATATTTTAAAAACAGGTACAAGCCTTGTTGGAATAGTCTGTAAAGACGGTGTAGTCATGGCTGGAGATAGAAAGACAACTGCTGGCGGAAGCATTGTTATGAATAAAAATACTCAAAAAGTTGTAGCATTAAATGATTATATTGTCGTCTCTGGAACAGGTGTTGCTTCAGATATTGAATTACTAAGAAAATTAATAAAAGCAGAAATAAGATTAAAAGAACTAAAAGACAAAAAAAGACCTTCTGTAAAAGATGTAGCAAACCTTATTGCAATGCTTTCTTACAGAAATATTAGACAACCATCAATGATAATGTTTATGGCAGGCATAATGCTTGGCGGGATTAATGATGATGGTTCAACAGAATTATACTCAATAGAACCTGCAGGAAGTGCAATGAAAGTTGAAGATTTTGATGCAAATTTCTCTTCAGGAATGCCCTATATTTTAGGATTATTAGAAAGACAATACAAACCAAACATGTCTGTTCAAGAAGGAGTAGATTTAGCAATAGAAGCAATCAAATCTTCTTCAGAAAGAGATACTGCATCTGGCTTTGGAATTGATGTAATACTAATAACTAAAGATGGAATAAAACAGGTCTCAAAACAAAAATCACAAGCAGTATATAGTGAACAAATATAATTAATCTAAGAAATTAAAAATTAAAGAGGATAAAAAATGACAGATATTTTAAAAACTATTGAAAATGAATTGCCAAAATCCGTTGTACGTTCAACAATTTTTGAAGGCGCGAATATTGTAGTTTATACTTCAAGCAAAGATTTTTTTCTAGAGGGCGATGAAAAAATAAAATCAATTGTAAATAAAATAAAAAAAAGAGTTGAATTAAGAGCAGAACAAGAACTTTTATTAGACCAAGAAAAAACAGAAGCAGTTATAAGAAGCAAAATTCCAGAAGAAGCTGAAATTACAGAAATTATATTTGATATACAAAGAAGTATTGTAATAATTGAAGCAAAAAAACCAGGTTTAGTTATTGGAAAAGCAGGTTCAATATTAAAAGAAATAAAAAAAGAAACACTATGGATTCCTCAAGTTCAAAGAAGCCCTGCAATAAAATCAAAAATTACAGAAGATATTAGAAAAGTTCTTTATTTAAACAATGATTATAGAAAAAAATTCTTAAATTCAATAGGTAAAAAAATCTATGAAGAATGGAATCCTGAAAAAATAGATGAATGGGTTAGACTAACTGTTTTGGGCGGCGGAAGACAGGTAGGAAGAAGTTGTATGCTTCTTCAAACACCAGAATCAAAAATTTTAATTGATTGTGGAGTAGATGTTTCTTCAACAGGTTCTGATAAATTTCCTTATTTTGATGTTTCAGAATTTAGCATAGATTCACTAGATGCAGTTATAATTTCTCATGCACATTTAGATCACTCTGGTTTAGTCCCTTATCTTTACAAAATGGGATATACTGGCCCAATTTATATGACTGCACCTACAAGAGATATTGCAGCATTACTTGCTCTTGATTTTATAGGAGTTGCATATAAACAAGCAGCAGCACCATTATTTAATACAACAGATATTAAAGAAATGGTAAAACACTCTATTTGCTTAGATTATAATGAAGTTACAGATATTACACCAGATGTAAGAATTACATTTTATAATGCAGGTCATACTTTAGGCTCTGCAATGATTCATTTTAATATTGGAAACGGATTACATAATTTTGTTTATTCAGGAGATATGAAATTTGGAAAATCAAGATTATTAGAACCTGCAGCAGTTTATTTCCCAAGATTAGAAACTTTAATGTTAGAATCAACCTATGGTGGAAAAGAAAATGTATCTGCTCCAAGAAAAGAATCAGAAGATGAACTAATTGCATATATTAATGATATTATTTCAAGAGGAGGAAAAGTATTAATCCCAGAATTAGGTTTAGGAAGAGCACAGGAAACAATGTTGGTTATAGAAGATGCAATGCAAAATGGAAAAATTCCACAAGTTCCTGTTTATATTGATGGTATGATTTGGGATATTAATGCCATTCATACTGCATATCCTGATTTCTTATCAAATTCAGTTCGTTCTTTAATTTTCCAAGATAAAAATCCATTTATATCAGAAACATTTAAGCAAGTTGGATCTTCTCAAGAAAGGAAAAAAGTAATTGAAGGTGGGCCTTGTATTGTTCTAGCCACTTCAGGAATGTTAGTTGGTGGAGCATCTGTAGAATATTTTAGAGAATTTGCAGATAATAAAAATAATGGAATCTGTTTTGTATGTTATCAAGGTGTTGGAAGTTTAGGAAGACAAGTTCAAGATGGTTTAGCAGAAGCAAATTTTATGGTTGAAGGAAAAGAAGAAAGAATGCCAATAAAATTAGAAGTAAAAACAATTGAAGGTTTTTCAGCACACTCTTCAAGAAATCAATTAATGGCTTTTATTTCAAATATAAATCCAAAACCAAAAAAAATTATATTAAATCATGGTGAAGTTTCAAGAAGTTTAGACTTAGCATCAAGCCTATATAAAACACAAAAAGTAGAAACAGCTGTTCCAAAGAACTTAGAGACCATTAGATTTAGGTAAATTATCTCAACGAAATATTTCTCACATCAATTTTAGAAACAAGTTGAGGCCTATCTACTCCTTTTTTTGCTAAAGAATAATTTTCAATAGCATATCTATATGCTTCATCAATTGAAACTCTTTTATCATTATTATAGTCTGAATCGCAAATATCTCTAAATGCCTGAAAAAAATAAACATTAAATGAATCAAGATTAGGTGCATGACTTACTCGATTATATAATGAAGAACTTACAGCAATATCATTATTTTTTCCCAATCTATCTGCAAAACCCCCATCATAACAAAAATCAAAAGCTAAAATTTTATTTTTAGCGTATATTGGCTTCAAAGCTTTTTCTAATTCCAACTCATTAATATCACCGCCTCTTAAAAAAAATCTTGACACTTCAACTATTTGATTTTCATATGGAGATTTTACTGATTCTCTCCCACCATGATCACTTAAATATAATAAAAAAATATCATTTTTATCTATCTTTTTAGCAAGATGATTCAATATCATTTCCAAACTTTCTTTTGAAGAAACATCATCTACTGGATGATTAAATTGCTTAACAGAATTACCCCCATCATGTACAAAAACATAAATATTTTCAGATTTAAATCCATTTTCAATTAAAACATTATAAATTGATGAAAAATTTTGATTGTAAATTTTTTGATTATCTCCTTTTACTAAAACCGCATATTTATCTAGATTATTATTTTTAATAATTAGTTCTTGACTAATTCTTGCTTGCAATCGGTCAGGATAAGGGGGAATATCTTTATGCACCTCTAAAGATAAAAGCCCAATAAGTTCTAATGCAGCGAATGTTTTGTTAAATAAATTCATAAACCAACCACCCATAAAACCTTTAAAAACCTTATTTCCTTAGCAAGATTACAAAAGAGGTTTGATAATGAGAAGTCTTAGGGAGATTATTGTTTGAAAACCTCGATTGTATTTTATTAATTAAAAGAGAGACCTTAGTAATCAAAAACCTAGTTAAGGAGTTTGATCGTCATAAAAAATTTTGATAATCAGAACCTAGTTAAGGAGGTTGATTGTTAAGGAACCTTGGTTCCTTACATATGAAACACATTCAAAAAAAGATTAAGTTAAATAAAGGGAAGATTAAGCGAAAGAAACCGCAGGTGTCTTCGCTATGAAACACAAAATAAAAGTTACATTTATCTTACTTGCATTATTCTTAATTATTCAATTTATTGGATTATATGTTGTAAATGTATATACCCCTATAAAACAAGAAGTAATAAACACTCAAACAGGAATAAGCGAAAACATAACTATCAATGAACTCCCCTATGGGATGCAAGCACCTGAATTTCAAACCCAATTTGATTTTTGGAATGTAATTCCTAGTTTAATTGTTTCTTTTATTATTGCAATAGTTTTTATTTTAATTCTTACAAAATATAAATGGAAAGCAATAATTAAATTCTGGTTTTTTTCAGTAGTTATACTAGCAATAGGAATAACAGTTAATGCTATATTTTTAGATTTTAATTTATTTTCTTCAAAATTAAATATTTTTTCAAATCAAGTTCAAATTGCCTGGCTAATTTCTGCATTAATAGCAACTCCTTTTGCTTTTTTCAAAATTTACAAACCAAATATTTTAGTTCATAATTTCAGCGAGTTAATGATTTACCCAGGAATCGCAGCAGTTTTTATTCCTATTTTAAACATTTATACAATTATATTTCTTTTAATTATAATATCTATTTATGATATGTGGGCAGTTTGGCATTCTGGCATAATGCAAAAGATGGCTAAATTTCAAATACAAGAATTACAAGTATTTAATGGGCTTTTAATTCCTTATATGTCTAAAACAGTTAAAGGAAAAATTGCAGAATTTAAAAAATCTAAAAAAACAAAAAAACAAAAGTTAAAAGTCTCTCTTGCAATTCTTGGAGGAGGAGATATTGTATTCCCAATAATTGTTTCAGGAATTTTCTTAAGGCAGTATGGATTAATTCCAGCACTTATTACTACTGCAGGAGCTTTCTTAGGATTAATGTTCTTATTTATAATATCAAAAAAAGGAAAATCCTATCCAGCAATGCCTTTTATTAGTATAGGAATATTTATCGCAATGGCAATTAATCTATTAATAACTTAATCTGTTTTTACTTCTTTTTTTTCTCTTGATTCTTTTTCTATTTTATTAGAATAATCGCAAAAAGCAATAATTTCTTGTTCACTTACTTCTTCAACACTTATAATTTCAGACAATCTAATTTTTTTATTTCCTTCTTTTAATACCCTTGTTAGCCCACCAGAACAGTATGATGTTCCTTGATAAGGATTTAAAACAACATGCCCATCTTGAATTTCATTAAATCTTCCTGCAACACTTTCTCTAGAACTCCCAAGAATAACATATTTACCCCTGTATTCATCTAAAAAACCTTCTTTCCTAGACATTCCAAAAGCTAAATTTTCTACCATAAATAAATCACAAAAAGAAGATATTTAAATCTTACCACTTTGTAACCCCTTAAAAAAGACAACATAATCGAAAGATTTATAAATGGTTTTCATTTGCTTAGAGTACTAAAATTAGACCTAGAAAATGATATTAAAAAACGAATTAACAAACAAAATCAAAGGATATTTTGATCTGAATATTTATGAAACTAAAGTATGGATTGCTTTACTTCAAAAAGGAATATCTACTGCAGGAGAAATTGCAGAAATATCAGGAGTTCCAAGAAGCAGAACCTATGATGTT
>JAUSIT010000020.1 GCA_030647965.1 Nanobdellota archaeon | reverse complement strand
CAAAAAGTTTTTCTGATTTAGATATTATTAATATGACTAATATGTCTAATTTAGAATTTAAAAAAATGAGAAATGAAGTATATGATGCAACTGCAAAATATTGTAAATTTGTAATACCTAATTCAATTAGAAAAACAAGTTTTGAAACTTATGAAGTTAATTTAGAATGCCCTTATTGTAATACTAAGATTAACCATAAGAATTGCTATATTAAAAATAAGTTTTTTTATGATTTTCATATTTTATGTAAAAATTGTTCTATGAAATTTTTTGTAGTAAGTTTTATGAAAAAGTTAGCCTATGAAAATAGAAGCAAGATAAAATTTTTGAGGAGTGCTCAAATAGAAATTATAAATAATATAAATTTTTTTAAAAGAGGGGTAAAAAATGTATAAGGAATTAAATTTAAAAAAACAAGCTAATTTGAAATATAAAATTTTAATTATTATTCCTAAATATTCATTTAGTGATAAAAAAGATTATTTTTATACATTCCCTTTAGGTTTAGCATATATTTTAGCAGTTCTTAAAAAAAATGGATATGATACTGATTGTTTAAATTTAAATCATCATGATGGGACTATTCATGAAATTATAACTAATCATTTAAATAAAAAAAATTATGATTTTGTTGGAACAGGCAATAATGCTTTAGGGTATTTAATAACAAAGATAATTATAGAATCAGTACACGAACATACCTCTAAACCTAAAATGATTTTAGGTGGTCCTATTATTACTACAAACCCCGAACTTATTTTTAAAAATTTAAATCCTGATTTTGGAGTTATTGGAGAAGGCGAGGAAACAATAATAGAGTTATTAGACTCTTTAGAAAAAAATAAAAATTTGGAGAAAATTAAAGGTATTGTATACAAAGATGGTGAAGGGATAATTAAAGTTACTGAAAAAAGAGCCCTTATAGAAGATTTAAATAAAATTCCATTTCCAGCTTTTGAAGATATGGGATTTGAAGAACAATTAGATAATATGTGTTCAAATCTCTTTTATCCATATAATGCTTTTGATTATCCTAGACTCTATCCACTATTGGGTAGTCGTTCTTGTCCTTTTCAATGTACTTTTTGTTATCATGAAGGAAAATACAGAACTAGAACAATGGATAATATTATGGAAGAATTGGATTTAATGGTAAAAAAATATAAGATTAATATGATTAGTATTTATGATGATTGTTTTGCAATAGATAAAAAACGTTTAGAAGAATTTTGTAAAAGAATTACTAAATTAAGAAAAGAAATTTCTTGGGAATTGAAATGGTCCCCTCAACTAACTGTTAGAGATGTTACTCCAGAAACATTAAAAATGATGAAAGATGCCGGGTGCGATACTATAAGTTATGGTTTTGAAAGTTTTAGTTTAGATATTTTAAAAAGTATGAGAAAACCAATAACCCCTGAACAAATTGATTATGCATTTAAAGAAACTTTAAAAGCAGGAATTGCAATTCAAGCAAATTTTATTTTTGGAGATATTGCAGAAACAACAGAAACAGCAAAAATAACTTTAGATTATTGGAAAAATAATGCTAAAGGACAAATATGGTTAGATTTTATTCAACCATACCCTGGAAGTGTAATATACAAATATTGTTTAGATAAAGGGATAATTAAAGATGAAATTGAATTTTTTAAAAATCTTTCCCTTTCATCATCTAATTTTTTAAAAATGAGTGATAAAATAACTGATAAGGAATTTAAACAATTAATCGGTGAAGTAAATTATGCAACTAGTAAATATTATCAGTTCACTAAACCAAATTATATAAAAGAAATGGATAGAAAAAATTATTATGAGGTTGAGGTTAAATGTCCTTTTTGTAATGAGGTTATAAAATATAAAAATTGTTTTATAACTAACAAATTTTCTTATAGTTTTAATATGGTTTGTAGAAATTGTCATATGCGTTTTTTTATTACAAGTGGATTAAGAAAACTAGCCTTTAGATATAACTCCAAAATAAAATTCTTAAGAAATTTTCAAGTAAATATGACTAATCGTTTTAAAAGAATAAAATTAATTTTTTCAAATTAATAATAAAAACCTATTTAGATATATCGTTATTATTATAATAATGCTTTTAAATAGATTTATTTACTTATTTTTATGAGTCAAAAAGTTTTAATAATAAAAGTAGGTTATTCTGAAGTTTTAGATAGAGAAAATAATTCTAGGATGGTAAGTTTGGGAGATATATTAAGAACTACTCCTTTGCTTCATTTATACAAAGAAAATTTAGTTACTTGGGTGACTGCAGAATCTGCATTCCCTTTATTAGAAAATAATCCTTATATTGATAGAATTTTACCTTATGATTTGACTACTGTTCTTCAATTAGAATCTGAAGAGTTTGATAGTGTAATAAATCTTGAAAAAATTCCAGGAATATGTGCATTAGCTGATAAAATAAGAGCAAGAAGAAGTAGATATGGATTTACTTTTAATAGCCAAACTGGAAAAGCAGAAGCTTATGATAAAGCTTTTGAAATATTAGCTGTTGGTGCTGATCCAGAACTTAAAAGAAAAAATAAAAAAAATTTTCAAGAATTTTTATTTGAATGTGTTGGAAAAAAATGGGGGGGAGAAGAATATTCATTAGGTTATAACTCTCTTGCTCAAGAGGAATTTGATATAGGATTAAATACTCAAATAGGTCAAAAATGGCCAACAAAAGCTTGGCCTGAAAAAAATTGGGAGGCTCTTGAAAAACTTTTAATTAAAGAAGGATATTCTGTAACAAGGCAAGATAAACAAAACCATTCCATATTGTCTCATCTTAATAATTATATGGACTGGATGAATTCTTGTAAATTAATTGTTAGTAATGACAGCTTAGGGATGCATTTAGGGCTTGCTTTAAAAAAGAAAGTTATCGGTTTATTTGGACCAACCCCTTCTGAAGAAATTTATTTTTATAATAGGGGAAAAGCGATTTTACCAGAACCAATACCTAATTGTTTACCTTGTTTTGAAGGAATATGTAAAAAAGGAAAAAATTGCATGGAAGATATTTTACCAGAAAAAATTATAAAAGAAATAAAAATATTAAACTCTTAAATAAAGTTTAAATCATCTCCATAACATCTAATTGAATCATTAATTAATATATTTCTTGAATCATAAGTACAATGTTGTTGACATTCTTTTTTTGGATTAAAATTATTAAATTTTTCTTTAGCTTTTTCACTAAACCATAATTCTTTAAAAGATTTATCCTCAATACTTCCTAGTGCACCATTTTTAGTATATGTTTTATCATGGCAAAAATAAACTTTGCTGTCTGCTCCAATAACCGGGATAGTTTGCATTATATAACATTTAGGATATTTTCTTTCAGAAACTCCAGTCATATTAAAATCATTTTCATAAGTATCAAAAATAGCAAATCTATTTTCAAAATTATCTTCAGGTAATTCTTGTTGTGCTCTTTTAATTTGTTCTATTGAGCTTTCTTTAAATGGTGCATGATATTCTTCCCAACCATGTTCTATCCAACGGGGGGTGAATTTTATATGATTTACTCCGTGTTCTTTAAAAAATTTTGCAGCTTCATAAATTTTTGTATTATTAAGATGATTAACTACAAAATTTATTCCAAATTCACATTCTGGTTTTTTTATTTTTGCAAAATTATTTATATTTTCTTCTAACTCATAAAATAATTTTCCTGAAACTCTTCTAGTTTGTTCAAATGTTTTTTGATCAGCTGCATCTAAAGATATTCTTACCCATTTTGAATTTGCTAGTTGTTCTGCATTTTTACCATTAAGTTTTTGCCCATTAGTAATGATTGATAAATCTATTCCATAATCAAGAGTTTTTTCAAAAGCTTCTCCAATATGTGGGTAAATTAAGGGTTCTCCTCCTCCAGAATAAGTTATTGCTTTTACACCAATATCTTTAAAATCTGATAAAATTTCCATCATCTTTTCTTGAGGTATTTCATCTTGTCTTTTAAAATTTGTAGAAAGTATATTTGGATTGTCTATATCGGGATTATAAGAACAATAAAAACAATTATGATTACATTTATTTGTGGGCTTTATTCTTACATATAACGGGGCAGTAATTTTATTTTCAAGTAAAGAATTTAATTTTTCATGATGCCAAACTATTTTCAAGTTCCCATATCTTTGGGCAATATTAGAGTTAGACATTATACTTTTTTAAGAATCTTATTTATAAATATTATTATATTAGTATATATACATATATTTATAGATATAAATTTTTATAAATGATCCTTCTTGAGTAAAACAATGAAAAAATCAGATTTTACTTTTATTATACCAAATACTTCATGGTTTGAAAAAAGATATTGGCATAATTTTCCTTATACTGAAGGGTTATTAGCTTCTGTACTGAAAAAAGAAGGTTATGAAGTAAACATAATTGATGCTAATATTAACAATCTTAGTGAAGGTCAATTAGAACAAAAAATTAGTGAAATTAATCCAACAAATATTGGGATTGGAGCCATGACTTTGGAATATAAGGATTGTGTCCATAAGTCATTTGAGATAGTAAAAAAAGTAAATCCTTCTATAAAAACTACTTTGGGAGGAATTTATCCAACACTCTCTCCTGAAATTGCCACTAAAGATACTAATATAGATTTTTTTGTTTTTGGTGAAGGGGAAGAAAGATTACCAAAATTATTAAATGCAATAGAAACTGGAAAGGGTTTTGAAGATATAGATGGCCTTTCATTTAGAAAAGATGGAAATCTTATTTCAATTCCAAAATCTGGTGGAATAATAAATTTAGATTCTCTCCCATTCCCAGATTATTCTGGATTTGATATGAACAAATATATGAATTATCAACAAAAATTTACTCAAAATTTTAAATTTAAACAATTACCTGTTGGAATAACAATGACTTCTAGGGGATGCCCATTTAGATGTACTTTTTGCAGTAGTAAAGAACTTTATGATAGTAAAGTTAGAACAAGATCTCCTGAAAATGTTTTAAAAGAAATCGATATGTTAACTGATAAATATGGTATGAGAGAATTAATATTTGTTGATGATAGCCTTCTTTTACCAAAAGAGCGTGCATTAAAGATTATGGATGGATTAATTGAACGAAAGAAAAAAGGTTCTGATCTTGTTTGGAAATCAAATAATCTTGCAATTCATAATATGGATGAAGAAGTTTTATCTAAAATGAAAGAATCTGGATGTTATCAAGTTATAGTTTCTATAGAATCTGGTTCTAAAAATACTTTAGAAAGAATGAAAAAACCAGTAAATCTTGATCGTGCTATGAAAACCTTAGAAAAAATAAAAGATGTTGGATTTGAAGATGTTTCTTCTAATTTTGTTATAGGTATGCCTGGAGACACTTGGGAAGATATAAGAGAATCTTTTAGATGTGTGGAAGAAATGGTCGATAAATCCTTATTAGATTATGTGGTTTTTCATATTGCTACTCCATTTCCAAGAACAGAATTATATAATATTTGTAGAGAAAATAAATATATTCCTTCAGATTTTAGTTTTGAAGATCCAAAATATTATGGTTTTGGAAAAGGGATTATAACTACTCCTGAATTTACTCCTCCTGAACTTCAAAATTTAAGGGCATTTGAATGGGATAGAATAAATTTCAAAACACCTGAAAAAAGAGAAAAAATTTCAAAAATGTTAGGGATTACATTGGATGAACTTGAAGTTTGGAGAAAAGAAACAAGAAGAGCAGTAGGTCTTAATGTTAGATCTGCAGATAAAAACGATTTAAAATGATTTTATTAATGGGTGCATCAGGTTATATTGGAAATTACTTATTTAATGAATTTAAAAAAGAAAATATTGATATTCTAGGAACTTATCTTCAAAATAAAATTCCTGAAGCAATAAAATTTGATTTAGAAAAAGATAGTATTTCTGGGCTTAATCTTGAAAATAAAATAGATTATTTAATAATTTCTGCTGCAGCTAATCCAAAACCAGATATTTCCAAAAAGTATTGGAATAACTCTTATTTAATTAATGTAACAAAAACAAAAGAATTAATTGATTATTGTTTTAAAAATAATATCACTCCAGTTTATATTTCTACAGACAATATCTTTGATGGGAAAAAAGGAAATTATAAAGAAGGTGATGAAAGAAATCCTCTTAATAGTTATGGTCAAATAAAATATGAAATAGAAAATTATCTTTTAAGTTCAGAAAAATCATTTCTTTTATTAAGAATGGGTAAAACTTTTAAAACAATAAAAGATGATCCTACTCTTTTTACAAATATGAAAGCTGGAGATAAATTAAATTTAGCAACAGATCAAGTATTTACTCCCCTTTATTTAAAAGATTTGTATGAATTTATGAAAAAAGCTATTCAAGAAAATTATACTGGAATTTTTCATTTAGCTTCTGTTCATCCCACAACTAGATATCATATTGCAAAAACAACAAGAGATTTTTTTAATATAAAAGATGTTGAATTAATTCCTTGCAGTATCGAATCTTTAGGTTTATTAGAAAAAAGACCCAAATTAATTGATTTAAATGTTGAAAAATATAAAAAATTAATGGGTAAAAAACAAGAAGAGATAGAACATTTTTTAAGAATGATTAAATAAATTACAAATAGATTTGCATTCAGAATTATAACATCCTAATTCGTTAGGATTTAAATATTCTTTAAAAACTTCTAAAAAATTCCAATTTGGAGAAACTAAATTTTTTCTTTCAAATTTTCCACCCCGTATTTCTCTAAAAATTATATGATCTGTTAATGGAAAGTATAAATGTTGTCTATTTTGTGCATTTCTATAAGCAAATTCTCCATCTTCACTCAATATACGTTTATCCAATAATTTTCCATCATCATCCAATATTAAAGCTAAAAGTTTTCCTTCAATTAAATGAATTGCTTCATTACCATCTAAATGTTTATGAGGGATCCTGCATTTTTTATCTTTATATTCTAATATAATCATGTCTTGTAATTCTTCATCAGGAGAACTATTTAGGCAAAATCTCATATTTATCCTACCTTTTGATTCAGATAATTTTTTTATATAATCTATCATTTCTCTGCTTACTGAAGCATGACTTTTTAAAGAAAAATAAGCAGGAGATTTTCCATTATTATTAAATACCCATTCTTCAGGATTTATAATTTCATTCATTACTTTAATTTTTAATTTTAGTATTTAAATATTCTCATATAAACTCGGTGGTTATATTCAATTATATAAATCTTTAAAAAGTTAACAAATCCAATATTTCGATGAGAGAAATCGATTTATTAGAAAGCTTCCCAAAATCAAAAAAAGAAGTTGAAAAAGGATGGAGAACAGAAGAGAATAGAAGAATAGCTAAAAGATTTGATAAAGAATTTTTTGATGGAGAAAGGGTAAATGGTTATGGGGGATATGTTTATGATGGTCGTTGGAAAGGGGCTGTAAAAAAAATGCAGGAAATTTATAAAATAAATTCTAATTCTTCAGTATTAGATATTGGATGTGGTAAAGGATTTTTACTTTATGATCTTCAGGATATGATTCCCGGAATTCAAATTGCAGGCATAGATATTTCTAATTATGCAATAAATCATACTATGGATGGATTTGGGAATTACATTGCTAAAAATGATACGCCTCATGATTACTCTTTTAATTCTTCTTGTTTTAATCAAGAAGATAATTTAGAAGAATCTGCAAAAAGAAAAATTATTCCACATATTATTCAAGGAAGTGTTGAAAAACTTCCATGGATTGATAATTCTTTTGATGTAGTTTTATCAGTAGATACTATTCATAATTTACCTTTAAATGAATGTGAAGAGTCTATAAAAGAAATTATGCGAGTTTGTAGACCAAACGGAAATATGTTTATTAAAGTTGATGCTTATAGAAATAATGAAGAAAAAGAAAGAATGAATAATTGGGTTTTAACAGCAAAAACAGCAATGAGTGTTGAGAACTGGTTAAAGTTTTTTGAAAAAATAGGCTATGATGGGGATTATTCTTGGACAACTTTTTAAATTTATAATAAACTAAAATGGATAACTTAAAAGAAAAAGCAAAAGAGCTTAGGAAAAAAGTTTTGGATTTGAGCAAGATTCATGGAGATGCACATCTTGGAGGAAGTTTTTCTGAAATAGAAATATTAATTTCACTTTTTGAAGATAATTTAAAAAAAGAGGACAAATTTATTTTAAGTAAAGGTCATTGTCCTTATCCATTATATATTCTATTAAAAGAAAAAAGTCATAATCCTAATATTTTAGCTCATCCAGATTTAGATGAAAAAAATGGAATTTATGCAACAACAGGAAGTTTA
Organism: Nanobdellota archaeon; assembly: GCA_030647965.1. Lineage (GTDB taxonomy): Archaea > Nanobdellota > Nanobdellia > Pacearchaeales > GW2011-AR1 > JAUSIT01. The sequence continues at coordinate 10,029 of JAUSIT010000020.1, read as the reverse complement.
GGTCATGGATTTCCTATAGGGGTTGGAATGGCTCTTGCAAGAAAATTAAAAAAGCAAGAAGGAAGAATATATGTTTTAATAGGTGATGGGGAATGCCAAGAAGGTACGACTTGGGAATCTGCAGATATAGCAAGTTATCATAAATTAGATAATCTTTGTGTTATTATAGATCATAATAAACTACAAGCTCTGGATAAAATAAAAGAGGTTTCTCCTATGAACTTAAGTGAAAAATTTAAAGCATTTGGATGGCATGTTGCAGAAATAGACGGACATAATTTTTCAGAAATAAATAATTCTTTTAAAAAAAATGTCTTGGATAATGTGCTAGACTATTCAGCTAATCCTAAAACTAATCTTATCAAGCCATATTTAATAATTGCACATACTATTAAAGGAAAAGGAATTAGTTATATGGAAAATAATCCAAAATGGCATGCAAGATTTCCCAATGAAGATGAATTAAAAAAAGCATATAATGAATTAAGATGAGAAATGAATTTGGAAAAGTTATTTTAGAGTTAGCAAGAAAAGATAAAGATATTATTTTAATAACTGGTGATATTGGTTATGGGATTTTTGATAAATTCAGAGAAGAATTTCCAAATAGATTTTTAAATCTAGGTATTTGCGAACAAAGTATTATAAGTATTTCTTCTGGAATGGCTCTTGAAGGAATGAAACCTTATGTTTATACAATCACACCCTTTTTAATTGAAAGACCATTTGAACAAATTAAGTTAGATATTAATCATCAAAATGTAAACGTAAAATTAATTGGATATGCAGATTATCCTACTTTAGGTCCAACACATACTGAAATAAATGCAAAGGGCCTTATGAGCTTGTTAAATAATATTCATTCCTATTTTCCTATTAATTCAGAAGAAACTAGAAAATTTTTAATAGAATCTTATGAAAATCAAAAACCTACTTTTATTAGTTTAAAAAAAGATAAAAATAAACAAATTTCAAAATGATAAATACTGAAGTAGATAATCATAAATTAATGTACCATCCAGAAAGAGTTGCTGAGTGGCATAAAAATGAGGATTGTTTTCCAATTTATGTTGAAATAGGCGCAACAAATAGATGTAATCATAGATGTATGTTTTGTGCTCTTGATTGGCTTGAAAAGGGAGGAGTTAATATTGATACTGATGTTCTTTCTAGAAACCTTGAAGATATGGCCCTTCATGGGGTAAAATCTATAATGTATGCAGGAGAAGGAGAACCTCTATTGCATAAAGATATTGGTTTATTTGTAAAAAAAACTAAAGAATTAGGAATAGATGTATCTATGACAAGTAATGGGATTCCTTTTATAAAAGAAAAGGCTGAAGAATTATTACCTTATTTTTCTTGGTTAAGATTTAGTGTTGATGCTGGAACTGCTAAAACTTATTCTGAACTTCATGGAACAAATGAAAAAGATTTCGAAAGAATTATGAAAAATATTGGAGATGCTACAGAAATTAAAAGAAAAAATAACTATCAAGCAACAATTGGTGTTCAGGCATTACTTACTAATAAAAGTTTAAATGAATTGGTAAATCTTGCAAAAACTATTAAAGAACTTGGTGCAGACAATATTCAAATAAAACCTTATTCACATCATCCTGCAAGTAGAAATGATTTAAGATTTAATTATTTTGATGCTGAAAATATCAGGCCAGAGTTAATTGCCTTATCCGATGATAAATTTCAAGTTATTTATAGAACACAAACTATCAATAGATTATGTGGAGAAAGAGATTATAAAGAATGTCATGGCTTGCCATTTTTTACATTAATTGATGCTCATGCTAATGTTCTTCCTTGTAATTTATTTTATAATAATCCTGAATTTACTTATGGAAATTTAAATGAAAAAAAATTTTCTGAAATTTGGAAAAGTGAAAAAAGGCAAGAAGTTATAAATAAAATTACTGAAAAAGGAATTGAAGATTGTAGGTTAGGATGTCGATTAGATGTAATAAATCGTTATTTGGGAAGATTAAAAGATCCTCACCCACACGATAATTTTATTTAATAAAATAAAAATATAATTTACTATTAAAATGAATAAATATGAAATAATTGGCTCTGGAAAAAGAGTTTTTGATTTGAAAGAGAATGAACTTATAATTCTTGAAAGAGAACTTATAGATTTTGAAAGATATATTGCAGATTTATGGGATGATTCAAAACTTTCATATCCAGTTCATCTTTCAGGCGGTAATGAAAAACAATTATTTGAAATTTTTAAAGATATTAAAAAAGAAGATTATGTTCTTTCTAATCATCGAGGGCATTATCATTATCTTTTGGCTGGAGGGAGTCCAAAAAAACTTGAAGAATTTATTTTAAGAGGAGATAGTATGCATTTGTTGGACAAAAGTATAAATTTTTTAACTTCTTCGATTGTTGCAGGAATGCCTGCGATTGCTGCAGGGATAGCCAAAGCCTTGAAAGAAAAGAAAAAAACAAATAAAGTTTGGTGTTTTGTTGGTGATGGTGCTGAAGAAGAAGGACATTTTTATGAAGCAGTAAGATATGTAGATGGTTGGGATCTTCCTTGCACTTTTATTATAGAAGATAATGATCGTTCTGTTGAAACACCTAAATCAGAAAGATATAATAAATCTGAAATAATTTGGCCTAGTTGTGTTAAAAGAAGTCAATACAAACCAATTTATCCTCATGTTGGAACAGGGAAATGGATTGTTTTTCCAAATTCTGAAAAAAGTGATGGTGGAGTTGGAGGAACTTTATCATGAAGTACAAAGATGCTGTTAAAAACGCAATGGATATGCTTGCTCTTGATGAAAGAGTAAGATTTATAGGATATAATACTAAATATGGCTCTAGGGCATATAAAACCTTAAGGGATGTTCCTTATGAAAAATGTTTAGAAACTCCTCTTGCAGAAAATTTAATGTCTGGATTAGCAATTGGAATGTCTTTGGAAGGATATAAACCAATATTATTATTTGAAAGACATGATTTTATTCTTAATGCTTTAGATAGTATTGTAAATCATATGGATAAAATTGAAATAATGTCTAATGGCGAGTTTAAAGTTCCGGTTATAGTTAGGGCAATTGTTGGTGGGAAAAAACCTCTTGATCCAGGAATACAACATACTCAAGATTATACTAAAGCAATAAAAGAAATGGTTTCTTTTCCAATAATTGATCTTAAAAGAGTAGAAGATATAATTCCTTCTTATGAAAAAGCATTAGAAATGAATGGCCCAATAATGATTGTTGAAAGAAGAGATTTTTATGAAAACGAATATTAATAAAATAATATTTTTAAATTAATTTTTTTAAATTCCAAATACAATCTTTCATGCTTTGAAATTTATATCCAGTGGCTTTTACAAATTTTTCACAATTCATACTAGTATTTAATGGTCTTGAATCTAAAAAATTAAATTCTTTAGTTAAACATGGTCTTATACTACCCGCATTTATCTCTAATTGAGATTTAAGTATATTTGCCAGTTGAAATTTAGTAAATGATTCTTGAGGAGCAATATGGTAAATTCCTCTTAAATTCATTTTTAAGACAATATCTAATGAATTAATTAAGTCTCCCACATAAACTGGTGAAAAAGTTTGATCAGTAGCACAAGGAATTTCTTTATTATTTATTAATTGATTTAACCAAGAAGTAAGTAATGTTTTATCATTTTTTTCAGTCCCAATAATTTTACTTAATCTAAATATAATGTAATCCTCACTATTATTAGTAATATAATCTTCTATAATCTTTTTATGTTTCCCATAAACTGTACATGGTTTTACTTCATCTGTTTCTTTATAATCTCCTTTACCTCCATCAAAAACTCCATCTGAAGAAAAGAAAATAGGAGTTATTTTATAATCAAAAAATTGTTGTAAAATTTTTTCAATTCCTAAAACATTGATTTTATAGGCTTCTTTTTCATTTTTTTTACATTCATCTATATTTGAAATTGCAGAACATATAAAACCATATTTCACATCATTTAAATTAATATTTAATAGATTCAAATTTGGACTTTTTAAATTAAAATAAATAAGATCTTTTTTAGGAGTATTATAAAAGGTTCCAACAATTTTTTCTTGATTAATACGATGTTCTAATATTTTAGTTCCCACATAACCACTTGCGCCAATTATTAAATTCATCTTATTCAATTAAAATTTATCTATAAAAAACCTCTTATTTAATATTATATATTTTGGGCTATAATAATCATTTTAAACCATTTTTTACATAGAAAATCATGATAAAAGAGGTAATAATACCTGAAAATTATAAGTATATCTCTGCGTTTTTAACAATGAGGTGTAATCTTGGATGCAGTTTTTGCTTAAATAAGTTTAGTGATAAGTTTTATGAAAAAGAGTTTAAAGAGCTATCTGGGAAAAACTGGGTTGATTCATTAAATAAATTAAAATCAAAACCAGATATTCCTATTACTTTTAGTGGTGGGGAGCCATTTTTACATAAAGATTTTATTTATATTTTAAATAATATAAAATCAGAGCTTAATATTGATATTTTAACTAATTTACAATGGGGAAATAAAGGAATTGAAAGATTTATTTCAGAAGTAAATCCTGAAAGAATAAAAAGAGATTCACCATATTCTTCAATGAGAGTTAGCTATCATCCAGAACAGATGGATGCTGAAAATCTTATTAATAGTGTTAAAAAAATGAAAGATGCAGGGTTTAGTATTGGAATATGGGCAGTTCTTTATCCATCGCCCCAACAACTTTCTGCAATAAATCAAATGCAATTTAGATGCAAAGATGCAGGAATAGAATTTAGATTAAAAGAATTTACAGGAGAGTATAAAGGAGAATTATACGGAGATTATTCAAAATATCTTAATTCTGCATTTCAAGAAAAAACAACAGATTGTTTATGCAAAACTTCAGAATTACTAATTGGTCCAAGTGGAGATGTATATAGATGTCATAGGGATGTATTTAGTGAAGAAAATGCAATAGATAATATAACTGATCCTAATTTTGAAATTAAAGAAGTATTTAGGAAATGTAATAATTATGGCCAGTGCCATCCTTGTGATGTTAAATCAAAAACAAATTATAAACAAGAAATTGGACATACTAGTGTTGAAATAAAAGAGATAAAATAAATTCATGAAAAAAATAGATTATAAAATTTCTGATTCTTCATTTATTTTTCTAAAAAAAGAAGATAAACTTTTAATGTATTTAAGAGATAATAATCCCTATATAATTCATCCAGAACATTGGGCCCTTATTGGCGGAGGTATAGAAAAATATGAAACTCCTTTAGAAGGTCTTTTAAGAGAAATTAGAGAAGAAATTAATTGTAGTGTTAAAAATATTTCCTTTATTGGAAAGATTGATGTTAATAATTTAGTTTATAATAATCAATTACTAAAAGATCATAAATTATATTTTTTTAAAGGAGATATAGAAAAAGAAATAAAAGAAATAAAATTAACAGAAGGGCAAAGATTGGGCTATTTTACATTTGATGAATTTGAAAAATTAAAAGTTTCAAAATTATTAAAGGATTTTATTTTAGTCAATAAAAATATTATTTTTTGAGTGGTTTTAAAGTTTAAATTCGGAAATTTTAGAACTTTTGTATTTTGAAAGGAATTTTGTAATTTTCTTAAATAATTCAAAATTATCTAATGCAGCCATTGTTTCTGGGTGGATTAAAATTATCGAGTTTGTTTTCTTTTTTTCGTTTTCTTCTACCCTTTGTTTTAAAATTTCAAACCATTCTTGAGGTTTTATTCTGCCTTTTGTACAACTTGCAAATGGATTTCTATTTTCTGGCTTTAAATTTCCATATGCAATAGTATTCTGATCAACAGGAATATTAATCGGCATATGGATAATTTCATTTTTTAAAAAAGGTTTTTCATCAAATAAATCAGAAACATATTTTACACCATTTTCTTTTAAAATTATAAAAGTCTTTTCATTAGAGCCAAAAGCATGGGTTCTCCATGAGTTCATTTTTAATCCAATACTTTCAAAAGCTTTTTTAGTTTTTTCAATATCTTTTTTTTGATAGGACTCAGAACCATAAATACATCCATATCTTTTTCTATAAATATAACTTTTTATGATATTCATCCCATCAAAGTTATTATAAGTATGGCCGCCAATTTCTACATTATATTTTAAGAGTTCTTTTACTTTTTCAGTTTCTTTATCAAGTAAAATTCCATTTAAAAAAAGAGTTGCAGCTAGATTATTTTTTTTAAGAATTTCTAAATATTTTAAGGAATTATCTAATTCAGAGCCTGCTGCTTCCTGCTCCCAATTATCCTTGATTTTTGCATGCACATCTCCTGTTATAAATATCATAAATTAAGTAAAGAGAAAAGCTATTTAAAAGTTATTAATTCGATTTTTTATTATTTCTTAGGTAATGGCCAAACCCATCCCCAAATTCTTGTCCAAAATACATTTTTAATAGATCTCTCCATAGAAGAAGCTATAATACAGGTATGGGTACAATCACATTTATGATTATCTATTTTTCTAAATATTTCCTTGGCATTTTCAGTATTTAATAATTCTTCTGGAGAATTTTTTAATAAATCTCCTATTTTTGGCTGTAATTCACAGATTCGTGCTGAACCATCACTTTCAATAACAAAATCAGATCTTCCTGCCCTGCATTTAAAATTCCAATTCTTTCCATTAGCTATTCTAATTTGTGTCCTGATAAACTCTTTTACAGCCATATCTCCATGTATTTTTCTTATAAAAGAACTTTTTTTATCATAAAATTTAGCTGTTTCATATCTCAATTGAGATATTTTTTTTATTTGTTCTGATGAAAGCGATCCTATTTCTTCTTTTTGATATTCTCCCCTGATTATATCAAAAGCATGCTGATCAACTGGTAAGGTTTTAACAAAATCTATGAATTTGACAAGATTATTATAATTACGATTCATTAGAACAGTATTTACAACAATTTGTTTAAAATTAGGATACCTTTTTTTTAATTCTGAAAGTTTCTTAATTAAATTGATAGTATTATTAAAACTACCTTTTATACCCCTTATAAAATCATGATCTTCTTCAAAACCATCTAAAGAAGCACAGATTATAAAAGAAACTTGAGGGTTTCTTTTTAGTATATTTTCAAATCTGTCAGTTATATCCATAATACAATTAGTTGGAATAAATATATATTTAGTATCTGTATATTTTACAAGTATATCTACAACTTTATCTAAATCTTTTCTCATAAAAGGTTCTCCGCCCGAAAGAACAATAGAATGAATATTATAAAATTTTGAAAATATTTTTTCTATTTCTTTTAAAGTAAGATCTTTTTTTTGGTTTAATGATTTCCAATAAAAGCAATGTTTACATTTAGAATTACAATGGGTAGTAACAAAGAAAAAAAGATTTCTCATAGACTCATTTCTTACTTTTCTAAAATAATCAAAAATTTCATTATTTTTTCCATTTATTCTGAGTGGAAAATAAATATCATCAAAAAGTTGTTTATCGGTTATTTTTCTTTTTCTAAAATTTTCTCTCCTTTTTTTTAAAATAAGTGGCATATTTTTTATAACCTCTAGATAAGCTAAAAGATTTGCATGTATGCCTTCTCTAAGGCCATAAATTAAACTTGCAAATATTAATGGGGAATAAATTAATATTGTTTTTAATTCAAAATCTTTAAGAAGTGTAGCAATTCTATTTCTAATTAATAGCGATTTTATAAATGTTTGAGATTTTTGTGAAACCGTAAAATGATATAAATGTTCTGCAATTAAATTAGGATTATATACTACCTTCCATTTTGCTAAATTTGCTCTTAGTCCAAGATCTGCATCTTCATAACCATAAAAATAAGTTTCATCAAAAACCCCAATTTCCTGAATCATTTCTCTTCTAATCATTGAAGCTGCAGTAGTTATATAAGAAACTCTTTTAAAAGTATTATATTTTGGTTCGTCTTTTTCATTATGTCCAATATCTCCTGAACTTATAATTTTTGAAATTACTCCACCTGCAAAATCAATAAGACCTTCTTTATTCAGTAATTTTCCTCCGCAGATTCCCACATCTTTATGAGTATCCATATAATTAACTGCATTTTTCATCCAATTTTTTGTGAGTATTACATCACTATCAAGTGTTAAAATATACTTAGAATCAGATTTTTCAATACCTATATTTCGCTTTTTAGAAGGACCTTCTTTTGGAACATCTATAAAATTAATATATGGATAATTTTTTTGAACAAATTCTCTAGTGTTATCTGTAGAATCATTATCTAATAAATAAATCTTAAATTGTTTATATGATTGATTTTTTATACTATCTAGACACTTAGGTAGTATTTCTTTATTATTATGTGATACGACTATTACACTTACATTTTCCATTTTTAATAAATCCTATTTTATGACTTTGTATAGCTGCCTTTATAATATTTTCTGGCATATGTTTTTTACTTTTAATACAAGTAAAAATCTATAATATTTATATTGTAGTAATTATTTGCTTATGTAGATTTTTCCAGTTTTCACAAAACCCATAACAAATTCTAACTTTTAAGTTGAGGTAAAACCTCTCAGGGTTTTGTGATCTAGTAAATTTTAAATACTCTAATCTTTTGTCAAAGCAATGACAAAAGAAATATCCTTAGAAAGATGGAAATTAGCTCAAAAATCTGAAAAAGATTTATGGGCTCATAGTGATCTTAAAGAAATTATTAAATTAGAAGGAGAATATTATTCTACTCGAGCAAAAGAATTGCCTAAAATATGGTCTAAATTTATCTCTTTAGATAAAAATACAAGAATTTTGCAAATTGGTTGTGGGCCTTTAGATGTTATTAACTATCTTAACTTCGGGCAAAAATATTCTATAGATCCATTAGCAGAGTTTTATAAAAAAATTTTTAAAGTAGATTATGAATCAAGCCATTTAACAGAAGCAGCAGGAGAAAAAATACCTTTTCCAGACAAATATTTTGAGGTGGTAATAATTACTAATGTTTTAGACCATACTCATATACCCTCAAAAACTCTAGATGAAATTCATCGGGTCTTAAAAGATAATGGTTTGCTTCATCTTGAAACTCATACTTACCAAAAACAATTTTTATTTATTGCGAAAATATGGGGTTTTTTCAAAAAATTACTAGTAAAAGAAATTTTTAACATTCATCACCCTCATATGTTTTTAAAACAAGAAGTAAAAAATCTAGTTTCAAAAAAATTTATGATAGTTGATGAACATATTGGAAAAGAAATAGGTTTGGTTAAAAATTTAAAAGAATTAAGGGCACGAAAATTAAAAGATAAAAAAATAACAGTAAGAATTCCTGCACTATTCGGTTTATTAGGAACTATTAATTATATGCTTATCTGCAGAAAGAAGTGATTTTTAAATAAATCTCTAAAAAATTATATAAAGCTTATTATTTTACACAATATATGATTAAAAAAATATGTCTTTTTACAACAGGATTTGGATTTAATCGTCAGGCAGTTTTAAATTATATTGAGAAAATATGCCCCAAAGACATAGAGATTTTCTTATTTACTCCGAAAAATCACAATGAAAGTTATTATTCAAAAAAGATTAAAATACTAAAAACAAATTGTTCAAAATACTCTTCTTTTTTTGAATTAAGGCAATTTTGCATTAAAAATAATATAGATAGAATAATCAATTTAGGGGTTTTGCCACAAGAAGGATTTGCTATGTCTTTTTCATCACTTTTTAATAAAAGAGATTTTATTTGTTTTCAAGTAGGAGATCCTATTGAATCTTTTAAAATAAGTAATAAGAAATATAAAATAAAATCTTTTTTTGAAGCCTTGTTTTTTCTGCCATTAAGTGTTTTACCTAAAAAAATTTTATTTTGTTCAAAGGATATTTATGAAAATTATAAAAAGAATTTTTCTTATTTAATCAAAAATTTAGATTACCTTCCCCTAACAATTGATACTAAACTATTTGTTCCAAAAGATAAAAAAACAGCAAGAAAAAAATTAGGTTTACC
>JAUSIT010000017.1 GCA_030647965.1 Nanobdellota archaeon | reverse complement strand
TGCAACAAATTTTATAGGTTTTCCAATCTTCATTACAATAATTCCTTTCTTTTCCAAACTTTCTAAAATATCATAAGTTCTAGAACGAGGTACATCACTAATAGAAGAAAGTTCACCAGCAGTAGAAGTTCCTCTTGAAAGTAACGCTGTCCAAACTTTAACTTCATATAAATTTAAGTCAAAGATTTTTCTTAATCTTCCTAAAAATTCCTCTTTAACAATCATAATTAATTTAATATGTGCAGGTATTTAAAGGTTTCTTTTTTTTATCCCCCCGAGACGGGAGTGAAAACACAATTCATCGAATATAAAATCATATTTTTTTAAATTTTATTTCAGAATCTTTTTCTCTTATTTTTCCTTTTCTAGAGTAGTCAAATTTTTTCCAGACTATCTAAAATCAGAAAAACAATGTACATAGATACTAAGAAAATTAGTTTAAGATATGTACTTGTTTTTAGGATGCTCCGAAATTAAAATTTTACTCTAAAAAATTAGATTTTAATTTCAGACATAAATATTTTTTGCATTAACTCTTACACTCTTTTCTTTTTAGAAAAAAGAAAATTTGTGTTTCAAAAGAAAAATTAAGCTATTTTATTGAAAAAAATACTAAATTTCTTCCCTTTTATTTCGCCTTCTGCTTTAAATTGATAATTTCTCTCTTCTTTATCATCCAATAATTGTCCTCTCGAAATTTTTTTTGCTCCAACCTTATCTTGAATAAAAGTAGTTTCTGGTCTGGAAATCATTTTTAAGAAATCTAACCCTACAACAGAAACATGTAAATTAATTTTATCTTCTTTAACAAGTCCTGCCTTCTTTCTTTCATTTTGAATAAATCTTGCCAATTCTCGAGCATAACCCTCTGCTTCAAGTTCAGGAGTCATCTTTGTATCAAGTTTCACAGATAATTCTTTGATTTCTTTATCAATTTTTTGTTCAATTTTCTTTATATTTAATTGTTTCATTAAAATATCATAAAATTTGTCAGATATTTTTTCATTAAACCCAATTGTAGCTTTAGCTAAAGGCCATTTTAATCCTATTTTTTCCTTATCTCGTTCAGCAAGACCTTTTTCAATAATCCCTAGAACAATATTAAATTTCAATTCAAGCTCTTCTTTAATCTTTTTTTCTTCGTATTTTGGCCATGAAGCTAAATGAACTGAAGTTTTTCCAAATTTTTGATAAATAACTTCAGAAATATTGGGGGCATAAGGTGCAATTAATTTTGATATTTTTTCTAAAATTTCTCCAATAATTTTCTGAACATTTTTATCGTCTCTATCTCTAATAATTTTTATGTAAGTTTTTGAAAAGTCTTCAATTATAAAATCAATTATTAAATTTAAGCTTTTTTCAATCTGATAATTTTCTAAGTTAATAGTAGTTTTTTTAATTAAAGAATTTAATTTAGATAAAATCCATTCATCTTCTATATTTTCTTCAACTTTTTTATCATTATCTACTTGGTTATAGAATTGATAAGTATTCCAAAGTACATTTAAAAAAGGAAAAATATCTTTTTTTACAGCTTCTATACCAAATCTCTTAGAATTTCCAATATCTACTGTGCAAAATTGAAGACGAGTTGCATCAACTCCTAAAGTTTCTAAAACCATATCAGGATTAAGTACATTTCCTTTACTCTTACTCATTTTTTCTCCTTTTTCATCAATAATATGACCTGCACAAATTACATTCTTATATGCAATATCTTCAAAAAGAATTGTTGATAAAACATGAAGAGTATAAAACCATCCTCTTGTTTGATCAATTGCTTCTGAAATAAAATCATAGGGAACTCTTTTTTCAAATTCTTTCTTATTTTCAAAAGGATAGTGGAATTGTGCAAATGAAGCAGAACCAGAATCATACCAACAATCAATTACATCTGGAACTCTTGACATTTCTTTCTTACACTTATTACATTTAAACTTTATAAAATCAATCCAAGGTTTATGTAAATCCAATTCTTTATCAGATATTTTCCTAATTGATCTTTTCTTTAATTCTTCTATACTTCCAATAATTTCTTCATTCCCACATTCACATTTCCAAACAGGCAAAGGAGTGCCCCAAAATTTTTTCCTAGATAATGCCCAATCTTTAACATTTTCAAGCCAATCTCCAAATCTTCCTTCTTTTATATGTTGGGGAGTCCAATTTATTTTGTCATTTAATTTAATTAATTTTTCTTTATAGTCAGTAACTTTGATAAACCAGGATTTAATAGCATAATACATTAAGGGAGTATCGCATCTCCAACAAAAAGGATAATCATGTTCGTATTTTAATATTTTAAAAAGTTTATTTTCTTCTTTTAATCTTTGAATAATTTCTTTATCAATACTTTTAATAAATTTTCCCTTGTATTCAGGAACTTCTTCTGTAAATTTTCCAGTTTCATCAACAGGTTGAACAAAACCCAAATTATTTTGTTTACATGCCTCATAATCAACTTCTCCAAAAGCAGGAGCCATATGCACTAATCCAGTTCCATCTTCTTCTGTTACAAAATTGCCTGCAATTACTCTAAATGCATCTAAATCTTCAAAATAATCCAATAAAGGTTCATATCTTAAACCAATTAAATCTTTTCCTTTTACTTCTTTAATAATCTCAGGATTTTTAAAATAAGTTTCAACAAGTTTTTTTGTTATAATATAAATCTCTCCAGATTCATCTTTTACATAAGAATAAGTAAAATTAGGATTTATAGCAATTCCTAAATTTGAAGGTAATGTCCAAGGAGTAGTGGTAAACACTAAAAAAAATTCATTTTCTTTTCCTTTTATTTTAAATTTTACAATTATTGAATCTTCTTTTATTTTCTTATATCCCTGAGCAACCTCATGGCTAGATAATGGAGTTTCACATCTAGGGCAAAAAGGAACAACCTTATGTGCTTCATATAATAATTTCTTTTGATATAATTGTTTTAATGACCACCATACACTTTCTATATAATTATTATCTAAAGTAATATATGGATTTTCTAAATCTATCCAATAACCTAATTTTTCAGTTGATTTATCCCATTCTTTGATATAAGAGAAAACACTTTCCTTGCAATCATTTATAAATTTTGCTTCCCCATATTTTAAAATATCTTTTTTAGAATTTAATCCTAATTTTTTCTCAATTTGAACTTCAACAGGTAAACCATGACAATCCCAACCTGCTTTTCTAGGAACATTATATCCTTGCATATATCTAAATTTATTAATAATATCTTTGTAAGTCCTAACTTCTAAATGATGCAATGCAGGAGGTGCATTTGCTGTTGGAGGCCCTTCTAAAAAACTAAAAGTTTTTTTCCGTGTAGAATCGTTTCTTACTGCCTTTTGAATATCTTTTTTATTTAAATATTCTTTTGCCTGTTGCTCAATTTCTTTGAAGTTATACATTTTATTATGATTAAGACTCAATTTAAATATTTAACCAATGATTAAAATTATTTTTTAAATCTTGTCAAGAACCCTTGGAATAAATTCCAGGGCGTGTCTCGGGTTCTTGAGCACCCTAAAAATTGTTTTTTCTTACTCGCGAACTAAAGTAGGGAGTTTGCGAAAAACAATTTTTTTGGTATCAAAGTTGTTCCAGAAACTCTTTTTCTGTAAAATGCAAATCAGAAGGAATTACAAAACAAAAAGGCTGTTTAATGCTATCTGGCAGTTGATCAAGTTTATTATAAATAATCTTATTTTCAATACCTAATTCAGAGCAAACGATAATTTTATCTAATTTTAAACCATGTTTTTCAGCAGATTTTTTTAATTGTTCTTTTGCTTTTTTTAATTCCAAACCAATATCAATCAAAATCAAACTATGTGCTTTTATTTTCTGATTATTTAAAACAATTTCAATAAAAGAATCAGGCTCATAGTTTTTCTGCCATGCAGGCATACTTGCTGTTTTTCCAAATTTGTATAATTGAAGCCCTGTTTCAGAAACAGCTGTTAAAACAGAAGCATTATGAAATATTTTATATTTTATTTTTGCATTTTTGCATTTTAATATTAAAGATATATGGGTTGTTGCAGAAAGTGCATCTCCGTAAACAAGAAGAGCAATATCTTCTTTTTTAGCATCTTCTAAAAACTTTTCTGATTCAACTTTCTCCCTATTTAATTCAATAATCTCTTTTCCAATTGATTTTCCTAAATCTTTAATATTATAAGGAAAATCAACAGTATAGTTTTCAAGATAAACCTTATTACATTTAGCCAAGGCTTCTAGAGCTTCTGCTGAAATTGAGTTCAAATTCAAGCCAATACCTATTAAATAAAACATTTTACATAAACCTCCAAATCAACACAACCAAAAACATAAATGTTAAAGTTAAAGCCTCAACTAGATTGTTTAAAAAATAAAAAACAAGTGCCAAAACACCAATAACAACTAAAAAATAAGGAAAATACTTTTTGTAAATTGGCTTTTCATCTTTTGTCAAACTTGCAACTATAAATGCCAAAGGAAACGACAATACTAATGCTAAAACATATAAAATTAAATTCTGCATAAATTATTAAAGATAAATGGATTTAAAAGTTTAATTAAAAATCAATAAGCTAGATAAAATGAAATTCGCAATAATCTCCTCAAAACAAGATGAAGCAGGACTAAACATAGCATCTGCACTAAAAGAATTAAAAATTTCCCATTCAATCATAAAAGAAAATTCAATTTATGTTGAAAACATAGATAAGAACCCAGAATTTAAAGATGCAGACTTTATTATCTTTGCAACAAAACATCAATCTGAAAAACACTCTAAAACACTAACAATTCATGCTCCTGGAAACTGGAAAAAAGCAGATTTCGGAGGAAAAGAAGGAAAAATCTGTCCAACTTCAGCATTTGTTCTAAAACATTTTTTTACAATTTTAAATAAAGAAAATATAAAAGAAAAATCAGAATATCAGGTTTCAATGGAATGCACTCATCACGGGCCTTTAATTGAAAAGCCATGCTTATTTATTGAAATTGGCTCTGGGAAAGATGAATGGAATGATAAAAAAGCAGGGCAGATAATTGCAAAAACAATTCAAAGAGCAATAAAAGAAAAAGTACAAACTAACTTTATTCCAGTCATAGGAATCGGAGGTCCACACTATTGCCCAAATTTTAATAAAATTCAATTAGGTGAAAAATATGCAGTCAGCCACATTATCCCAGAATATATATTCCCCCTAACAAAAGAGATAATTGAAGAAGCAGTTGAAAAAACTCAAGAAAAAACAGATTCAGTTATAATTGACTGGAAAGGAACAGGCAAGTCAGAGCAAAGGCAGGAATTAATTAATATGCTTGAAAGTTTAAATCTAAAAGTTTTAAGAAGTGACCAGCTTGAAAAATAAACCATACAACAAATCACACTAATTCTTATAAACTAATTTTATCTTTTAAAATTATGGAAAAAGAAACACCAGAACAATCTCCTGAAGATATTTTACTAGGAATTTTAAGTTTTATTGAACCCAATCAAAAGATTACACAAGACCCTGAAAAAATACAAAGAGCAATATATTCTTTAAAACAAAAATACTCTGATTCAAGATTACTAAAAGGATTTGATTTTGATTTAGATAGTTCTTATCCATACAGCCACGACGTAGATTTTGCATTATGGGCAATGAATGGAACAAATCTAATAGAAGGGTATGGGATAGACGAAAATGCATATCAAATTACAACCCCCTCTACAAAACCCCATTTTTATAATACCACTATTAAAAAATATCTTAGCATAACAAAAGAAGAAATTGGAGAATTAGAAAAAATCTCAAATGAATTTTATGAAATGGTTAAACTTAAATAAATCATCCAAACTTCAATCCTTTTGCTTTTTCAATTAATCCTTTTCTATTTTCAGGAATACATTCTACATTTGAAACTTTAATATAATCTAAAACTCTTTGCTTTTTTTGTTTCAGTGTTAAATCTTTTCTTAGTGCAGGCCCGCCAACACATCCGCCTTCACAAAAATTAACATCTAAAAATTTAATTCCTTTTTTTGGATTTTCTAAGAATTTTTCAACTTTTAAAATCCCATCTATAATTTCTATTTCATCTTTTTTCAAAATACCTTTCAAATGAATTGTTTTTGACAAACCCCCTGCTAAAGGATAAATCTTTGTATAATCATTATAAAATTTATCAAACAAACAAGAATGCCCTTTACATTCCAGTTTATTAATCTTAATTTTATATTTATCAAATAATTTATTTAACTCTTGATAATTAATTACAAAGTCTATATTTTCAGAATTTTTTGCTTCTATTTTCTTAAATTCACAAGGAGCAATAAAAACTATCTTATAATCAGGATAAAATTTCTTGCATACTTTTCCCATTGCAATCATAGGGCTGTCAATTTTTATAAGATTTTTTTTAAGTTTTGGATATTTGCCCAGGATTGTTTGTTGTATTCCTGCACAAACAGAAGAAATCACAATCTCTCCTTTTTTCAAATTCTTTAATTTCTTATGATAAATCCTATTTATCATTTTTGCACCAAAAGTCAGCTCAACAGCTTTATCAAAACCCAACTTTCTCAACTTTAGCAAAACTTCAGGATAACTCCATTCAGCAACAAAGCTAGGTGCGAGCATAACTACTAACTTAGTTTTTTTATTTAATTCAGATTCTAATTGCTCAACCCCTTTTTCTTGCATGATAATATAAAGAAAAACCTATATAAAAAGTTTAAGTTTATTTATACAAATGATCTTTCTTAAGTTTCAAGGCATCAGGAACATTATTTTTAAGAAATTCTCTTTTATCATCTAATTCTCTTAAATTAAGAAGGTATTTATGAGTTCTAACTAAAGAATACTCTGTTGGAGATTCATAAATCACAAAACCCTGAATAATTTTTACCTCCACTTAAAAAGAGGGTTTGTTCGTGATTTTGTGAGAACCGGAAAAATCTACCTAAACAAATAATTTCTACAACATAAATGTTGTAGATTTTTACGTGTATTAAATAATTCTTCTTCAGTCATTCCAGTTATTCTTTTTGCAATATCTCTCATCTTAACAATATTTAACAAAATAAGAAACTATTTAAAATTAATTATTTTTTATTCATCAATATTTCTTGAAGTATTTTCAAAATAAGGATTATGAATATTTTCAACATACCATCCTATAAAATTCTTGAATTCTTTATAATCTCCCCAATCAAAATCAGCCCTTTCATAAATTTCATTTAATTTTAAATCAAGCCCAGATGGAAGATTCACATTGTGATTTGTGATCATTAATAAATTCAAATTAGTTCTAAAAAAGAATTTATTACTATTTATTCTTTTCAAACATTTTTCTAATGTCAAACCAGCCTTTTCTAAAAATCCTTCATGAACAATAGTATTATCACTATTCGCATAAAACAAATATTGATCAATAAAATGCCCATAATCTTCTTTATTTTCCATCAAATAGTTCAATAGAAATCGGTTATAAACCTTTCTCTATCTTTTCAAATCCTTCCAACTCTTTTTTTCAGATTTTAATTTCCTTAATTGTTCAAACTGCTCTTCAAATACTGGCTTTTCTTTTTGATAAAAAATTCCTAAAGGAATTTTTTCAGATTTATTATAATCAAATTCTTCTGCTTTTTTCATTGCTTCAAAATAATTTGTTTTATCATGGCCTTTTTCCTGCAAATTGTATGTTTTTTCTTTTAATCCAATATCAGGATGAAAAATCAAGCAAGGTTGTAAAATTTCAATAAAAGCAAAACCATTATGTTTCATTGCTTCATCAAAAACCTGTTCAACTTGTTTAACATCTGCATAAACTCTTGCAACAAAACCACACCCAGCAGCAAGCATTAATTTTATAGGATTTAATGGTGCAATAGTTGTTCCTCTAGGAGTTGTTTTATCTTTAAATCCAATTTCAGTAACAGGAGTTGGTTCTCCAACAGTCAAAGCAAAAACCTGATTATTATGAACAAAATATTTTATATTTGAGTTATATCTGGCCATATGAATTAAATGCTCCATACCTTCTGCATAAGCATCTCCATCGCCTGAAAATCCAATTACATTTAAATTAGGATTTCCAACTTTTAATCCAAGACAAGTAGGAAGAACTCTACCATGAAGAGAATTAATACCATTTAAATTAATATAATCAAATATCTTTGCATGACATCCAATTCCAGAAACCATCGCCCAATTTTCTTTATCTTTTTCATTTTTTATTTGCTTTGCTAAATAATTTTTCACGCCTGCTAGTATTTGAAAGTTCCAGCATCCAGGGCACCAGGTATTTTGTATGTTTGTTGATAGGTTTGTCATTTTAATCCAGAAAAATATTTAATTGTGTGAGTATAAATATTATCTAAAAATCTTTTTAATGGATTTGATATATTTTCTTCTGTTTCAAGTTTTCCTGTTTCAAAAGTTATTGTTACCTTAGTTAATCCATCTTTACCATATTCATTTAACAAATCTTTACTAAACATTTCTGTTTTTCTTGTAATCTCGCATCGCCTTTCTCCAATAGGCTCTGAATAAGGTTTATTAGTATTTGAATCAGCATTAGCTTTACCTTCAAATTTATATTCTATTTCTTCATTTTTCATTGTTGATATTATTGAATATAATGTTTTCATTTTTTCCAATCCTCCTTTAATAATCCATACACATTTTCATCATGAATCTTCCCAGTTGCTTTGCATTTTGCTGCTTGTCTCAATGTTCCTTCATATGTAAATCCTAAACTTTTTGCCAAACCATTTGAACCTTTATTAGTTGCAAAAGCAGGAATTGTAAGTCTCCTTAATTTTAATGTATTAAATGAATAATCAATTAATTTTCTAACTCCTTCTGAAACATAACCATTTCTCCAATGGGTTTCTGCAATCCAATAACCAAGTTCTGCAGTACCTTGTTCATAATCAATATGGGTTAATCCAATACCCCCAACAACTTCCTTAATAGGTTTGATAACAATGCCAAATTCATAACTAGTTCTTGGTTTTATCTTTTGTTGTTCTTTACAATGATTTACCCACCATTCAGCATTTTTTTTAGTATAAGGGTAAGAAACTGAGAGTAAATATTGTGAAATATTTAGATTATTTAAATTTTTTAGGCTATCTCTTGCATCTTTCATTGTCAAATCTCTTAAAATCAATCTTTGTGTTTCAAGTTTCATTTTAATTCCTCCAAACAGTTTACTCCTGCATCTATAAGTAAATTTAAATTTCTTCTTACTTCTTTTTTATCAAACTTTGGAATCCATTCTTTTTCTAAAACATCACTAACAACAAATGCTGCTGCAATCTTTACTTTTCTATACTTTGCTACTGCAAACAATGCAGAAGTTTCCATTTCAACTGTTGAAATTCCTTTTTTTGCATAACACTCTATCTCTGCTTTTGTCTCCCGATAAGGAGCATCAAGTGTCCAAGTACTACCCTCTTTATAATTCAAACCAACTTGATTTATGCTTTTTCCTAATTTTTTAGTTAAATTTTCATCAGGATAAACAAAACAACCATGAGGTAAATAATGATAACTTGTCCCTTCATCTCTTAATGCCTTATTGCATAAAAAAATTCCATCTTCTTTTAAACCACCTGCAAATCCGATATTCAAAAATGTTTTTCCACCTAATATAATTAATTCTTCAAAAATGGCTGCAGCATTAGGACTTCCAATTCCTTTCATGATCATAAACCCAGTATCTTTATATTTGTAAATATTATTTAAAGAATTTAACTCCATAATTTTTTTAGGATGATATTTTCTTTTAAAATAATTAAACGCTTTCATTGAATAAACAAGAATATATTTTGTTGGAAAATTTCCTTTTAAATTTTTATACTTTATAAAATCCGCAGGACCAAATAAAGCTTCTTCCAAGTGTTTATTTTTAAATTGAGGGTAGCTCATCTTAATCTCCCCTTTATCTCTTCATTTAATTCATCGCATAAAAAAGGCCTGCCATCATACCTTAAAATTTTATTTTTATCTTCAATTCTTATGCATGTTTTTTCCCCTATTAAATCTGCTAAAGTTCCTGTATTATTTTCTACAAGAATTATATTTTTTGCTTTTGCTAATTCAATTTTTATTTTTTCTGAAAATGGCTCTATATATAAAATCTGAATAAACTTGCAATCTAAATCTTTTATTGCATCAATTATTGCCCCTTTTGTTGAACCCCACGAAACAATTATATTTTTACTATCTTTTTTTCCATAAACTTTAAACATTTCAAACTTTTCAGCTTCTTTTTCAATTTCTTTTGTTTTCTTTAATCGTCTTTCAACATTTTTCTTAATAATCTCTGCATTTTCTGTCCCAATTCCATTTTCATCTGTTTCATAAGAATTAAATTTTTTCAAACTAATTGTTTTTTCTGATTTTGTTATTTTTGCATTTGCTTCTGAAGTGTAAAAACTCTCTCCTAAATGTTTGTCTCCAAGTAAAATTGCAGGAATTTTATATTTTTGTGAAAAATAAAAACACTGGGAAGTTAATTCTTCTGATTCAATAGAATCTCCAGGAGCTAAAACTAATCTAAAAAACTCTCCATGCCCACAATGTCTTGCTAAATTTAAATCTCCCTGCCCAGTATAAGTTGCAACACCAGTTCCAGGCCCTGGCCTTGAAGAAAGATAAACTACAATTGGAATTTCAGCAATAGCAGACATTGAAAAAAATTCAGTCATTAAATCAAAACCTCCACCAGAAGTTCCAACCATTGCTTTTGCCCCCGTTGCAGCAGCTCCAACAGCACTTCCTATAACAGAAATCTCATTTTCTAATTCAAGTGTTAAAAAATTATTATCAAATTGTCTTGGGGCTAATTCAAATAATAAAGGAGTTGCAGGAGTCATTGGATATGCACAATAAATATCTAATCCAGATTTAATAGAACCATCAGCAATAGCCTGACTTCCATTTCTAAAACTTTTTTTAGAATTATTCTTAGGTTTTACAATTTCAATTTTATTTTTTTCTGTTTCATGTCCTTTTTTTGCATGCTTTAAATTTTCATCAAAATTTTTTAATTTTTTTAGTTTTTCTTCAAGCAATTTAAAATCAAGTCCTAAAATCTTAAACAGTCTACCTGCAAAGTACATATTATCTTCAGTTCCTTTTAAAACAAGGCCAGTTTTTTTCAGCTCATTTTTATGCATCTTTTCTGTATTTTCATCCAAGCAAATCAAAATATCTATTTTTGATTCATTGCTTAAAACAGGTTCATCTGAAAAAGTCAAAACATTAAAATTATGGCCTCCCCGAATTAAAGATTGATAATCTCTTGAATAAAAAACATAATATCCTTTTTCAACTAAAATCTCCCCAGTTAGCTGAGACAAAATATTTGGCCCCTGACCTGCTTTTCCCCCAAATAAAACACTATATTTCATTAGCTTAAAAGTTTTACAATATATTTAAATATATTGATAGCAAATTAATAAAAAGAGGTTGAAATGAATAACAAAGAGTTTTGGGAAGATAAAGAAAAAGATATCATTTTTCAAGCCAATAAACTAAATATAATTGAAAGCTGTGTTGACAGACATGCTAAAAAAAATCCAAACAAACTAGCTTTTGTTTTTGAATTTGAAAATAAAAGCATAAAAAAATATACTTACAAAGAATTAGAAAAAGAAGTTAATCAATTTGCAAATTATTTAAATTCATTAAAAATAAAAAAGAATTCAAGAATTTTTTTATTTCTTCCAAAACTTCCTGAGATGTATATTGCCTTTTTAGCAGTAATAAAACAAGGAAGCATTGCAGTTCCGTTATTTGAAGCATTTCAAAGTGAAGGCTTAGACTTAAGATTACAAAGAGGAGACGCAGATGTTCTAATTACAAATAAAGAACTAACAAAAAGATTAAGCAAAGAAGTCAAGAAAAAAATCAAAACACTAAAAAATATAATAATTATTGATGACCAAGATTTCAAAAAAAAGCTAGAAAAACAAAAAACAGAATTTAAAGCAGTTTTAAAAAATAAAAAAGATACAGCATTTATGATTTTTACTTCTTCAACAGCAGGAACACCAATAGCAGGAATTCAAATTCCACACTATGCCTTAATTCAACAGCATTTCACAGCAAAACTAGTCCTAGATTTAAAACAAAAAGATAATTACTGGTGCACTGCACATCCTGGATGGATTACAGGAGCAGTTTATGGAATTTTAGCACCTTTATCAATAGGATGCACAAATTTTATTTTAGAAGCTCATTTTGATGCAAAAAAATGGATTGAATTTTTAAAAAGAAATAAAATATCTGTAATGTATACTGCTCCTACTGCCTTAAGAATGCTTAAACCAGAAATAAAAAAAGAGGATTTCAAAGGAATTAGAAATATTGCAAGTGTTGGGGAAGCTTTAACTTCAAGTGTTTTTGATTTTTATAAAAATTTAGGCATTGAAATTAATGATAGCTATTGGCAAACAGAAACAGGTGCTTTAATGATTTCAAATACTCCTTTAATGAAAAAGAAATCGGGAAGTATGGGAAAGCCATTGCCAGGAATAAATGCAACAATAAAAGATGGAATGATTATAATTAAAAAATCCTGGCCTGCAATGATGACGGGAATTTACAAACATGAAAAAATGTATAAAGAATATTTTAATAAAAAATGGTTTAAAACAAATGACCTAGCAAGAATAGATAATGAAGGTTATTTCTTTTTTGAAGCAAGAAAAGATGATATGATAAAAAGTTCAGGAGAAAGAATATCTCCAATTGAAATAGAATCAATACTAATGAAACATAAAGCAGTAAAAGAAACAGCAGTAATAGGAATTCCAGATGAGATTAAAGGACAAATAATAAAGGCGTTTATTGTCCTAAATAAAGGATTTGAAGAAACCAATCAATTAAAAGAAGAGCTAATGTCTTTTGTAAAGCAAAACTATGCCGGCCATTCATATCCAAAGCAAATTCAATTCATAAAAGAGTTTCCAAAAACTAATTCTGGAAAAATTATAAAAATGGAATTAAAAAATTTAAAGTAAAAGACTGAATTTAAACCCCCAAATAGCAAAATATCTTACTCTTGCAATCCCCCCTGCATCTTTTGATTCAAGGGAGAAATAAATATTGAGTTATCATTCTATAAGAGTAACATTTATATATTAATATTTCTCTAAAATTTCATGAAAAGTTTAACAGATAGTTTGGACGAAAAAAACAAATCCCCTATAATTAGAAAAAGAAAAGTAATATGCATAAATGGAGATTATCTTGGTTCAATTAAGCAAATGCCTTTTTTAATAAAGGCAATTCAAAAAATTTCGCCAAAAACAAAAATCATGATTCGTTGCGAACCAAACTATCAAGAAATATTGAAAAAAGATTTATGTTTTGAAGGAATAAGCCAGCATAATATAATAACAAAAACTAAAAGCAAAATAGACATTTATTCAGATATGGAAGTAAGCGATTGTTTTATAAAAGGAAATGATAAACTTCTTGATTTTTGGATAGACCCTTTAAAATTTGAGAAAAGAAGACTATTGAACGAATCTGAAATAAAAGATTTAAGGGAAAAATACAAAATAAGAGAAGATGAACAAGTAGTTTTAGGTGGGTCATTAAACCAATATGAAATGAGTATGATTTGGGATATTTCTTGGAACATATTAAAGAAAAATCCAAAAATTAAATTTATTTTTGTTCCAAGAGGCCAGTTTTATCTAGGAGATTTTCAAGAGACAGAATTTGAAACAGATTCAAATATAACGGGAGGAAAAAAACGTCTTATGATTGAAGAAAAAGGATGTTTAGATAAATTATACTCTATATGCGATAGTGCAATAATTGGAAATACATTTAAAAACTACAACACTGGGCAAAACCCTCTTGAACCAGCTTTTTATGGCAAAAGAACTCTTTATGGCAATCATGATAATAACTGGAATAAAAAAGCTTATAATGGATTAAGAGAAAGCAAATTATTAGTCAAAGTTAATAATGATTTAGGATTAATGAATGCAATATTAAATCCTCCTGCAAAAAAAGATTTAGAAATTAGCAGACAAAAAGCTCAAGAATTTATTACATCAAAGCAAGGGGCAGCAACAGAATATGCAAAATTAATAAAAGATATTATAGATGAAAAAATTAAACCAGGATATTTAGATGGGAAAAGAAATTCAGATATTCTTCCTTTTTGGAACAATTAATTAGATAATTAATTATTTATCTTTTAAGTCTTAAACACACAATCCCCTTTCTCCAGGTGCTTTAAATATATCAAAAAATATTAATTTAACCCAACCAAGATAAGGAATTCTAAAAACTGCACGACCATAAACATTTTCTTCAGGAATATTTTTCTCAACTTCAAGCAAACCATTATTATGGTCGCCCTTTGTTGTAATAATTTTATTGTCAATTTTTATTATTCTGTGAATTATAGGATTAGGAGTTCCTGCTGCAAAAACTATAACGTCTCCTTTTTTCAGATTTTTAGGCCCTACAACAAAAATAATATCTCCTTTATTAATTCCATTTTTAAAATTCCATTTTTGAGTATCACTAAAACTTATATTATAATCTGAATAAATAGGGCCTGATAAAATCTGCTGAAAATTCTGTGAGTGATACATTGAACATGACTCAACAATAACTAAGGGCAATGCAGTTCCTGTTGCAAGAGAAAGCAAAGGAAAGAAAATAAATTTAATAATAATAAATGCAATTACAAAATTCACAAGCAAAGCACTCCAAGAATCGCTTTTTAAAAAGTTCCAAATTTTTTTAATTTTACCCATATTTCAATACAGCAAAACAACTATTTAAATTTAAACATCTAACTAACAACTTCGTTGAAATAGTTTGTTTTAACAAACAAGAATAAATGGAATTTTCTAGCAAAAATTACGATTAGTTAATAAATTATTAGGAGACGCAAAAAGTTTTACTCTTACAATAAGAACGAAAAAATATAAGAGCAAAACTTTTTCTAGTCGACTTAGTATAAAAACGAAGTGCTATAATCAGTAAATGTAAAGTTTACAGTTTTGTTCAAATAGAATATAAATAATTATAAATCCAGAATCTAAATTTTAACAATGGAAAAAAAAGAAATTATCATTCAAACAGCAGATTACATAAAAAACAAGCTATCTGGAGAAAGCTCTGGCCATGATTGGTGGCATGCCTATAGCGTTTGGAAAAATGCAAATTATATTTCACAAAAAGAAGGAGGAGATTTATTTACAATTGAACTTGCATCTTTATTGCATGATATATCTGACTGGAAATTTAACAATGGCAATGATTTAATTGGTCCAAAACTAGCAAAAGAATTTCTTGAAAAATTAAGTGTTGAAAAAAATACAATTTCAAATGTTTATAATATAATAAGGGACATATCATTCAAAGGAGCAAAAGTTGATTCAAAAATAAAAACAATAGAAGGTATGATTGTTCAAGATGCAGATAGGTTAGATGCAATAGGTGCAATAGGGATTGCCAGAACATTTGCATATGGCGGAGCGACAGGAAGAGAAATTTACAATCCAGAAATAAAGCCACAAATTCATGAAACCCTTGAACAGTATAAAAATAACAAAAGTCCAACTATCAATCATTTCTATGAAAAACTACTTTTATTAAAAGATTTAATGAACACTAAAACAGCAAAAGAAATTGCAGAACAAAGACATGAATTCATGCTGAATTTTTTAGATCAATTTTATAAAGAATCTAAAATAAAATGAACTAGCATAAACCTTTTAAATTTAAAAAATATAAGAAAAACATGGGATTTAACAATAAACAATTTTTTACATCATTAATTATCTTAGCAATAGTAGCATCGTCTTTTTATTATCTTTATACTACAAATAAACCAGAAATACCAGATTGCACTAAATTTACAAATCAAACACAAAACATTTTATGCAATTTTAATGTGGCAGTTTTAACAAAAAATGTTACAATATGCACAAATATGCCAAATCAAAATGCTAAAAATGATTGTTATATTACTTTTTTTAGTGAAATAAATTCAAGTTCAATATGCAAAAAAATACAAGGAAATCTAATTTATGATTGTTATTATTTTTATGCAATGCAACACAACTCAAAAATATGTAGTGAAATAAAAAATCAAAGTATGGTTAATTTATGTTATTATTATATTGCACGAGATAAAAAAGACGAATCATTATGTAAAAAAATGTCAAATTGGACAGATATTTGCTATTATACACTAGCAGAAGCTAAACAAAATGTTTCAATATGTAATTATATACAAAATACTTCTGATAAAGATTATTGCACAGCAAAAGTAAAAGAACTTTCAGGATTAGCAACATATAATGAATGTGATAAATTAACAGACAAAATGGAAAGATATGGATGTTATATAAGAAATGCAAATAATAAATCTACTTCTACACTATCCGGTGTTTTAAATTCTTAATTTTACAACTTATAAATAATACTAAAATCAACAAAAGATTTAAATAGTATATACCTTATGTATACACATGGCAGATATATTTGACAATACTATTTTATGCAAGAATTGCAATAAAAAAATGGAAAAAGCAGATGTAGAAAAAAATGGTTTTATACTTAGAGCTCTTGAATGCCCTCATTGTGAAAATAAAATAATCCATCCTCAAGATTTAGCAGAATATGAAAATTTTATAAATTTAAAGAAAAAAAACTTTCAAGTTAAATTAAGATTTGTAGGAAATAGTTATGCTGTTTCAATTCCAAGAGAAATAATTGATTTTATGCAAGAGCAGGAAAAACAAATGGATGAAATGGTAAGTTTATGTTTTGAAGAAATGGGAAGAATTTCACTAAATTTTGAAGGTCTAGAACCAAGGAGAATAAATGGTGGAAGATAAAAAAATAAAATTAAGAGTAGTTGAAGCATTGCAAGACGATGCATATAAAGGAATTGCTAGAGTTGACTCTGAATTAATGAGAAAATTAAAATTAGTAAGGGGAGATATTGTTTCTATAATCGGTGGAAGAGAAACAGTTGCAATTGTTGATAGAGCCTATCCAGCAGACTTAGGAGAAAATATAATTAGAATAGATGGAATTATTAGAAAAAATGCAAAAACAGGTGTTGGAGAATTAGTTGAAATTAAAAAAGCAGATATAAAAGAAGCAAAAAAAATTACAATAGCACCTGCACAGCAAGGAATAATGGTTCAAGGAGATCCAGAAGGATTAAAAGGAGGACTATTAGGAAGAGCAGTTGTTAAAGGAGATATTTTAGTTTTAGGTGGAACACAAAGAAGAAGAGATTTAATGTCAGAAGGATTTGGAGATTTCTTTGGAGAAATTAATGATATTATGAATCAAATGGGAATGAATGGAATGGGCGGAATAGGACAAATAAGATTCATGGTTGTTGGTGCAACTCCAAATCAACCAGTTATTATAACAGAAAATACTCAAATTACTTTAAGTCCAAAAGCAGTTGAAGTTTCAGAAGATAATATTCCTCAAATAACTTATGAGGACATTGGCGGATTAACAGAAGAAGTAAAAAAAGTAAGAGAAATGGTTGAACTTCCATTAAAACATCCTGAAATTTTTTCAAAATTAGGAATAGAACCACCAAAAGGAGTTTTATTATACGGTCCTCCAGGAACAGGTAAAACACTATTAGCAAAAGCAGTTGCAAATGAATCAGAAGCTCATTTTATTTTATTAAATGGTCCTGAAATAATGTCAAAATTTTATGGAGAATCAGAAAAGAAAATAAGAGATATATTTGACGAAGCTGAAAAATCAGCACCTTCAATAATTTTTATAGATGAAATTGATGCAATTGCTCCAAAAAGAGAAGAAACAGGTGGAGAAGTTGAAAGAAGAGTTGTTTCACAATTATTAACAATGATGGATGGATTAAATTCAAGAGGAAAAGTTGTTGTTATCGGAGCAACAAACAGACCAAATTCATTAGACCCTGCATTAAGAAGGCCAGGAAGATTTGATAGAGAAGTTGAAATTTCTGTTCCAAGCAAACCAGGAAGACTATCTATTTTAAAAATTCATACAAGAGGAATGCCTTTAGAACCACCTATAAAAAAAGGTTATTTAGAAACAAAAATTATTTTATTAAACAATTCTATAAAAGAAATAAAAGAAAGTTTAAAAAATATTAAAGATCATGAAAGTGAAAAACAAGTTCTAGATACATTGGAACAAAATGAAAAAGAATTAAACTGGTTAAATGAAATATCTAAATTACTTACAGGGGATGAAAAAAAAGATGAAAAAATCTTTAAAAGTTTCTCACAAAAAGAACAAGAAAAACTAAAAATCATATTCTTAGAAGGTTCACTAGATGAACTAGCAGGAAAAACACATGGATTTGTTGGAGCAGATTTATCTTCACTAGCAAAAGAAGCTGCAATGGCAGTTTTAAGAAGATTATTGCCAAAATTTAAATTAGAAGAGGATACAGAAATTTCAAAAGAACTTTTAGAAGAATTAATAGTTTCAAAAAAAGATTTTGATGATGCTCTAAAAGTTGTAAGACCTTCTGCAATGAGGGAAGTTTTAGTTGAAAATCCAAATGTAAAATGGGCAGATGTTGGCGGAGTAGATGAAGTTAAAAGAGATTTAAAAGAAGCTGTTGAATGGCCATTAAAATATCCAGATGCATTTGAAAGAATGGGAATAAGACCTCCAAGAGGAATTTTATTATATGGCCCCCCAGGAACAGGAAAAACATTATTAGCAAAAGCAGTTGCAAGTGAATCAGAATCAAATTTCATTCAAGTAAAAGGCCCAAGTTTATTAAGCATGTGGGTTGGAAAATCAGAAGAAGGAGTAAGAAAAATATTTGAAAGAGCAAGACAAGTTTCACCTTGCATAATATTTTTTGATGAAATTGATGCCTTAGCTTCAAAAAGAGGATATGATTCAGGAACAAAGGTTACAGAAAGAGTATTAAATCAAATATTAGCAGAAATGGATGGTTTAGAAGAATTGAAAAATGTTATAGTAATAGGAGCAACAAACAGACCAGACATGTTAGATGCTGCTTTAATGAGACCAGGAAGATTTGATAGAATAGTTTATGTTGGAGTTCCGGATAAAAAGAGCAGATTAAAAATATTGCAGATTCATACAAAATCAATGCCTTTAGACAAAGACGTTGATTTAGATAAAATTGCAGATATTACAGAAGGTTATACTGGAGCAGATTTAGAATCAGCAGCAAGAGAAGCTGCAATGCTTGCATTAAGAGAAGACATAGAAACAAAAAAAGTCAGTAAGGCTCATTTTGATAAAGCCCTAGAAAGAGTTGGTGCTAGTGTATCAAAGTCTGACGCAGATAAATATAAGCAAATTGAACAACAATACTTGAGAAGTGCAAAAGCAGCATTACAGGATACATCTTGTTTGAGTTATACTGGGTAAAAGAATTTTTTTATTTTTAATTTAATCTTACTACATTATCAACTTGATTAACTATTCTTTTTTCTTCTTTGTTTATTAAAGAATTAAAAACTTTAACCTTTACTACACCCATAAAGATAAACCAAAGGAATACAATTATAATAAAAATTAATGGATAAATTACCCAAAAATTAGTAGAAATCTTATTAAAAGAATAACCTAAAATTAATAAAATTATAGTGATAATTAATATAATTTGAAAATTTTTGCATCTTAAATCTTTTTTATCCCATGTATAAATTTCTCCATTCATTATTTTAGTTCCAAAAGGAAATTTCCAATTTATCCCACTAATAGTACAGGAATCTTCTAGTAAATGTAAAAATTGTCCTATCAATAAACCAAAAAAAAGAATCAATAAAAAAATTGGGTTAAACAACTTAAATATTACTAAAAAAGTAGAAAGAATTAATAATAAAAGTATTGTACTTATTAAAATCCCAATAGGAGCATGCATAATCCCTCGATGTTCTTTTTTAACTTCATATTCTAAATTCACTTTATCTTTTAAATGAGAGCTTTTAAATATTAATTCAGTTATTTTTTGTATTGGTTGCATTAAAATATAAACAATTTCAAAATCATAATATAATTTAGATTTTCCGCCACAATCAGCATCAGGAGTCAATGAGCCAATTATAATGGCTATCAAAAAAACAATCCCATATTGAATTGCATTAGAATTTGATAAAAAGAATAACGGAATTAAAAAGGGTAAAATAGTTCCTAAAGAAAGTCCAACATGATATCTTCCTAACATGATTACTATAATTCTTATATCTTTTTATCCTTTTCTCTTTCCCCATTCCTTCCCGCAATATTCAAAAAAGTATAAATCTTTTTCAATTTCTTAAAAAACCACCCTCTATCCCCACCACTAATCCCCCAACTAATCTTCCCCCTTGCCCCCTAGATACTCATTTCCTTCCCGCACACATCTCTTTAACTCTTTCTAAATCTTTTTTTAAATATTCATATAATGCTTCAGCTTCTTGGATTTTTAGCATGTTTTTTTCTTCTTTATTATCTTTAACAGCTAAATATCTTTCATAAGCATTTGCTGAATTTGAAATTTTTTTCATTAATTCCATGAACTCTCTTTTTGAATAATCTTTATTTTGTATTAATTTTTTGATTATTTCAAGTGTTCTTATTCTTAAAATAAGAGTGTATGCAATCTTATCCCCAAGGTTTTTCTTCTTTTGATTTTTAGCACCATCAATATGCCCTTTAATCATTTCTAATTTTTCTTTAGTTGTGTCAATATACCATTTTACATTTTGCTTTGTTACTTTTATATCTAAACCCTTAATATAATCTGCATTTATCATAGGTTTTGCTTCTTTTATCATCTGGCCAATAGGAAATAAATTTTTATTTAATTTTTGATAGAGCAATTGATAAGAGACTATTAAAATATTATAAATTCCTTCACTAACCATTTCCTTATCAATATTATCAGTTATAATTAATAAATCTATATCACTATTTTTATCTTCTTCCCCCCTTGCATAACTTCCAACAAGATAAATCCCTATTATTGATTTTAAAAGAATATGTTTTCTTAAAATTTCAAGTACATCACTTAATATTATTTCAGGTGTTTTTTTAACTAATTCAATTCTCACTTCTTTATTCAGCCATGCTCTTGGAAGTATAACTGCTGACGAATTTCCTGCCTTTATTGCTTTTTTTATTTGAACTTCCATTTTTATTCTCTTCTATTTTAATTTTCCTCCAAATATTTTTCATCTTCTTCTATTTGTTTTGAAAACTTTTCATCGATTTCCTTTTTCCAATAATCTTTTGTAGTATCAAGCCTGCCTCTTTCATTTTCAATTTTATCTTCATGTTTATCAATCTGTCTTTCAACTGATTTTATCCTTTTCTCCCTGACTTTTTTCATATGTTTTCTATCTTTTCCCATTTTCCACAAACCCCAAAATATGACCAATTATATATGTTCTTACATGTACTTACATATTTATAAATCTTTGTTTTTAAGAAATCTGCCAATTAAATAAATCTGCAGACTTTATATTTACTAATTATTGCACTTCGTGGGGATATTAAGTTGATTAGCATCTCCTACTATCAATTAATAAATTGTGATTGAAAAAGTTTCGCTCTTATATCCTTAAGTTATCTATTATAAGAATAAAACTTTTTTGCTAGGCAATCTTGTTATTTTGTTCATCTGAACAAACTATCTCAACGCAGTTGCAGGTTAATTTAAGTAGTTTATCAACAGAATGTAATTTTTAATCCTATCTCGTCGTCACAACAACCTTATCATCATAGAAAATCAAGGTTTCTTCAAACTGACTAACAGGCTTTTGGCTTTGCTCAATTAAAACAGGATAGTTATGTACTATTCCCTGACTAACTAAAGTCTTTAGTGAAAAATCTACTTTTTGAAATCCTTGTTTTTCAAGCCATCTTTTGCAAAACGGCTTTGTATTATAATTTTCTTTAATAAATTTTAATATTTCCCTTGCATCTTTATCCCTAACATTTCCTTCTCCTTCTAATTTGAAAATTTCTGAAACAGAAGAATCATAAACCTCTCCAACACCTTCTGTTAAAAAAGGCTCAATTGCAATTGCCATATTTTTCAAAGGAGTTTTATTATCGTTTCTATAATTTGAAATTGTTAAACCAGCATGAATTAAATTTTTTCCTAAAGAATGACCTGATAAATTTCTTATAACAGAATAATTTGTTTTTTCAACAACTTCTTGAATTGCACTTCCAATATTTTTAACTAAAGGATTTGCTTCACTTTTTAATTTTAAAATTGCATTTTCAAGAGCTTTTTCATTTTCTTCAATTAAATCCTTAAATCTCCCATCATCACTTAAATCCAAAGAAAAAGCACTATCTCCAATACACCCATTTATCTCAACACCTAAATCAATTTTTAACAATCCATTTGCTTTTGTTTTATCTTTAGAAGAAGGAGTATAATGTGCAGTAACTTCATTTAAAGAAAGATTTGTAGGAAAAGCAATTTTGCCCCCAAGTTTTATAATATCTTCTTCAATTTTTTCAGCAATTTCAATAAGCAACATATCTTTTTTAATAAAAATCTTTGCAAACTCTTTTGTTCTTGCAACTATTTCCCCTGCTTTCTTATATGACTCAATTTCATTTTTATTCATTATTTAAACAGAAATTCTAGATTTATATAATTATAGTCAATTAACTCCTAACCCTTCTCTCTTTTGGCAGAAAATTTGCAATTGATTTTTTATCAGCAGATATCTTACCTGTGCCTATAAAATCTTCTCCAGACTTAACTGCAACAAAACCAACAGCATCTTGATATTTTTTCTGCTGTTCTTCATCTAATTCAATTGTTTTTCCATAAAACCAATCTTGTTCTTGTTTTTCACTAACTTCAATTATATTTTTCCCGTTTTTGATTATCTCATTTTTTACAGAATGCAAAGCATCTAAGCTTAATCTTGCATCATCATCAAATTCTTTTGCAAAATACAAGCCACATCCTTCAACAGGAAGCAATGAAAAAATTTTGTATAATTCATCTGTTGAAAAAGAACCAGAATATGCCCTTATTCTCTCTCCACCAATCTTAATAAGTAAATAAGGTATTTTTTCAATTCCAATTGAGATTTTCTCAATAAATTTCGCTTTTTTTGTTTTGTCTAAGATGTTTACAGATGCCATATTATTCCCTCATCTCCCCATCACTTAATTTTTTAATTTTTGCTAAGAAAAACCCATCAGTATTATTATCTTGAGGGTATAACCTGCATGCATTTTTTACTTTGCCTGAAAAATTCTCTCCTTCCCACTCACAAACCCCACATCTTACTTTCAAAGGAAGCTTTATTTCTTCAACTTCAATATCAAAATTTTTAACTAAATAATCAACAACAGATTCGTCTTCTTCAGGAGATAAAGTACAAGTAGAATAAACCATTGTACCACCAACCTTTAACAATTTCAAAGCACTAGATGCAAGTTTTTTCTGAACTCTTGAAAATTTTTGTATAACTTTTAAATTCCACATTTCATAAGTTTTAGGACTTTTTCTTAAAGTTCCCTCCCCAGAACAAGGAGCATCAACAAGAATTTTATCAAATTTTAAATTAGTTTTAGCTAGTAATTTCTCACATAATCTAACTCCATCCATTTTTGTTACAATCGTATTCATAACTCCACATTTTTCCAAATTAGCATTTAAAATTGCAATTCTAGGCAACTCACTATCATTTGCAAATATTGTTCCAGTATTATTCATTTTTGCAGAAGCCTGAGTTGTTTTACTTCCAGGGCTTGCACATAAATCAAGCATAACTTCTGTTGGTTGAGGATCTAAAGCTAAAATAGGAAGCATAGAACTAATTTCCTGAACATAATAATAACCAAGTAAATGCTCTTTTGTTTTCCCTAACTCGCCTGGTCCAAGTCTGCTTTCAACAATCATTATCTCAGGATGCTCTGAAAATGGTTGTTTTATTTTCCATCCTCTTGCTTCAAGCCTTTTTTTTAATTCTTCAGGACTCATTTTAAGAGTATTACATCTAATAGAATGAGGAGTATCTGTATAAGAAATTTCAAAAAACTTTTCATAATCAGGTATAAGTTTTTTCATTCTCTCAACAAACATCGGCTTTGGCTCGTAGTGTTTTCTAATTGTCATATTATTTCCTTGTAAAATCGCTTTAATTATTTTTTGAATTACTATATCCAATCATAATTATCTTTAAAAACAATTTTCATTTAATAAAAACATGGCCACAAAATCAAATATAGAATATATTGTAAAAAATAGTGATGAATTAAAAACATTAGAACCTGAAATCGATAAACTCCTAAAAAAATATTCTATAGCTTGCTCTGGAATAATAAGTGTAAGCTCATGTTTTAATATAAATCCAGATGAAATTTCCGTTTCCATACATTTAAAACCAAAAAATGATGGATTTTCAAAAATAATTTCAGTCACAAATGCATATGAAAATCCTCAAGGAAAATTAGTAATTTCAAGTCAAGAGGATTTGGTTTTTCTTATTGATTCTACAATGTATCATATTTTTTACCAGAATAATAATAAAAAATAATTTCTCATTTTATCAGGGATACAAAAACCTTTTAAAAGCATAATTTCTATATTATTCAATGATAGAATATTATAAGAGAGGTAGACCAGAAGAGCCTTTCAAGATTTCTAGCTCATATGTTCCAAATTCATGGGTAAAAGTTATAGATCCTACAAATGAAGAAATAGATTTACTATCTGAAAAATTTGGACTAGATAAATCCGCTATTCACGACGGACTTGATGCATATGAAACTCCAAGAATTGATGAAGATGGGGGAGAAGTAGTTTATCTTTTCGTAAGAGTTCCAACAATGACAGTACCTCAACAAACAACATATTCTCTTTTAGTAATTATTGCAAAAAATAATATAATTACAATATCTAAGGAAAATCTTGAAATATTTGAAGCAATGATTGGCCCAAAAATGAAATTAATTACAACTGAAAAAACAAAAATGATTCTTAAAATTCTTTCAGAGATTTCAGAAAAATATAATTTTAATGTTAGAAAAATAATGAAAGAAGTCAAAAGCAATAAAAAAAATCTTTTAAAATTAGTTGAAAAAGATATTCATGAATTAGTTCTTCAGGAAGATATCTTAAATGACTACTTATCATCTTTCAGACCTTTAATGGATATGTATAACAAACTTTTAAGAATAAAATCAATAAAATTTCTTGACAAAGACAAAGAATTTATCGAAGATTTAATCGTTGATTTAAATCAGACATTTAATACTTGTGAGTTTGCTTTAAAATCAATTTCAAATATGAGGGATTATTATGCAACAACAATTTCAGGAGATTTAAATAAAATATTAACTGTTTTAACAATCTTTACTGTTTTTCTAGCAATACCTATGCTAATTGGAAGCTTATTTGGTATGAATATCGAAATTCCTCTTCAAGGAAATGCAAGTGCTTTTGAAATTTTAGCAACACTTGTAATAATTTTATGGATAGTAATGTTCTTTACATTTAGAAAAATGAAGATAATATAGTACTTGCATAATTATTAGCACTTTGTTAAGATATTAAGTCGGCTCGCGGCTCCTGACGATTTATTAGTTATTTGAGATTTTTATTATTTTTAAGCAAGGATTGATAGTAGAAGTTAACTTTACTTCTTATCCATTAATTAGTATGAGGACATTAATTAATTGTAATTTTCGCTAGACAATTTCATTTATCTTTGCTGAAAGCAACATTATTTACGAGCATTTTATAATATCTTAAAAAATCCTAAAACTCACCCAAATTCATCTGCTTTTTGCCGTCAATAATTTCTTTTATTTTTATTCCAAAAACATCCAGTATGTTTTCAACAGAAGGCAAAATCTGCCTGTCTAAATAATATTCAATATTATACAATCCTTTTTCATTAGGCAGTTTAACTTTGTCTCTAACTAAAGATTTTTTTCCATTTGTTTCTGAAATATAATATTCAATCAGCATTCCCTGTGAAACAGGAATATTTTGTTCTTCCATTTTCTTTGCAGCAACAACATGTGGAGAAATAGAAAGATATTCATTTATTGGCTTTTTCAATTGTGTTCTAATCATTAATTCTTTTAAATCAATTTTTCTTTCTTTTATTCTTTCAATTGTTTCTTTTACAATTTTTACAGAAGATTTTTCATTGCCTTCATTTAATATTTTTCTTAAAACATCATTTTGCAAACTTCTTGCCAAACCACACCAATCTCTTCTTACTGTTTCAAAACCCCTTATTTTTAATTTTCCTTGTTCATTAATCAAAGCATACTTTTTCTTTGCTCCAAATTCTCCGCTTCTTTTTGTAACCCATATTCCTCTTTTATAAAAATCTTCTAATTCCAATTCCATAATTCCCGGCAATTCTGAATTTAATTTTTTTAAAAAATCAAAAGTCTGCTGTTTTGTTTTTTTATCAAGTACAAAGCCCACACTATCTGTATCTCCAAATATAACTTCGTAACCTTCTTGCTTTACCTTTTCTATTATTTCTTTATTAAATTTCCTTACAAAAGCAAGAGTTGTTGCAGCAGACTCTATTGAATAATATCTGGCACCAAAAAAACCTAGATACCCATAATAAGCATTTGCAAGAAGCTTAAATGCATTGCTCCTGGCTTTTTTTATTGCATCTGGTTTTTCTTTAAGCTCTTTTTTATATTTTTTTCTCAATTCGACAATTTCTTCAAGCAATAAAGGGAAAAATCCTTTTTCTTTTGAAAAATAAAAATTTCTTTTCTCTTTATTTAATTCAAATTCAGGGGATTCTATACAATTTTTTTCTTTCTTTTCAAGC
The DNA here is from genome assembly GCA_030647965.1 of Nanobdellota archaeon. Taxonomy (GTDB): domain Archaea; phylum Nanobdellota; class Nanobdellia; order Pacearchaeales; family GW2011-AR1; genus JAUSIT01. Next base: position 22,426 of record JAUSIT010000017.1, on the reverse strand, counting down.
AAAGTTGCTTTTGATAGATTATAAGAAACAATAATGCTTGCATGCATACTTGTAAAATCAAATATTCCAATATTTTCATACAATCCCGGAATTGGCTGAAAAACATAAGCACCTTCATATTTTTCCCTGTTTCTTCTTTCTCCTATCTCTTTATCTAAAGGTCTTTTTTCAGCAATTTCATTAAATCTTTCTAAATTATGAAGAATATAATTATCCACATGTGAAGACATCTTATCTCGAGTAATATCAAACAATGGTTCTTGCATAACCTGACTAAATTCAAACATATCTGGCCATATTTTTTCAGCAAGTTTGTAAGTTAGAGCAGAATCTTGCAAATTATATGAAAAAAAATCTCTCCAATCTTCTTCTTTCATATTTGAAAGTTTTGTAAAATCAAAATCATGCTTTTTTTCATTTAATAATTCAGAAGCAACTTCATTTAATGATAAAGTTTCTGATTGCAAATACTGAGAATAAGCAGTTTCAATAAATCTAAATAAATCAATATGAACAATACCATTAATTTTTCCAGAAGGAATTCTGCCTCTTGCAAAACTTGGCTGGCTTCCATCAATCCCAATTGCTAATTTTATTTTATTTTTCTCAGCAACAGCTCTTAAATAAGGCAAATCAAAACCATCTGAAAAATATCCTGCTAAAATATCAGGGCCATAGGACTTAACATATTCAATAAACTTCTTAATCATCTCTCCTTCTGTTTTAAAACACTCAACATAATCTTGTTTTAGTGCACATTTTTTCCATGTTAAAACCTTTTTGAAATTTTTTCCATATAAAGAAATCATTAAAACATTTCCTTTTCCAATTTCAAATTCATTTGTTTCAATATCAAATGCAAGAATTTTTGGCTCATATATTTCCTGCTTTTCTAGTTTTTTTATACTATTAGCTTTAATACAAATATCAACATCTAAAACAGAATCAATTCCCCCAAATTCTAAAGAATTATTCAAAATCTCTCCTTCAACTTCATGCCAATTCAAAGGTAAAACTTTTTTTTCAATTATATATTTAGAAATCAAAGGAACATCATACTCTCTTCTTTTAAAAATCTCTTCAAAACCAATTTCATCTGCAACAGCATGAGCATCTTTATGATTTGTAATAAAAATTTTTATTGCTTTAACATCTTTTCCCAAAAATTTTTTATTATGTAATTCTGTTTTCAAAACATTTGTTGTTCTTGAAACAAGTTTAACCTCGATTTTCTCAATCTTTTTTCTAACTTCATCAATTTTCTTGTCAGAAACTCCCTCATTTAAAATAGCCCAAAAATTAGCTTCATAACTATCAATAACACATATTCTCTTGCCCTGTCTTGTCCTTCCAATTAACTTAATATAACTCTTTCCTTCAAAATCAATATAATTAAAATCAATTGGAATAAACTCTATTTTCATATATCAAAAAGGCAATTTTAGTTTATATATTTTGTTCAATCAAGTATAGAAAAGCTTAAAAATTTCAATATAATCTAAAAAACATGGACAGACGAAACTTCTTAATAAATGCAGGATTAGCAAGCACAGGATTATTAGCATCTTTATCTCAAGCTTATGGACAAGAAAATGATTCAAGCATAGATATTTATAGAAACCTTAAAACACGAACAGACATAGAAAAGCAAATAAAAAAACTTCAAAGAAAAAATATGCTAGATTCAAAAGGATTTGTAGTCCAAGATCAATCAAACAAGCAAAATATCAAAGGATTTGTATATATTCCCTCTATTTGGAGCGAGCAATTAAAAATACCAGATTTAGATGAAATAGTTAGGGGTTATATAAGAACTTCAACAAATTTAGCCAGATTAAATATTGGATTAGTAGAATCTGTTAATAAATATACTAATATTATTGCTAAATCTGATCCTGCACTATACCTAAGCTCTCAAAAACTAAAGAAATATCCTTTTATTTATATTGCAACAGACAAACAATTTGAATTAACAAAAACAGAAAAAGATAATTTTGAAAATTATTTGAGAAATGGTGGTTTTGCACTTCTTGAATCTCTAACCCCTGAATTAGATTATAGTTCTGCAGAAGCATCTTTAAAACAAATGATAAAAGATACATTAAAAAAAGATGTAAGATTTTTGCCAATTCCAAACTCACATGATTTATATCACTGCTTTTTTGATTTTAATGACGGCCCTCCTCAAGGAACAGAAAATACAGCTATGAGCACAAATATATCTGGCCTAAATAGTCCCGGCCAAGCACAAATTACAACAATGTCTAAACCTCGACCATATCTTGAAGGAATTTTCCTAGAGGATAGATTAGTACTAGTTTATTCAGGAAAAGGTTATGGACGAAAACTAACAGAAATTTCAGCTAATGAGCCACAGCAGAAAATGGCAGTTAATTTTGTAACTTATGCTTTAACGCAAAAAGGCAGGATTGCACAAAAATAAGAAACTATCACCTAAAATCTTTTAAACTACTTCTTATTATTAAAATCATGAATGAACAAACAATATCTATTAGAGAATTAAGAAACAAAATCACAAGAAAAAAGGGTATGGGTGATTTAGAATTTGAAACAATAAAAGACTTTAAAATTCAAGATGGAAAAATAACAGCAGGACAATACATTCAAGAATTAAGTTCTTATGGGGATGTTATGCATCAAAACGGAATTTACACTTATTGTGGAATAAGAATAGGTTTTGTACATTCTAAAGGCGGCAATTCAGATATCCCTGCCGATTTTATAGACATCGAAGCACATAAGGAATTTGTTAAAAATATATTTGCAACTTCACCTTATTCTTTAGAATAAAATATTTTTTTAATTCTTTATTTATCAATCATTCATGCAAAATTTTTCTTTTTGATTTCTATTTCTCTTATCTTTTGTATTTTTATTTTTAAGTCCGGAATATTGATTTTAATTATATCCCAAATAATATCTAAATCGATTCCAAAATAATGGTGAATTATTTTATCTCTTGTTCCTGCTATTTCTTCCCAAGGGATATTTGAATATTTATTTATTAATAATTCAGGAAGATTTTTAACAGCTTCACCTATAACTTCAAGTCTTCTAATCGTAGCATCAATAATATTTCTGTCTGATTCAAACTGTATTTTTGATAACTTACAGGTAGAATTTTCAATTAATTCAATATTTTCTAAAATATCATCTATAAATAACTTAAAATCTCGATTCATATTATTCTAACTTCATCATTTAATATACTTTTTTTTAATGCATGATGAATTCCATTATAACTTAACAAATCCACATCTTTTTTTAATTTATTCTGAAGTTCTAGTTGAATTCCTACAAATCCAAATCCAATTCCTTTCGGAGGTTCTATAAGAATATCAATATCACTATCTTTTTTCTGCTCTCCACGTGCATAACTTCCGAATATTCCTGCTCTTTTTACATTATTTTTCTTGAGTATTTTTATGATTATTGGAGTAATTTTATTTATCTCACGAGATTTTTTTTCTACTTTTTTGAGATTTAATTGGATATCTGCCCCTTTTTCCTTAATAATAAGATTTTCTTTAGATAAATTAACTCCTAAGTACTTTCTTTTTTTAGAAATCTTTTTACCTTTTCTTACAGATACAACCCTATAATAATACTTTATTCTGTTCCTTTCTTTAATTTCAGTATAAACCATACTATTTGTACGTCTACATTATTTATAAATCTTACTCTGTAGACGCATATATCATATTCTTAATGCATACTCTCACAAAGTACAAATTATCCCACATTATCGAGCAATAGATAATTATTTATATTTCTCTTTTCTTCTATAAATCATGGGAATTCAAATATCAGACATTATTCCAAGAAAAGAAATTACTCTTAAAGAGCTAAATGGAAAAATACTAGCAGTAGATGCCATGAATACATTATATCAGTTCTTAACAACAATAAGACAAGCAGATGGAACTCCTTTAATGGATAAACATCAAAGAATTTCAAGTCATATTTCAGGCTTATTTTACAGAAATATAAATCTTCTTCAAGAAGGAATAAAACTAGTTTATGTTTTTGATGGCAAACCTCCTGAACTAAAATTTCAGGAAATAGGCAGAAGAATTGAAGCAAAAGAAATTGCAAAAGAAAAATACGAAAAAGCAAAATCAGATGAAGATGTTGATTCAATGAGAAAATACTCACAACAGTTTGTTAAAATGACTCCTGAAATAATTGAAGAAAGCAAAGAACTTTTAGAAGCAATGGGAATACCAGTAATTCAAGCAAATGGAGAGGGCGAAGCAGAAGCATCTTTATTAGCAAGAAATGGAAAAGCATGGGCTTCAGCTTCACAAGATTATGATTCTTTATTATATGGAACTCCAAGATTAATAAGAAATTTAACTTTATCAAGAAAAAGAAAAACAAGTTCAGGTGCTTATGTTGAAATAAACATAGAATTAGTTGAATTTGAATATTTGCTTAATCATTTGCAGATAAATAAAGACCAGCTAATATGTTTAGGAATTTTGGTTGGAACAGATTATAATCCTGGTGGAATAAAAGGAATAGGCCAAAAAACAGCACTAGATATAGTAAGAAAATATCAATATCCTGTAAAAATCTTTGAATATGTTAAAACAAATCCAAAATATGAAATAAACTTTGATTGGCAAGAAATATACAAAATATTTCATGAGCATGAATCTTCAACAACAAAAGAAATAATATTTAACAAGCCAGATACAGAAAAAATAAAAAAAATTCTGCTAAGCAGAGATTTTTCAGAAGAAAGAATAAATTCTGGTTTGGAAAAGTTAAATACCCTTTTAGAAAAAGCAAAACAAAAAACACTATTTTAAATATAATTTCTAATTTAATCCAAAAATATTATCATCAAACCAAAAATAGTTTTTTGCTGTTTCAAAACAAACATCATCTGCAAAAAATTTTGATTCAGTAGTATAATTTCCTCTGCCTAATTTTTCCCTTTTTGTCCAAACATACATTTTTTCTTTTATTTCTTGCCCACAAAAATAACATCCTTTTCTTTCTTCATTTGATTCTCTAATTTCATCAGAATTAGTTCTAATTTTTTCTGCAAATTCTTCTCTTAGTTGGTTATATTTTGAGCCAATTTCCATAAAAAATCATAGATAAAGCCCTTATAAGATTAACTGTTTAAATATAAAATATTACTTCCCAAAAGAATTTTTCACAAACTTATCCAAGGCAGTCCTATTTGTCTGTTCTTTTTCTTTTGCTGCGTTTTCTTCTTGTTTTCTTCTATATTTGAAAAAATAATCAAAGAAATAATTTATAACAATCAATAAAATAATTCCAATTAAAAGCATCCACCACTTATTCAAAGCATTTCTAATAATTAAAGCAATATTAAAAAATACCTTTAATACTAATAAAATCACAAAAACAGCAAGTCCTGCAATCATAGCTGCACTTTTCGATAAAAACACAAATAAAGAATGTCCATTTAAAACTAAAATATTTAAAAAAGTTATCATAATTAAAAAATTAATAAAAAATAACCATGAAATTTCAGGAACCATACCAAATACAATTTTAAGCCAAGAAGCATTATTTTCAAGCCATAAATTTATTGCAGCGATATTTTTCTCTAATTTTGATTGATAATCTACAAGTTTAGTTGTATCAATTTCTCCTGTTTCAGTTATTGGGATATCATTAACAGCATTTTGTATGTTATTAACATCATTAGAAACAGAGCTTTGATTTGGTAGATTTTCAGCACTAACAAAAACTAACAAAAACAGCAAACTAAAAACAAAAAATACACCTAATTTTTTTAAGCTAATCATAATTTAATATAATAAACATAATTTTTAAATGTTTCATGTCTATTACATTATTTTCAACCTTAACAAGTTGCTATTGCAAATATAGCATTTAATTCTGTCAGAAATGTTTCATTGACATTTCTGAGCATCCTAAAATTCCAATATTTGTATACATGAATTTTTTGATTATAAATAGTCGCTTAGCAAAAAGTTTCGCCCTTATATCTTTTATTTGATATTGTAAGGGTAAAACTTTTTCAGCTCCCGACTTTTATTAATAATTGTAAAAACAAAACTTCCTACTTCTCCAACCATCCATTAATAAATATTAACAAATCGCGGATTGCCGCCAGGCAATCATCTTATATTGCTTGTAAAGCAAACTAATTCAACGAAGTTGTATGCAAAGTCAATATCCATAACAAAGAACCAGAAAGTATTTTAAATATCAAAAAGATAAGATAATTATGAAAAGAGTAATTTTTGCAGTATTTTTCTTATTAATAATGCTTTCAGTATTTGTTTCTGCAGAAACCATTATAGACCAGCTTCAAAATACAGATCAAATTGGCAAAAACATAAAAAACGATTTAAACCAAGCACAGGTAAATGCAAGTCAGCAAACAAAAAACATGCTTGAACAAGAAATACAAGTTCCTTCTTATTTACAAACATTTGCAAAACTCTTATTTGGACTTGATAAATCATTTTCTTTAAGCCATTTTATAGTATATCTTTGCATTTGGATTATGATTTTCATAATTATATTTGATATCATAAGTTTTATGCCTTTTGCAAATACAGGTGTATTAAAATTTGTAGCAAGCTTAGTTATCGCAGCGCTAATATCAATTACAGGCAGTTTAAACTTATTAGCAAGCTTTTTCATAGATATAGGTAGTTTCTTTAAGTTTGCTGGAAATCATCCAACACTAAGCCTAGTTATCGCAATATTACTAATATTAATTTTAGTAGGAATTATAAATTTCCTATCAAGAAAAATAAAAAACAAAATTATAATAGCAAAAGGAGAAGAAGCAGGAACAGAAATCAAGGAAGCTAAAAAAGCTGCAAAAGTATTTAGTAAAGGTGTGGAAGAATTAGGAAAGTGAAAATTAAAATAATTAAACAATAAATTAAATGATTAATAGTTCTTTTAATAAATAACCAAAATACAATGAATTATACTATCAAAAACGATATCTTTATTGAAATTAACAATAAAAGAAAATTATATAATCCCAAACAATAAAAAAATTTGAATTATTAGCTAAGTAATAATATTCTTTTAAAAATAATTTTTAATAATTAAATATAAAACTTATTATATACTCTTCTTTTTTCCACCTAATTCATCCAATGCCCCAGCTGTACTTTTAACATAAGCAACAGATCTTTTCATTCTATCCACTGCAACATCTTCTATTTCTTTTCCCTCTTCTCTTCTAAAGAACTTTACAAGAGTTCCTTCAAAAAACAACCAAACTATTGTAGCAACTAAAGTTATAGGATATACCCAAGCTAATTCTGGGGGATTTCCAGATACACCATAATCAGTAACAAAAGTTAATGTAAACCATTTAAATCCTAAATAAAGAACAAAACCAATCATAAGAACTTTATTAACTATAATAGAAGCAACAGCAGTTTTAGGATTCATTCTTAAATTAAAGCAAAAAACCATAAGAATTATAAAAGGTATAATTGTAGTAATCATAACGCCTAATGCCTCATAATTTAAAAGAATATATTTTATATTTTCATTTGTAACAAACATAAATGATAAAATTCCTATAATAATAGAAACCCCTGTTCTAATCAACATATTTTCTCCAATACCAGGTATCCAATCAGAAGCAGAATAAACTAATAAAATAACAAGTAAGATAAGTAAAATTCTTGATATTAAAAGTTGCATATCACTATCTGCAGAAAAACTTACCTCCCCAAAGGTCTCACTTAAAACCTGGCTAAAAGTTTTCGCTTCTACAACACTAACAGAAAAACTTAATATAATCATCGCAAATATACTTAAAACAAAAAGTTTATTCACACTCTCTTTTTTCATACTCATATCTAATATAAAAAAATAGTATTTATAAATCTTTTCTAAAATTTTTAACTTAAAAAAAGGAATAAAACTATTTAACAGAGAGATTACATAATATTTATAAATCCCCTTGTTTAATTTATCTTATGAATAAAAGAGTGTTTGCATTATTTTCAATCAGTTTACTATTATCCATATTTATATTAAATTTAGTTTCTGCAGCTACACCAACTGTATCAGATCCTATTGAAGCACTAAAATCTTTTGGAAACGGATTTTTACAAGTATTCCAACCTTTTTTTGAAACAATTTTAGGAACAACACCTTCAGGACAATTATTATTTGCAAAAGTTTTATTTTTATTATTACTATTCTCTATTATTTGGGTAGTTATAGATCAAATACCATTATTTTCTTCAAATACTTGGGTTAGTGTTTTAATCTCAATAACAGTTTCTTTACTTTCAACAAGATTTTTAACAGAAGCTGGCTGGGTGCAAACAATTCTTCTCCCATATTCTGCTTTAGGAATAGCAATAACTGCTTTTCTCCCATTATTAATTTATTTTTATTTTGTTGAATATGCTTTATCAAAATCAAGAATATTAAGAAAAGCAGCATGGATTTTTGCAGCAGTTATTTTTATAGGTTTATGGATAACAAGATATGAGGAAATAGGCGCAGCAGCTTGGGTATATCCAACAGCAGCAGGATTATGTATTATATTCTTTTTAATGGATGGAACAATTCAAAGAGCATTAAAAAGAATGAATATAGAAAGACAACTAAGCCCTATAAAATATGCAGAATTAGGAAGATTAGAAAATCAAATGGAAGGATTAGTTAAAGCTTATTCTAATGCACCAACAGATGCAGAACGTAAAAGTATTCAAAAACTAATTGATAATCTAAAGAAAAGAATTCAACACGTAACAACAATCTAACAATATTTATAAATTAAGATTTTCTATATAAATCATGCAAAAGAGATTAAATTTATTTTTATCATCTATTTTATCTATAATAATTTCATCTGCATTAATTTCAGCACAGCAAACACCTCTTGAAGGTGCAGAAGGATTTATTACAATTATTCAAGAAATTTTTGGAACTTTTTTTGCAGCAATATTTGGAACTTCTGAATTATTATTTGAAAAAGTTTTATTTTTATTTATTTTAATTTCATTTGTTTATGTTGTAATAAGAAGATTTCCTGCATTCCAAGATAATCCTGCAGTTGTCTGGATTATAACACTATCAGTAGCCATTCTTTCAACAAGATTTATGACGGATTTTAGTTGGGTTCAAGCAATTCTTCTTCCCTATGGAGTTTTAGGAGTAACCTTACTTTCATTAATTCCTTTTGTAATTTTCTTTTATTATGTTGAATTTAGCATTGAATCAGAACTTTTAAGAAAAATCTCTTGGACATTATATTCAGTAATATTTATTGGATTATGGTGGTCAAGATATCCCCTAATAGGTTCACCAGCATGGATTTTTGTTGCAACAGCATTTATTTCAATTTTAATGATATTATTTGACGGAACAATAAGAGGTTTTTTTGTAAGAAGTGCCATAAATAAAGGACTTAAAGACTCAAATGTATTAGCAATGGTTAAACTACAAAAAGATATAAAAGATTTAAACAATGCATTAAACACTGCAACTGGAAGTGCTCAAATAGATAATATATTAAAACAAATTAAAGAAGCTAAACATAAATTAAAACAAATGTCAAAAGGACCATATATTTAAAAAATTTATTCTAAATACAATTTCGTTAAAAATAAATAATAAATTTAACCTATAAAATTCAGCCCATTATCAAAATATCACTTCTTCTCTCTTCTATAGCCTATAATCTCTTTTCCTTCGTATATAGGAACTTCTTTTGTTTTTTGCCTAGGTTTGCTTTCCCCAAATAAAAGCACAATTCCTAAAACAACTAAAGCCAAGCTCAAAAGCAAAACAAATTTAGAAACAGAATCAGGTATGCTAATAGGTATAAACTTTTGAATTACTTCTGCTTTTGTATTTGAAACAGCAAGCCCTAAAAGACCAACTGCTGCGACAATATAACCAACAAATTTATTCATCTTTATTTCCTCTTTTTCTAATTATAACTAGTTTTTCTTATTTTTAAATATTTCTTATCAAAAAATCCTTGAGTTTACAACATGTAACTTGTTTGGATTTTTGGATGTTCAAGAAAATCTGACCTTGTGAAACAACATTTACTAACTAGATTCTACAATTTATTTTCTTGACATTGATAATTTTAATAAAAAATAAATGATATAAATAAGATACTCTAATAAAATTAGCAATTAATTAATTTAGGGGAACTGCAAAAAGTTTTGCTCTTACAATTAATAACACGCTATATAAGCGTAAGACTTTTTCTAGGTGACCTAGTATCCCCACGAAGTGCAAATTATTTGAAAGAGTTTAAACCCAATTATTCAATCTTTTTTGCTTTCCATAATTTTTTAGCAATTCAGATATTTCCCTGAATTTATTTATATCTATTTTCATTCTTGATTGCATTATTCTGAAAGCATCTTCTAAACTCTCTGCTCTTTCAGGAGCTTTATTAAAAGCATCTCTTGATACTTCCCTTAATATTCCAACACCTAAAGGAGCATAATATTCAGGCCTTACTTCTCTTAAAACTAAAACAGATGCTTGTTTTTTTACTTTTTCAAAAAACTCACAAACAGCAAGCCTATTTGCATAATAAGCTCCTGTAACACTTTCTGCATAATTTTTTCTTCCATAAAAACTTTCATAATCTTTCATAAAACTTAAATTCATTGTAGGATTCCAAACATTTCCAGGAATTTCAGCTTCTATAACTTCAAAAGAAAACTTATCAGGAAGCAATAATATTTCATAGTGATTTCCATTATATTCTGAATTAAAAACAAGAATTTCATTTATTTCAGGATAAAATCTTATTTTTTTCAAAAGCTCTTTACTAATTATATCATCTACAGCAGTAATTGCCCATCGAGTAGGAACCATTTTTCTCTGAGTTTTCAAACCCAACAATCCTGCAGATAATAATTTTTGCAAATGACTGACCAAAATTTTTGATTTATATAATTCATTTATTGCAGTTACACTTTTAGCATTATAATCAGAAACAATATAATCAACTTTTTTATTAACAAAGGGATTTTCTTCTAAAATAACTTTTTCAACAGGAGCAGAATTCATCATTATTGTAAACATCTTACTTGAATTAAAATCCATTGTTGGCTGTTTTTTTAAAAAAAATTCAGTTGAAACAGGTTTTGAAGCTAAAGCAATTTCCTGAATAACTTTTTTCATAGATTCTTGAGATTTTATATGGGATTTTTTTCTTCCATAAATTAACTGCCCTCTAAAATCTAAAATTTGCTCAATACTTAATTTTTTCTTATACCATTCTTCAGGAGAAGAAAAAATAGAAGTCTCTCCTTTTTCAGGAGGGGATAGTATTCCTGAAAAAACATTTGGATAATCATTTCTGCCAACAAAAATTTCAGGAGGACTTGAACCTGAAAAATGAAGTTTTACTTTAGGGGCCTTATCAATAAATCTTGCAAGAATCTTACATGGCTTACCACACAACCCTTTTCCCTTGCACTGGATGCATAAAGATTCCATAAGAGAAAAAACTAAAGAGAGTTTATATTATTTATAGAAATAAAAAATATAGATTATTAAATAAAAAAATAAAAGAAAAAGAAAATATTTCCTAGATTTTAGTCTTTCAAATCGCTTATTCCCAATAATAGGAAAAGTAAACCAATCATTATAACTCCAATAACCACGCCACCTTGTACAAAAGCAATTGTTGCTGCTTTCCAAGTTGCATAAGTCATTGCAGTCCAAATTGGAGCGATTACTAAAATCAATCCTAGTAAAAGTTCAAACCATTTATTCATAGTTTACAAAAGAGATTTCAATTTAAAAAGCTTGTTATATCAGAAATGAGTACTATTAAGGAAGCTCATTTCTGATTATGTCAAGATTGCAAAATCTTGAGCATGTCAAGAAATATGATTTCTTGAGCACTATCAGGAATTTACATTCCTGAAGCTGTCAAAATCTTACAATTTTGAAGTCCTAAAAACCCAACGAATAAACAAGAGAGTTTTTCCGATAGTTCAGTTTATCACTACTTTAAAAAATAAACCAAAAACCCTTCAATAATTGCAGCAATAACTAACAAAGGAATTATTATAAAAATAAAAGTTTTAATCGCTTTAACAAACTCTTGCTTAAAAATTCCTTTTTGCTTTCCTGATTTTAAAACATCAATTCCAAGTCTCATGCCAATTGCTATTGAAAGTATTACAGCAGGAATTTCAAAAATACCATGAGGAAGTAATCTCCATAAAATTAAAAATCCTTCTTCATTAACAGAATATCTTGAAACAAAACCAATTAAATATCCATTTGCAACGGCCATGAAAAAAGGAAATATTCCAAAAACTATTCCAATTAAAATTGCAAAAAAACTTGCTTTGAGATTATTTAAAAAAATATAAGAAATAAGCTGGCTAGAATTATAATCTGCAATTTGCTGAGTTACTTCTTTTATAAAACTAAAAATTTCTTGTTTAAAAAAAATTGGAAAAAGAAAGCCAAGCAAAGCAAAAAGCAAAAAAGTCAAGGATGCAAACCAAATATAATTCTTTATTTTTTTTAAAAAAGCCCAATTATCATTATAAATCTCTTTAAAAAAATCGTTCTTTTTAATTATTTTTTTATTTTTCTTTTTCACCATCTTTATCACTTTGAAAAATGTCTTGAAATCATACTTGTTTTTTTAGGATATTTATATTTTAAATAAAATCCATAAATTAATCCTGCGATTAATCCTCCAATATGGGCCATATTTCCAATAGGTAATGTAACAAATAATCCAATTATAATTAATGGGACAATTGCAATTATAGGAAGCATCCAAAATGGCATATTTACAGGAACAGAATATTTCTGAATTCTCGAATTAAAAGAAATAATTGCAAATACTGAAAAAATAAAATAAATATTAATTATTAATGAAATTATAGACATTAAAGAAGCATTTGTAATAAAATTTTCTAAAATAGCTTGAAGTACTATTGCAATTAAAGGTCCTAGGATCAAATAAACATGATTTCTAGGAGTTAAAACAGCAAGTAAGCCAACTAAGCCAAAGATTGCTCCAGAAGCCCCAACTCCGTAATTTAAAGGCATTCCAAAAATCTTTCCTCCAAGAATACTACCTCCAAATAATCCTGCAGATAAAACAAAAACTAATCCTGCGAAAATACCCGAAATAAGATAAAATATCAAAAATCTTCTTTTTCCAATTAATTTTTCAACAAAATTTCCAATAAACATTAAAGAAAACATATTAAAAAATAAATGAGCAAATCCTGCATGCATAAACATACTTGTAACTAAAGTCCATAAATTCTGTCCTGCAAAAAACGCAGCAGGTTGCATTGCAACTAAAGGAATAATATTTTCCTGCCCAAAAATCGCACTTAATATAAGAAATAAAATAAAAATAATTACATTAGCTAAAATTAACTTATTAGTATAAGTTCTAAACAACCACTTAAAAATTTTTCCTATCATTTCTTTTTCTTAGATTTAACAACAGATTTTTTTACTTTTTTAGGAGGAAATTTTTTTTCTGCTTTTGCTTTATCTTTTTTTCTTTGAGCTCTATCTTTTTGTTTTTTCTCTGTTTTTTCTTTTAACTCTTTTTTTTCACGGCTAACTTTTTTCTTTGCTGAAACAGCCCTTATAATTTCAAGTTCATCTCTTATTACTTTTAATTCTTTTTCAGTTCTTGCAATTTTTAATTGAATATCTTTTAATTCAGGAGTATTATCTGAAAGTACATAAACTTCTGCACATTCTTCACAAATAAAATCATGTTCTAATGCTGTTTCTTCATTTACTTCAACATTACAAGGTTTACAAGAATAATATCTTTTAGTTTCTCTATTTTTCAACTGATGATTAAATTCTTCAATTTTTTTTAATAAAGAATCTTCAATTTGAATCAAACATTTTTCAGAATCTAAAGTCCAATAATAAATATACCATCCTTTTCTTTTATCTTTCTTCCTTGTAAAAGAAACAAGTCCGTCAGCAGATAATTTATATAAAATATTTCTAACCTGATTAATAGTCAAATTCATTTTTTTTGCAATTAAGAATTCATTTACATCTCTTTTTTCAAATAATATATCTGCGATTTGACCAGCGCCCTCTCCTGCCAATTCATCAATAAGTCCTTTAAGAAGTTTTATTTGCATTTAATCCAAAAAAATAAGGTTATTAAATACTTTTCGTAAGGCCGTGTAGTCATTATATAATTAATATAAACCTATAAAAAGGAAATTTCACAAAAATTAATTATGGCATGGTTTGGAAATAAAGAAAAGGTCCCTGAGCTTCCTCAGGCAACATCCCTTCCTGAATTACCTAAAAGAGAAGTACAAGAATTACCTTCTTTCCCAAATAATGAAATGGGAAACAGAATGAATAATTTTATGGTTAAATCTGCAGTTGACGATTCTTTTGGGGAAAAAGAGGGTGATGATTACTTAGAAGAATTGCCAAAAGATTTTAATTTTGACAATTCAGGAGAAGCAGAATTACCTGAAACTTCTGAAGACGCTTGGGGAAAAGTACAACCAACATCATCATTTCAAATTCCATCATATCAAGACTATCAGCAAAAATACCAAACATCACAACCTTCTCAACAAGTTCAACAACCATCAAAAACAGAACCTGTTTTTGTAAGAATAGATAAATTTCAAGCAGCACAAAAAGATTTTTATGAAATAAAAAAGAAAATTTTAGAAGTTGAAAATATTTTAAATAAAGTAAAAGATGTAAAATCCAAAGAAAATCAAGAATTGAATGAATGGGGCAATGATTTAGACAAAATAAAATCAAGATTAGTTGAAATTGAATCTACAATTTTTAACCAAATCTAAAATGAAATCTAAAAAAGACGAAAGTGTTTATTTGTCATTTAATGTACAGAATTATGCAAAAGCAAAATCAGTAATACTTAATTCTGAAATGGATTTATTAAATTCTATAAAACATCTCCATAATATTGAATCAATTAATAATGAAGAAGCACTATTAAAAGCAAAACTTTCAACATTATTTTCTTCGCTTGTTGACTATCTAGAAAAATTAGAGGACAAATTACCTAAAAATGTTCCAAAACCAATTACAGAAAAAAAATTTCCTAAAAAAGAAAAAAAAGAAGTTGAATATAAAAAAGTAAAAGAAGAAAAAATAAGTGGAATAGATAGAGAACTTTTAGATATTCAAAAAAAACTTGAAAAATTAAATTCATACAACTAAATTTAAAAGTCTTCTAATTATAGATTATTATGGAAAATTTATTAGATAGAAAAGAATTAATAAAAAAATATATCGAATTCTTCAAAACAAAAGGACATAAACAAATCCCAAATCATAGTTTAATCCCTGAAAATGACCCAACTGTTTTATTCACAACAGCAGGCATGCATCCAATAGTCCCTTTTCTTTTAGGACAACAGCACTCATTAGGGAAAAGATTATGCAATGTTCAAAGATGCATTAGAACAGGAGACATTGATGAAGTGGGAGACACAACCCACCATACTTTTTTTGAAATGTTAGGCAATTGGTCATTAGGAGATTATTTTAAAAAAGAAGCAATTCAGTATTCTTTTGAATTTTTAACAAAAGTTTTAAACATTCCTATTGAAAAATTAGCAGTAACTGTTTTTGAAGGAAATGAAAATGCACCAAAAGACAATGAAGCAGCAAAAATATGGATGGATTTAGGAATTTCAAAAGAAAGAATAACATTTTTGCCAAAAGAAGATAATTGGTGGGGTCCAGCAGGAACAACAGGTCCTTGTGGTCCAGACACAGAAATGTTTTACTGGAAATCAAAAGAAAAAGTCCCTATAAAATTTAATCCAAGTGATAAAAACTGGGTTGAAATTTGGAATGATGTACTTATGCAATATGTAAAAAATGAAAAGGGACACTATCTAGAAGCAAAACAAAAAAATGTTGATACAGGTATGGGTGTTGAAAGGACAATCACCATTCTCTCAAATTTAGAAGATAACTATCTTTCTTCATGTTTTCTTTCAATTATTAAAAAAATAGAAGAAATTTCAGGAAAAAAATATAACAAAAATAAAGAAGAAACAAAATCAATAAGAATTATCGCAGATCACATTAAAGCTTCTGTATTTCTCATGGCAGATGGTGTAATTCCATCAAATATTGAAAGAGGTTATGTTCTAAGAAGATTAATAAGAAGAGCAATAAGATACGGAAGAATAATAAATATACAAAATTTTACAAAACAAATTGCAGAACCAGTATTCGTAATTTACAATGATTATGAAGTTTTAAAAAATAACAAAGAAAAAATTTTAGAAGAACTAGAAAAAGAAGAAAACAAATTTAATGAAACACTTGAAAACGGGATAAAAGTTTTTGAAAAAATTGCAAAAGACAAAAAAAAGATTTCTGGCCAAGATGCATTTCTTTTATATCAAAGCTATGGATTTCCAATTGAAATGACAAAAGAACTTGCTAAAGAAAAAAAGATAAATCTCGATGAAAAAGGCTTTGAAGAAGCTCATCTAAAGCATCAGGAATTAAGCAGAACAGCCTCTGCAGGCACTTTTAAGTCAGGTTTGGCAGATAATTCAGAAGCAACAACAAAACTGCACACAGCAGCACATTTGCTTATGGAAGCCTTAAGACAAGTTTTAAACAAAAAAGATTTGCATCAAAAAGGTTCAAATATAACTCCTGAAAGATTAAGATTAGATTTTAATTTTGATAGAAAGTTAACAGATGAAGAATTGAAAAAAATTGAAGAATTGGTAAATGAAAAAATAAAACAAGCAATTTCAGTATGCAAATATGAAATGTCGCCTAAAGAAGCAAAAGAAAAAGGCGCTCAAGGAGTTTTTGATTCAAAATACGGAGAAAAAGTATCTGTTTATTTTATAAGTGATTTTTCAAAAGAAATTTGTGCAGGCCCTCATGTTAATAACACAAAAGAACTCGGACATCTTAAAATCACAAAAGAAGAATCTTCTGGTAGTGGGATTAGAAGAATTAAGGCAATACTAGAATAAAATACTAATTTCTATTCTTATAACAAATAATATCTACTTCAGAATTAATAACACTTCTTGGCATAAGCTCCATTCCTAAAGAAGTATATCTTTTAGAACTTCTATTATAATCTCTTACAATTTTCTTTGCACCAATATATTCAACATAATCTTTAACAGAATTAATTCCATTCTTCACTCCACCAACCAATAAATCCAAACCTTTCATAAGGTTATTTATCTTCTTAGATATTTAAATCCTTTCAATCAAAAAATAAAAAAATAAAAAAATAAACTAAATTACTTCTTTCCCCAAGCAGCAACTCCAAGCAATATTAAAAATACTATTGTTCCAATAGGAGTAATTATATTAAATAATACCCACCATCCAGGCCTTTTTAATGCTGTAAAAGTTTTCCATGTCCAAATATACCAGAACACCATAAAAACCAAACAAGCAATAATGCCTATAAATGGAATAAACACCAAAAGCAATAATAGCAAAGGCCACCAGTGCATTTTAGCAATTTTACTTGAGATTAAACTTGGCCCTATTATTGGAATCCAAGCAATTCCTACATTTTTTAATTTTTTCTTTTGAGCAATTTTCATATAAGCTAATGAAGTGTAAATATATACTGCAATTAATAAAATCATTAACAAAACAAAAAATACAGCCACAAAAGCAAGAATAGTTCCAACTATCGCAGGATCTACAGTTAAATTAGTCCAATTATTATCTACCATTTAAATATACCTCCTTTCAAAAATTAATTATTTTTAATTTAGTTAATTTTTCAAAATTCATAAGAGCAAAATATTCTAAAAATACAGAAAAAGGCATAACTGCAATAAATACTAAAACAATTAAAATTATTATTAAAATTAAAGCAATTAAAATTCCTAAAAAGACCAATATGCCTAATCCCCCAACTAATTTAAATATTAATAATCCAATTAAAAAGAAAATTAATGCAACTAAAACTAAAGCAATCAATGCAATTACAAAGAAAATTAATACCATAAACCCAACAACAAAACCCAATACTATCTTTGAAACTAAATAAACAAAACTTTCCTTTTTATGTTTACTAATTGCTTTCCATATTTGTTTTAGTCCAACAGAAACAGAAACTTCTTTTTTATACATATAAGGAACAACAAAATCACTTATAATTAAAAATAATAAACTCAAAAATAGAAAATAAACCACAAAAGCAAAAATAGAAAATAATAAATAAGGAATTCCAATAGAAGCTATTACTGGTTCTGATTTCATAAGATAATAAACATAGGGTGATGCTAGTGCTGCAATTAAAATCAAGCTTATTACTGAAAATATAAAATTAAATAAAAACAATGAAACTCCTTTTGAATTATTTTTTTTGAAAGTATATTTTGCTTTTTTATTTTCAACTAAATTTTCAATAAAAATAAAACTAAAAACACTTTGAATATAATTTATAACACTTATTAAAGCAAATAATATAAAAAAAATTATTCCCCCAATAACCCAATATTTTTTTATGCCCTCTCTAAAAGCTTCTGAAAAATTTTGATTTACAGAACCTGATGAAATATCTGAACCATAATTAAAACTTGTAAAATTAGAACCTGTTTTAGCCAAAGAAGAAATAATAGCTAAATTAAGCCATTCTTTAAATTTAAATGGAGATATTCTTTTTTTAGTTTTCCCAATTGCAGGAGAGATTAAGTTAAACGCATTCCAATTCATATTATCACCTATTAATTATTAGTAAATCGAGTTTTTAAGGCTTTTTAGCTCACTCCAAATAAATCCCTGGTTTTCCTGGCTTTGTTTTTCCTGCAATATTCTTTGGGTCATACTTATTCTTGTCATTAACTGCAAAAACTTCAATATCTACTTCTATTCTTTTCTTTATATCATCCAAATAATCTAAAAAAACCTGTTTTTCATTTGGAATAACATAAACATAGGCTTTTTTTGCATCCTGACCTTTTGACTTTACAATTTTTAAAATATTATTAATATCTCCAGCAAGTTTTTCAGCAGATTCTTCCTGCTTTTCAAGCTTTTCATTTATCTTTTTTTCATCTGCAACAGGCCATTTTTCAAGAGAAATAAAATTCTTGTTTCCAAGATTATGCCACATTTCTTCAGTAATATGCGGGCAAAATGGGGCAAGCAATTTTAAAAAATTCTCAAAATCTTTTTTTGCAATTTGCTTTTCTTTTTCAATTGATTCAAATAATCCCCTTAATTTTATTACAGCAATATTATACTTGAAATTTTCAATATCACTTGAAATTTCTTTTATTGCTTTGTTTATTTTAGATTCAAAAATAATTCCTGATTTTCCAAATTTTGCATCAGAAACATAATTAAAAATCTTTTTAATAAATTTTAAACTTCCTTCAATACCTTCTACATTCCAATTAATGTCGCTGTCAGGACTTGCACTAGAAACTAAAAATAATCTTGCAGTATCAATTCCATATTTTTCTGAAACAGTTTCAGGCAAAACAACATTTCCCAAGGATTTAGACATTTTATTTCCATCACTTCCATGAAGCATTCCCTGATTAAATAATCTTGTAAATGGCTCATCAATTTTCACAAAACCCATATCTCTCAAAGCTTTTGTAAAAAATCTTGCATAAATTAAATGCATGCATGCATGTTCTGCTCCGCCAACATACTGGTCAACAGGCATCCAATAATTAACCTTTTTTTTATCAAAAGGCATTTTTTGATTTTTTGAATCACAATATCTTAGATAATACCAAGAGCTATCAAAAAAAGTATCCATTGTATCTGTCTCTCTTTTTGCTTTTCCTTTGCATTTTGGACATTTAACATTTACAAATTCTTCACTTGATTCAAGAGGATTTCCTTTTCCAAATTTTATATTTTCAGGAAGTAAAATAGGTAAGTCTTTTTCAGGAACAGGAACTATGCCACATTTAGCACAATAAATCATAGGTATAGGAGTTCCCCAATATCTCTGTCTTGAAACAAGCCAATCTCTTAATTTATACTGAATAACTTTTTTTCCTAATTTTTTCTTTTCAAGAAGTTTGGTAATTTCTTCGATTGCTTTTTCACTTGATAATCCATTAAACTCTCCAGAATTAATTAAAATTCCAGAACCAGTATAGGCTCCTCTTAATTCATTAAAATCTAATTGTTCTTCTTTAATTTTTAATTTTCTTCCATAATCTTTTGCTTCTTTAATTTCCTTTTCAGAATTCCAATCAAAAATTTTATTTTCTTTATCAGAATGAAACATTATTTTCTTTATATTCCCTTCAGAATGAATATACCATTGAGCACCAATAAAATTATTTTTAGCTAATTCAAATACTTCATTAACCTTATCAGTATAAATATTAACTAAACCATCTTTAATATCAACTTTTGCAAATTTTCTAACATTATTATAAAATTCTAGTCTTAATGATTTTTCTATAGCAATTATTTTATTTGTATTTTCAATTGTAACTTTAATAGGAATATTATATTTTTTCGCAAACTCAAAATCTCTTTGGTCATGTGCAGGAACAGCCATTACCATTCCAGAACCATAATCGGCAACAACAAAATTTCCTGCATAAACAGGTATTTTATCTTTTGTCAAAGGATTTATTGCATAACTTCCTGTAAAAACTCCATCTTTTTCCATTGCTTCAAGTTCTTTTTCAGAAACAGATTTTAATTTTTTCAAAAACTCTTCAACTTTACTTTTTTGTTCTTTTGTAACCAATTGCATTAATTCAGAATGCTGTGCAGAAACAACCATAAAAGTTACTCCATAAATTGTATCAGGCCTTGTTGTAAATATCTTCCATTTTTTATTATTGATGTCAGAAATTTTCTTATTCTTTTGTAATTTCTGATCATCCCCAAAACTTTCAGTTTTGATGATTTCAAACTCAATTTCAGTTCCATGGCTTTTTCCAATCCAATTTTCTTGCATTGCCTTTATTCTATTAGGCCAATTTAATTTTGGAAGAAATTCTAATAATTCATCTGCATATTTTGTTGTTTTGATAAACCATTGTTCTAAATGTCTTATTTCAACAGGATTAGTTTCATGTCTCCAACACATTCCTCCATGAACCTGTTCATTTGCAAGAACACTATCGCATTTATTACAAAAATTAACTGCTGATTTCTTTTTGTAAATCAAACCTTTTTCAAAAAGTTTCAAAAAGAAAAATTGATTCCATTTATAATATTCAGGATCACAAGTTACAACCTTTCTACTCCAATCATAACTTAATCCAAGATTTTTTAACTGTTTAATATAATTAGAAATTGCATTTGCAGTATATTTTTTAGGATGCTCTCCTGCTTTTATTGCAGCATTTTCAGCAGGCAATCCAAATGAATCAAAACCCATGTGATAAAGAACATTAAATCCCTTCATTCTTTTATATCTTGCATATATATCTCCAATTGAATAATTAAAAGCATGACCCATATGCAATCCACTTCCAGAAGGATATGGAAACATTTCAAGAACATAACATTTCTTTTTTGTCTGAAGGCTAACCTCTTTAGCCGAAGATTTGGAAAATTTCTTATTTTCCATATTCTTGCTTTCTTTAACTTCAAAGCATTTTTCTTTTTCCCACTTTTCCTGCCATTTCTTTTCAATCACACTAAAATTAATTTCATCTTCCATGTTTAAGTCAAGTTTCTCTAATTTTTAAATATGCTCCCATGAGCCATTTTTTTTAATTCTTTTTCCAAATCTTTTTTATATTTTTTATCACAAGAATTTTCAGTTTCTATTCTTAATAATAAATTTCCATTTGGCCTTGCAAAATTATGGTCAAAAACTGAAACTTGAAAACATCCATCTTTTTTAGGAAGCCAGTCGTAAAAATAAAATCTCAAATTAGTATAAATTTCACATTTAATAACCCCGCAGTCATTATAATCTATTTCAGCAATATAATTAGGATCGTCTGATGTTTTTCTTGCATAGGGTTTTAAATTAGTAATGTTAATCATTTTAATAGAAATAATTTAATTAAAATGACTCTTTAGAGAGTCAAGACTAACACTAAAAGAACTAAAATACTAGCAGTATTTTGTGTTAGTTTATTCATAAACAAGCTAAAAGAGTATAATTTAAAAACTTTTTGATAGTGTTTTATATAGGCTCCCATAGTCTAGAGGCCAAGGATATCACCCTCTCAAGCCAGCGAGTTTTAGTTGATGAAACAATAAACTCAGTCCTTCTTTGGACAGCTGCGAATTTCACAAAGACTTAGAAATTCTGAAATTTTGTGGAGAACGGTGAAGACCCGAGTTCAAATCTCGGTGGGAGCATTTATGTTTTTTAGTATCTCGAGATTTGAACGAGGTGAGGAGAATCTCGGTGGGAGCATTTATGTTTTTTAGTATCTCGAGATTTGAACGAGGTGAGGAGAATCTCGGT